>DASZPU010000721.1:0-14249 GCA_035550195.1 Nannocystaceae bacterium
TGGGCTCGGGGCCTGCGGGCGAGGTCACCGCGGCCGGTGCACCGTGGCGCGCCGGTGCGCCGCTCGGCGACTCACCGGGCGTCTTGATGCACCTTCCACTCTACAGCGGCACGCGACTCGTCGGCGTCGCGCGCATCGAGAAGTTCTTGCCACAGAAGCAGCGCTTCGACGAAGGCGACTTCGGACTGCTCGAGCTGGTCTCGGAGCACGCCGGAGTCGGAATCGAGACCGCATGGATCCGTGCGCACGCGCGCGAGGTCCCGTTGCAGCGCGCCGCGCTCGAACGGTTGGTGGGTTCATGACGCAGGGGAACGATTTGCCTTCTCGGCCCTCCGGGCCCGAAGGGGCCGGGCGCCTGTGCGCCCTCGTGGTGGAAGACAGTCCACCGATGCGCAAGATGATCGTGTTCGCGCTCTCGCGCATCCGCGAGCTGCGGGTCGTCGAGGCCGACGACGGAGTCGATGCGCTGCGCCGCATCGCGTCGACCAAGTTCGACATCATCATCACGGACATCAACATGCCGATCCTCGACGGGCTCAAGCTCGTGAAGCGGCTGCGTGCGGACGAGGCCTACCGCGAGGTCCCGATCATCATCATCACCACCGAAGGTGCAGAAGAGGATCGTCAGCGCGCCCTCGCGCTCGGAGCCACCGCGTACATCACCAAGCCGATCCAGGCGCCGCAGGTGATCGAGATGGTCCGCGAGGTGCTCGGGCTCGGCTCCGAGGGCCGCCGTTGATCGTCGGGGCCGGCACGCTCACGTGTGAGCTCGCGATCGAAGAGTATCTGCGGCATCTGCAGGTGGAGCGCGGGCTCTCGGCCAACACGCTCGCGGCCTACGGCGCCGATCTGGCCAAGCTCGCCGGTGATCTCGCGGAGCGCGGCATCGACGTGCTCGCCGCCGACACCGGCGTGCTCTTGAAGTGGTTGAGCTCGCTCGCCGACGACGGGCAGTCCGCGCGCTCGCAAGCGCGTCGTTGGGTGTGCGTGCGCGGGCTCTACCGCTGGCTGCGCCGCGAGAGCACGATCGCGATCGATCCCACCGAGGGCGCTCCGGTGCCGCGCTTCGCGAAGCGCTTGCCCGCGCTGCTCACCCGCGACGAGATCGAGGCGCTGCTCGCTGCACCCGGCACGCACGATGCGCTCGCGCTGCGCGACACCGCGTTACTCGAGCTCATGTACGCGAGCGGCTGTCGCGTGTCCGAGGCGCTCGAGCTCACGCTCGATCGTCTGCACCTCGCCGACGGCCACGCGACCGTGCTCGGCAAGGGCGGCAAGCACCGCATCGTGCCGCTCGGCGAGCACGCCGTGAACGCGCTCGCACAGTACCTCGAGCACGCGCGTCCGCTGCTCGCCGCTGCAGCCGCCCGCGCGAAGACGTCCGGCGCGCGTGGACGCGCGAAGACGGCGGCACGTGCGGCGCTCTTCCTCAACCAACGTGGCGGGCGGCTCAGCCGCCAAGGTTGGTTCGATCGGCTGCGCGGTCACGCGCTCGCAGCCGGCATCACCCGGCCGATCTCCCCGCACAAGCTTCGCCACAGCTTCGCCACCCATCTGCTCGAAGGCGGAGCCGACCTACGCGTCGTGCAAGCGCTGCTCGGGCACGCGGACATCTCGACGACCGAGGTCTATACCCACGTCAGCTCCGCCCACGCTCGCGCCGCGTACGATCGCCATCATCCCCGTGCATGAAGCGCAAGTCCGCTGCATGACCACCGCCCACGCGGTCGAAACCCCGTGTGCGAGCGCAAAGTCGCACCCGCTCGCCGCGCTTGCGTAGCTGCCACGCTTCGCACTACCGTGGGCGCCGAGCACCCCTGTGGTGACGAGGAGGGCAAGTTGACTTTGCAACGCCATCACTGGCTTCAGAATCTCGGCAAGAGCGGTGCTGCACTCGCACTCGGTGTCGGTCTGTCCGGCTGTCCGACCACGAGCGACGACACGGGCCAAAACGACACGAGCTCGGATCCGTCGAACTCGGAGGATCCGGAGACGACCGAGGACCCGACCGAGACGAGCATGACCTCGGACCCGGCGACCTCGACGGGGACCGATCCCGACACTGGCACCGACGACACCAGCCCGACGACGGGTCCGCACCACATGGTGGAGTGCCCGACCCCCGGCACGATGACGTGGGACGGCGACGTCTACATCTTCGAAGCCGAGCACATGACGTTGCTCGACGGCTACAACACCGTCACCGGCGACATCAAGATCTCGATGCCGGCGATCGACAACCTCGACTTCCTCGCGTGCATCACCGAGGTGCAGGGCGACGTGCAGATCTTCGGCACGACCGCGCCCGACGTCGCAGGTCTCGCCAACATCACGAGCATCGGCAAGTCGCTGTCGATCTCGGAGAACCCGAACCTCACCGCGATCTACGGCCTCGACAACCTCACCGACCTCGGCGGTTCGTTCATCGTCACGAAGAACAACGCGCTCACGTCGGTCGAAGGCGTGTCGATGCTGCAGCTCATCGGGCTGTCGATCAACATCGACCAGAACCCCGTGCTCACCGACATCACCGCGTTCAGCGGCCTGGTCGCGATCACGCAGAACCTGTCGATCAGCTATAACGATGCGCTGGTGAACCTCGCGGGTCTGCACGACCTCAAGGCCGTCGGCATGCAGCTGCTCATCACCGGCAACCCCTCGCTGTGCATCTCCGAGGTCATGGAAGTCGGCGCCGATCTCAAGAAGTGGAGCGGCGAAGGCGACACGACCGGTAACAAGGAAGACTGCTAGCAACGGTCGCCCGAACCCCCGGGCGCCCCTTGCTCACACGCGGGCCGCTCCTGTCCCAGGGGCGGCCCGTCGTGCTACCGACGGCCCTGCGCGCCCGCGAGCGTCACGCCGCTTGCCCGATCGCCCGGCCGTTTCCACACTTTGACCCGAGGTCCCCGTACCGCCCGTGCCGCTCTTCCTCGCGATCCATTCCGAGCTCCTGATGGCGGTCCCGTTCGCGCTGGGGGCCGACGTGCTGCGCTACACGCTGATCTACGTGGTGTGTCTCGTGCTCGCAGTGAGCGTGCACGAGTTCTCCCACGCATACGCGGCCCACAAGCTCGGCGATCCCACCGCGGAGGGGCAGGGCCGGCTCACGCTGAATCCGGTCTCGCACGCGGATCCGATCGGCACGCTCGCGCTGCCGGTGATCCTCGGGCTGTCGAGCGGCGGCACGATCGCGTTCGGTTGGGGGCGGCCGGTGCCGTTCAACGCGCGGTTCTTCACCCGCAAGGTGACGATGCGCGCCGGCGCGGCGATCGTCTCGTTCGCGGGGCCGCTGTCGAACCTCATCATGGCCGTGCTCACGCTCGGCATCGTGTTCGCGCTCGCGAAGTTCGGCGGGCTCGCGCTGTGGCTGGCGGGTCCGCACAACCCGCTGTGGATGTTCTTCTCGCTGAACCTCGTGCTGTTCGTGTTCAACCTGCTGCCGGTGCATCCGCTCGACGGCGGCAAGGTGCTGGGCTGGTTGCTCGGCCCACGCCACCAGAACGTCGACGAGTTCTTGTCGCGCTACGGCTTCGTGATCGTGGTGGTGTTGATGGTCACGGGCGTGCTCGACTACGTGTTCCGCCCGCTGCTGATGTTTGCGTGGCAGGCCTATGCCGGCGTGCTGACCTGAGCGAAGCTCGACCGGAGCGAGCGTGAGCACCACGACCGACAGCGAGGCGCCGGGCGCAGCGATCGACGTGCCCGGAGGCGACGGGCGTTGCGAGGTCGAGCTGCCGCAGTTCGAAGGGCCGCTCGATCTCCTGCTGCACCTCGTGCGCCGTCACGAGCTCGACATCCTCGACATCCCGATCTCGTTCGTCTGCGAGAAGTACCTCGAGTACCTCGAGTTCATGCGCGCGCTCGATCTCGAGGCCGCGGGCGAGTACCTGGTGATGGCCGCGACGCTCGCGTACCTCAAGAGCCGCGAGCTGGTGCCGAGCCAGCCCGAGGACGCCGAGGTCGCGGCCGCCGCGGGCGAAACCACCGATCCGCGCGCGGATCTCATCGCGCGACTGCTCGCGTACCAGAGCTATCGCGATGCCGCGGCGCGGCTCGATCGCCTGCCGATCTCCGGGCGCGACGTCTTCGATCGCGGCGCCGTCGTCGACGTGCCGCCGCTCGACAGCGGGCTCGCTCCGATCACGCTGTATCGCCTCGCCGAGGCCTACCAGCGCGTGCTCGAGCGCGCGCGCGTGCTCAAGAGCCACGAGATCGTGCTCGAGCGCATCTCGGTGGCGACGCGCATGCAGCAGCTCACCGCGGTGCTCATCGAGCGCTCGCGTTTCGAGTTCGAGCAGCTCTTCCTCGAGAGCTCGTGGTCGAGCGAGCAAGAGCTGCGCGCGATGCTGATCGTCACGCTCATGTCCGTGCTCGAGCTCGTGCGACTCGGAGTCGCGCGTGTGCACCAACCCGAGGGCAGCGAGACGCTGCTGATCGAGCGCTCGGCCACCGCGGAAGAGGCCGAGCGCGCGCTCGCGGGCTACGACGAAGCGGTGAGCTTCGGCCGACCGGCGCCGCCGCCCGAGGTCGAGGCCGACATCCGCGAAGACACCGTGCGCGACGACGTCGACGACGCGTCGCTCGTGGTCGAGCCCGACGCGGCCGCGAGCGAGGCGGGCGCGCGCGCCGATGCGCCCGCGGCCAACGAGGCCGAGGCGGCGAACGAGCCGGTGGTCGCCAACGCGGCCGAGGCCGCCAACGAGCCGGCTGCGGCGAATACGATCGTGCGCGAGGCCGATGCAGAGGTAGAACCGCCCGGTCGTTCAGAGGACGAGCCGGAATGACGGACACCGAGACGCGACGCGAGAAGCGTGGGCGCGCGAAGCCAGCGGAGCCCGATCGGCGCGCCACCGAGACGAGCACCGGCGATCTCGTCGCGCAGCTCGGCGACGCGGCGCCGCCGAAACGCGGGCGCAAGAAGGGCGCGAGCGAGGAGAGCGAGGCCCAGGCGCCGAGCGACGAGGTCGAGCTCTCCGACAGCTTGCCGATCGCGGCCGAGGACGATCTCAGCGAGATCGAAGGCGAGGCCTCGGCGCGGCTGGTGTCGATCGTCGAGAGCCTCTTGTTCGCGGCCAACAAGCCGCTCGGCGTCCGCGAGATCCGCCAGCTGTTGAAGGACGCGAGCCAGCGGCAGATCCAGCTCGCGCTCAAGCAGCTGGGTCGCGATCTGCAGGGCCGCGGCATCGTGCTCGCGCAGGTCGCCGGTGGATTTCGCCTGCGCACCGATCCCGAGAACAGCCGCTGGGTGCAGCTGCTCCTGGCCGAGCGTCCCGCACGACTGTCGCGCTCGCAGCTCGAGACGCTCGCGGTCATCGCGTATCGCCAGCCGGTGACGAAACCCGAGGTCGATCACATCCGCGGCGTCGACTGTGGTGCAGTGATGAAGATCCTGCTCGACCATGATCTCGTGCGCATCGTCGGGCGCAAGGAAGAGCCGGGGCGGCCGCACCTGTACGGCACCACGCTCAAGTTCCTCGAGTTCTTCAATCTTCGCAGCCTGCGCGACATGCCGGATCTGCACGAGTTCCGCGAGCTCACCGAGGAGAGCCGCCAGCTCGTCGCCGAACAGCTCGGCGAGGGTGCGCTCTTCGACGAGCGCGAGAGCATGGGGCAAGAAGTGCTCCACTGGGATGGCGCGAACGAAGGCGCGGACGACGACGCGAGCGCGCAGGGACACGACGATGCCGAGACCGCCGAGGCCGACGAACAAGACAGCGAACAGCCGGCCGACGCGACCGACGTCGAAGGCGACGACGGGCCCGCGGAGGCCGACGTCGAAGGCGACGACGAAGCCGACGACGAAGCCGACGTCGAGTGAACGTCGCAGCGGTGAGCGGCTGCAGAAGGTGCTCGCGCGCGCGGGCATCGGCTCGCGGCGCGAGGCCGAGGCACTGATCGCGGCCGGGCGCGTGAAGGTCGACGGGCGCGTGGTGAGCGAGCTCGGCACGCGCATCGATCCCGATGCTGCGCGCGTGGAGGTCGACGGCTCGGCGGTCGTCGTCGCCGAGCACGTGCACGTCGTGATGAACAAGCCCGACGAGACCGTGTGCTCGCTCGAGCCCGAACGCGACGCGCGTGGCCGCGCGACGATCGGTGCGCTGCTCACCGGCTTGCCGCGCGTGTTGCCGATCGGCAAGCTCGACTTCCATGGCCGCGGTGCGCTCGTGCTCACCAGCGACGGCACGCTCGCATCGACGCTGTTGCAGCCGCGCCGCGCCGTGCCGCGCACGTACCACGTGAAGCTGCAGGGCCGGCTCGTCGAGGACCAGCTCGCGCAGCTGCACGCCGGCGTCGTGCTCGACGACGGCACGCGCACGAGGCCCGCGCTCGAGGTCGAAGTGGTGAAGGCGACGCGCACCAACACGTGGCTGCAGATCACGCTGTCGCAGGAGGTGCATCGCCAGCTCAAGCGCATGGGCGATGCGATCGGCCACGCGGTGCTCAAGGTGATCCGGGTCGCGTTCGCGGGCATCACCGCGGACGGGCTGCGCGAGGGGCAGTGGCGGCGGCTGCGGGAGGACGAGATCGCGATGCTGCGCGCGGCCGCGGGGCAGCGACCCGCGAAGGGCATCGTCGCGCTCGCGCAGGCCGAGGCGCGGGCGCTCACGCCCGAAAAGCCGCGAAAGGCCCCGCAACCGGCCTCTGGACGCGCTCGCGGGACTCGACCCGCCGGCGCGCGCGGGGCCTCGCCGGCCGCGGGCGGCGCCCGTTCGAGTCGGCTTGCGTCGCGGAAGCGCTGAAGGTACGTTCCCGGCCCCGACGCCCCCGCGGCGCGACTATTGCCATGGCGAAGCTCTCCCAGATCCTGCGCGATCAGAATCGCGACGAATTGATCGACAAGTATGCCGAGCGCCGCGCCGAGCTGCGCCGCAAGCTGAAGGACCCGGAGCTCTCGCCCGAGGAAAAGCAGCAAGTCAGCGTTGCGCTCGGCCGCTTGCCGCGGAACTCGTGCCCGACTCGCAAGACGCGTCGCTGCATGCTGACCGGCCGCAGCAAGGCCGTGTATCGCAAGTTCGGTCTGTGCCGCGTCGCGCTGCGCGACCTCGCGTTGCGCGGTGACCTGCCCGGCGTCACCAAGTCGAGCTGGTGAGGAGCCCGTCATGAAGAAGGGCGTTCATCCCGACTATCACAAGGTGTTGTTCGTCGACACGTCGACGGGCGACGAGTGGACTTCGTTCTCGACGATGGGCTCGTCCGAGAAGCGCGAGGTCGGTGGCGCGGAGATCCCGGTGATCCGGCTCGACGTGTCGTCGTGCAGCCATCCGTTCTGGACGGGCCACGCGCGTGAGCTCGATGCGGAAGGCCGCATCGATCGCTTCCGTCGCCGCTACGCGGGCAAAGCGAAGAAGGCCTGATGGCAGCTTCGCGCGGCAAGCAGGCCAGCGCGAAGAAGCCCGCGGCGAAGAAGGCCGCGGGCAAGCCGAAGGCCGTCGCGAAGAAGCCGGTCGCGAAGAAGCCGGCCGCGAAGAAGCCGGCCGCGAAGAAGCCGGTCGCGAAGAAGCCGGTCGCGAAGAAGCGGACGGCGGTGGGTGGCGACAGCGCCCTTCGGTCGCAGTCGCTGATCGCCTCCGGCGAATTCCTTCAACAACGGCCCCGCTCGGAGGCGCTTCCGTCCCTGGGGGGCCCGCCGCGCATCGTCGCGCCCGAGGCTCCGTTTGCGCCGGGGCGCGGGGCCGTTGACGGAGCGCTCGCGACGAAGCTCGTCGCGAAGGCGCTCGAGCGCGGAGGCGACTTCGCGGATCTCTACTTCGAGTACCGCCGCAGTAGCAGCATCGCGATGGAAGACGGACGCGTGCGCAGCGTGTCCGGTGGCATCGACATGGGCGTCGGCGTCCGCGTCGTGCAAGGCGAAGCGGTCGGCTACGCATATGCCGAGAGCCTCGAGCCCGCCGAGATGCTGCGCGCCGCCGAGACGGCGAGCCGCATCGCCGCCGGTGGTGCGAAGGTCGGCCCGGTCCGCACCGAGCTCGCCGATCTGCCGAAGCGCTATCCCGTGGTCGACGAAGTCGTCGACGTCGCCGGTGCCGACAAGGTCGAGCTCTTGCGTCGCGCCGACAAGGCCGCGCGCGCGGTGTCGAAGAACATCATGCGCGTCGACGCGTCGATCGTGTCCGTGCACAAAGAGATCCTCGTCATCGACAGCGCCGGCACGATGGCCTACGACATCCAGCCGATGGTGCGCTTCGGCGTGAGCGTCATCGCCAAGAAGGGCCAGCGCCGCGAGTCGGGCAGCTCCGGCGGCGGTGGGCGCATGGGCCTCGACTACTTCACGCGCATGAGCCCCGAAGCGCACGGCAAGGAAGCCGCACGCGTCGCGCTCGTGAACCTCGACAGCCGACCCGCGCCCGCGGGCTCGATGCCGGTGGTGCTCGCGGCCGGCGACTCCGGCATCTTGCTGCACGAAGCGGTCGGCCACGGGCTCGAGGCCGACTTCAACCGCAAGCGCACCTCGAACTATACCGATCAAGTCGGCCAGCGCGTCGCGGCGCCGGGCGTCACCGTCATCGACGATCCCACGCTCGTCGGCAGCCGCGGCAGCATCAACGTCGACGACGAAGGTCGCACCGGCGAGCGCGTCGTGCTCATCGAGGACGGCATCTTGCGCGAGTACATGCACGATCGCATCAGCGCGGAGTTCTTCCAGCGCGAAGGCTCGGGCAGCGGTCGCCGCGAGAGCTTCCGCGACGTGCCGATGCCGCGCATGAGCAACACGCTGATGAGCGCTGGCACCGATGCGCCCGAGGACATCATCCGCTCGGTCAAGCGTGGCGTCTTCGCGCGCAAGTTCTCCGGCGGTCAGGTCAACATCAGCAACGGCGACTTCGTCTTCAGCCTCACCGAGGGCTATCTCATCGAGGACGGCAAGCTCACCGCGCCGCTCAAGGGCGTGAACCTCATCGGCAACGGCCCTGAAGCGCTGCGCACGGTGAGCATGGTCGGCCACGACTTCGAGCTGTCCGACGGCATGTGGACGTGCGGCAAGGACGGGCAGAGCGTGCCGGTCGGCGTCGGCATGCCCACCGTGAAGCTCGACAAGCTCACCGTCGGAGGCACGACCATCGAATGAGCGCGGGCACGCCCAAGGCGATCCTCGCGCGGCTTCGTCGCGTGGCCGAGCAAGCCGTCGACGATCTGCGCAGCGAAGGTGTCGATGCGGCCGAGGTCAGCGTCGCGGTCGGGCACGAGCTCGAAGTGTCGGTGCGTCAAGGTGCGGTCGAGCTGGTCAAGGAAGCCGGCAGCAGCGGCTTGTCGGTGCGCGTCATCAAGGACGGCCGCGTCGCGACCAGCTCCACCACCGACTTCGAGCGCGATGCGGTGCGTTCGTTCGTGCGGCGCGCGGTCGAGATGGCCGAGGTGAGCGAGCCCGACGAGCTGGCGTTGCCACCCGCGGCGCGCGAGCTCGCGAAGTCGTGGCCGTCGCTCGATCTGTTCGACGCGAAGACCGACGGCATCAAGGCCGACCGCGCGATCGAGCTGGCGAAGCAGGGCGAGCGCGCGGCACTCGGCGCCGATGCCCGCATCACCGCGTCGGAGGGCGCGTCGTTCGGGCGCAGCAGCGGGCACTCGGTGCTCGCGACCACCGGCGGCTTCCTCGGCGAGCGCAGCGGCACGTACCAGTCGCTGGTGGTGCAGGCGGTCGCCGACGATGCCGGCGGCAAGAAGCGCAACGGCGTGTACTGGACGGGCGGCCGCTTCTTCGCGGAGCTCGAGCCCGCCGCCGACGTCGGTCGCGAAGCGGCTGCACGCGCGCTGCGTCAGCTCGGTGCGATCAAGATGGACACCGGCGTCGTGCCGGTGGTGTTCGACAAGGACGCGGCGCGCGGCATCCTCGGATTGCTCGCGGGCTGCATCCTCGGCGATGCGATCTACCGCGAGCGCAGCTACCTCGCGAAGAAGCTCGGTGAGCTGGTCGCGAGCAAGCACGTCACCGTGGTCGACGATCCGCTCGTGCCCCGCGGGCCCGGCTCGCGTGCGTTCGACGGCGAAGGTCGTGCGGTGAAGAAGATCGCGGTGGTCGAGAAGGGCAAGCTGTCGAGCTTCCTGCTCGACACCTACAGCGCGCGCAAGCTCGGTGCGAAGCCCACGGGCTCGGCGGCCGGCGGCGGCGGCATCCCGCACGCGAGCACCAGCAACTTCGTGATGCTCGCCGGCAAGCACGATCCGAAGGCGCTGCTCGAAGGCATCGAGCGCGGCTTGTACGTCCATCGCATGATGGGCTTCGGCTTCGATCCCACCAACGGCAACTTCAGCCGCGGTGCCGAGGGCTTCCTCATCGAGCACGGCGAGCTCACGGTGCCGGTCGGCGAGATCACGATCTCGCGCAACCTCGACGAGCTGCTCAAGGGCATCGATCGCGTCGCCAACGATCTCGATCACCGCACGGCGACGACGGCTCCGAGCTTCCGCGTCGACGCGATGACCGTCGCGGGGAGCTGAGTTTGGTCGCGCCCTCCGGCGCTCTTCCTGGCGCGCGCGGTCGTGCTCGCTGTCCGCCGTGGCAAAGCCACGTCGGGCTCGAGACTCGCTTCAGAAGCTCAGCGCGAGGCCGGTGGCGTGCGGGCGGACGCGCGCGGTGGTGCTGCGCTTCTTCGACTTGCTCAGGTCGACCGCGAGCAGTGCGACGAAGGTGATCGCGAGCGCGGCCGAGACTCCGAGCATCACGTCGGCTCCGATCGCGAGCGGACGGCTCTTGCGGGCGTCGTCGGCGACATCGCTGCCGCAGAGCAGACCGGGATCCGCCGCGACGCAGCCGTCTTCGGCCGCACGCGCGTGCGCGAGCGCGGCACCGCCCAAGCCCGCGGTCACGACGAAGCCGGCCGCGCTGCCGCCCAGCATGCCCCACGTCACCGGCTTCACGCGGCGCGGCGGTTGCTCGCGCGTGGGCGCAGGCGCGTCGCGCTTCGCGGGCGTCGGCTCGGGCACCAGCCCATCGGAGGGCGCGGGCTCGGCCGCCGCCTTCGCCTCGGCCTCGCGTTGCTTGTCGAGCCGCAGCTGCAGGCTCTTCTTGCGCTGGTCGAGCGCCGCACGCTCGCTCGCGGGCGCGAGCGCACGATAGCGATCGAGCGCCGCGATCGCGGCCTCGAAATCGCCGGCACGATCGTGGGCGAGCGCGGCGTTGTAGAGCATGTCGAGGTTGCCCGACAGCGCGTAGGCCTCGTCGAACGCGGTCGCGGCCGCTTCGTACGAGCCCTCGGCGAAGAGCGCCCGCCCGTTCTCGTACAGCTCCTCGGCGCGCTGCAGCTCGGCCGGGGTCGGCTTGGCGAGCACGACGTTCGCCTGCCCGGCGACCACGGCGAGCACCACCGCTGCAGCGAGCACGCGCACGTACGAGCGAGCCACGGCGGGAGCGTACACCATCCGTTGCGACGGTGGCATACACTCGGGCCGGGGTCGGCTGCGACGTGCGCGTGCTCGGACAGCTCTGCACACTCGTCTGCGCGCTTGCGTGCGGGTGCACGTTGCTCGCGCTCGATCCCGACGAGTGCAGCACGTCCACGCAGTGCCGCGCCGCGTTCGGGCTCGGCTCGGTGTGCAACGAGGACGGCTCGTGCTCGCCACCGCAGACGCATCCTCGCTGCACGCGGAGCTGGCCCGAGGACCTCCTCGATCATCCCGACGACTATGCCGATCGCGTCGTGCTCGGCTCGCTCTTCGGCTTCGTCGACCACGCCGACACGCAGCGCGCGGCCGAGCTCGCGCTGCGGCAGGTCGACGCGCAAGGTGGGCTCGATGGCGTGCGCTTCGCGATGCTGCACTGCGACACCACCGCGATGGCCGGCGACATGCTCGACGACGTCGAAGGCAGCGCGGCCGCTGCGAAGTTCCTCGGCGAGACGATCGGTGTGCCGGCGATCGTCGGCCCACGGGGAAGCTCGCGCACGCAAGCCGCGTTCGAAGCGGTGCGCGGCGACGACGTGCTCGTGATCTCGCCGTCGGCCACGAGCCCCGCGCTCACCGGGCTCGACGTGCTCGACCCCACCTTCCAGATGCCGGGGCTCTTGTGGCGCACCGTGCCGCCGGACACGCTGCAGAGCGAGGTGATCGCCGCGGACATGCGCATGCGCGGCGTCATGAACGTCTCGGCGATCTACCAGGTGGGAGCGTACGGCGAGGGGCTCGCGGCATTGTTCGAGGACCGCTTCGTCGGCGCGGGCGGTGCGAAGGTCGAGCGCCACCCGTTCGAGTCGGGCGAGTTCTCGTCGATCCTCGCCGAGGTCGCCGACCAGCTCACCGCCGGCACGATCGACGAGGTGCTGTTCGTGTCGTCGGACATCGCCGATTACGTCGCGATGTTGACCGCCGCGACGGCCACGGACGATCTGGAGGCGGCGTTCACCGCCGAGGGCGTCGGACTCTTCCTCGCGGATGCGGCCTACAGCGCGACGCTCATCGACGACACCGTCGACACCTCGTCGGCACTGTTCGCGAAGATTCGCGGCACGCGGCCGGCACCCGCGGAGGGCGTGCTGTTCAACGCGTTCGCGGCGGCCTACGTCGCGGAGTTCGACGTGCCCGCCGACTCGTCCGGTTTCACGCCGCACTCCTACGACGCGGCGTGGCTGGTGCTCTACGGCATCGCGCGTGCGCACTTCGACGAGGTGTCGATCGCCGGCACCGGCATCGCGCGAGGGTTGCGACGTATCAGCTCGGGCGATGCGATCGACATCGAGCCGAGCAGCTGGCCCGCGGCGGTCGAGCACTTCCGCGTCGGTGCGTCGATCGACGTGCAGGGTGCATCCGGGCCGCTCGACTACGACACCGACACCGAAGAGACCACTGCACCGATCCAGCTCTGGGCGATCCAAGCAGACGTCGAAGCACCGTCGGGCTTCGCGTTCGTCGAGCTCGATCGCATCGACCCCGGCGGCTGATCACTTCTTGAACGGACGGAGCTCGTCGTCGAGCTTCGCGGACGACGTCGTGTCCGGCTTCGCGTCCGCGGTCGGCGTGGCGGTCTTGCGCGGCTTGCGGGGCTTCTCCGCCGCGGATTCGGATCCCGCGGCCGCGTCCGCTCCCGTCGCCGTGCTCGGGCGCAGTGCGGCGAGGCGCGCGGCGAGCCCCTCGCAGCTCGCATCGGGCGCGCGACCGGCCGCGGGCGTGCGCGCGGGATCAGGGAGCTTCACATCGGCGATCGCGTCGAGCAGCGACGGACGCGGATCGTTCGCCAGCGTGGCCGCGATGCGATCGAGCGCCGTCGCGAACGTGCGGCAGGGCTCACGCGCGGCCTCGGCCTGGCGCAGATCGAGCGCGGCCTGCAGATCGTGATCGACGCGCGCCGCTGCGCTCGAGGCCGCGAGCTTCTCGAGCAACACGTGGCGCGCAGGGAAGGGCAGCGCCCGCGTCGCGTCGGTCTGGTGCACCGCGGCGAGCCACGCTTCGAGCTCCGCGGAGGTCGGCGGCACGGGCGTGCCGACCGGGGTCGACGCGGTGATCGGCGCGCGGATCTCCACGGGCGGAGGCGTCGGCGCGCTCGCAGTCGTCGGCGTATCGCTCGGCGATGCGGTCGTGCGATCGACCTGCCACCACGCGATGCCACCGACGAGGAGGCCGATCGCCGCGATCGCGATCACCACCGCCGCCTTCGATCGCGCTGGTGCGTCGTCGACCGACGCGCTCGACGATGCGTCGCGCTGCGTGAAGCCGGCTCCCGCAGCGCGTCGCGTCGCGGACGGATACGGTGCCGTCACGCGCGGCGCCGCGGGCGGTGGGCCGATCGCGGTTTCCTGCTGCGGCGGCGGAGCGCTCACGAGGTCGCGCGTCGCGTCGTTCGGCGAAGAATCGATCGCGACGTCGATCGACGAGGTGACCGGGGCCGACGCCGACATCGAGCCCGAGTGCCACGGCAGCGGCGGTGAGCCGTAGATCCCGCGCACGTAGCCACCGAGCGCGACGGCACCGGGCGCGAGGTTCAGCTCGCGCGCACAGCTCTCGAGCGCGTGCTGCAGCTCCAGCGCGCTGGCGAAGCGATGCTCGCGATCGCGGCTGAGACAACGCAGCACGATCGCCTCGAGCGCGCGCGGGATGTCGGGCACGACCGTCGAGGGCGCTGGCACGTCCTGGCTCACGATGCGATGCATGATCGCGAGGTCGGTGTCGGCGCGATAGAGCCGCGCCATCGTGAGCATCTCGTAGATCACCACGCCGAGCGACCAGATGTCCGTGCGGCGGTCGAGCGGATCGCCGCGGCATTGCTCGGGCGACATGTACGCGGCCTTGCCCTTGCGCACGCCGACCCGCGTCACGTTCGC
>DASZPU010000722.1:0-7938 GCA_035550195.1 Nannocystaceae bacterium
TGGTCGTCGACGCGCTCGTGCTCGTCGGCGATCCACTCGACGATTCCGATGAAGCTGCAGCGTCGTCGTTCGCGCTCGCGTCGTCGCCGCATGCAGCGACGACAGCGACGAGCGCGCAGAGGCGCGGCGTGCGAAGCGAACGAGGTACGGAACCCATGCGCGGTGCATGGTGTGCCGCGCATCGACCTTCGCAAACGCGCGGTTCACGGTTTGATCACTTCGACCTTGCCGAGCTGCTTGAGCTGCGGCTCGAGCTCTTTCGCGGAGCCCACGACGATGATCACGACGTTCTTGCCGTCGACCAGCTCGTCGACGCTCTTGTCGACCGCCTTCGCGTCGACGCCGCGCACGCCGGCGAGGAACTTCGCGGTCCAGTCGCGCGGCAGCCCCGACAGCTCGAGCGACCACAGCTCTTCGATCATCTCCGCGGCGGTCTCGCGCTGGCGCGGATGGCTGCCGGTGATGAAGCTCTGCGCCGTGCCGAGCTCGGCGGCGGTCGGCGGCTCTTTGTGCAGCCGTGCGATCTCGTCGAGGATCGTGCGCACCGTCTCGCCGACCGTCGCGTTCTTGCTGAACGTGCGGATGACGAAGCGACCCGCGAAGCGTCCGCTCGAGAAGCCACCGCCGGCGCCGTAGGTGAGCCCCTTCTTCACGCGGATCGTGTCGTTGAGCCGCGAGTCGAAGCCACCGCCGAACACCTCGCTCATCACCTTCACCGCGGGCCAGCGCGGATCGCCGCGCACGATGCCGAGATGACCGACGCGGATCTGCGCCTGCTCGCCGGGCTTGTCGATCAGCACGATGGTGCGGCCCTTCACGGCGGTCGGCGCCGCGAGCTCGTACTTCGGTGCGGCGCCGCTCGCTTTCCAATCGGCGAAGTGCTGCTCGGCCCACGCGAACGCCTGCGTCGGCGTGACGTCACCGGCGACGTAGAGCACCGCGGAATCCGGACGTGCGTGCGACTTCCACCACGTCGCGAGCAGGTCGCGATCGATCGCGTGCAGGGTCTGCGCCTGACCTTCGGGCAGTCGCGCATAGGGATGCAGCCCGAACATGCGCTTGCGGAGCTCGCGATCCGCGAGGTAGTCGGGCGACCGCTCGGTGACCATCAAGCCGGTGGTGACCTGATCGACGTAGCGATCGAGCTCGTCCTTCGGGAAGGTCGGGCTCTTCACCGCCTCGGCGAGCAACGCCATCGCGGGCTCGGCCTGCTCGGTGACGCCGTTCGCACTGACGGTCGCGCCGTCCATGTCGGCATTGCCGGACAGCACGATCGCGCGCCGATCGAGCTCGTCGGCGAGCGCCTTGTAGTCGTGCTTGCTGGTGCCGCGCCCGAGCATCGGCAAGGTGAGCCACGCGACGCCGGGCTTGCCCTCGGGATCCGCGAACGCGCCGTAGCGCAGGCCGAGCTCGAACTGCACGAACGGCACCTCGTGGTTCTCGAGCACGACGACGCGCAGCCCGTTCTTCAGCGTCTTCTCTTCGGTCTCGATCGCGATCTCGGAATCCTGCGGCGGTGCGACCTTCGGCGCGGCGCCGAGCGTATCGGGCCGCACGAGCCCGGGCTTGCCGCTGCCTTCGCCTTCGATCTTCTCCTTGCCCTTGGCGACGTCCTCTTCCTTCTTCTTCTTGTCGTCGGACCCGAGCTGCTTGGCGATGAAGCCCAGCAGGTTGGGCTCGATGCGGATCTCGATCTCGTGCTGCGGCACGAGCCACTTCTGCGCCGCGGCCTGCAGCATTTTCTTGTCGAGCTTGCGGATCTCCGCGAGGTCGCGGTTCGCATTCTCGACGTCGCCTTCGATGAGCGCCGCTTCGCCGAGCCGCTGCGCCTTCGACTCGACGGTGAGCTGGGCGAGCGTCAGATCGCGCAGCATGCCGTTCTTCGCCTTCTCGAGCTCCGCGTCGGTGGGGCCGTCCTTCTTCAGGCGCTCGATCTCCTCGCGGATCGCCGCGAGCGTCTTGTCGGCCTTGCCGCTCATCGGCTTGAGCACGGCACCGGCGGCGAAGATGCCGTCGTCTTCGAGCGCGAAGCCGGCCGACAACGCGAACATCGCGAGCCGCTGATCGGTGACGAGCCGGCGATACAAGCGACTGCTCTCGCCGCCGCCGAGCACCTGACCGACCGCTTCGAGCGCGAGCTCGTCGGCGTGGCCGAGCGGCACGGTGCGATAGCCGATGCCGACGATCGGCACCGGCCCGTTGTGCTCGGGGATCACGATCTTCTTCGCGGCGGTCTGCTCGGGCTCCTTCACGGTGACGCGCGGCGGATCGGGGTACTTCGGGATCCACCCGAAGTACTGCTTCGCGAGCGCCTCGACCTCTTCGTGCTTCACGTCGCCGACCACGACGAGCGCGGCGTTGTTGGGCACGTAGTAGGTGTTCCAGAACGTCTGCAGCTCGTCGGACTTCGCGGCTTGCAGCTCGTCCATGTTGCCGATGGGCGTCCACGCATACGGATGTTTCGCGAACACCTGCGGCAGCAACTTGTCGGGCACGGTGCCGTAGGGCTGCTCGCGCCCCATGCGGTACTCCTCGGCCACGACCTTGCGCTCGGTGTCGTAGTAGCCCTGATTGATCTTGAGGAAGCCCATGCGCTCGGCCTCGAGCCACAGCACCATCTCGACCTGGTTGCTGGGCACCACTTGGATGTACGTGGTGTTGTCGAACGAGGTGTACGCGTTCGCGTCGCCGCCGACCTTGCGGATGTACTCGAAGTGCGCCTTGGGCCCGATGTTCTGCGTGCCGCGGAACATCATGTGCTCGAACATGTGCGCGAAGCCGCGGCGATCGGGTTTCTCGTCCTTGCTGCCGACGTGGTACCAGACCTGTACGGCGGCGATCGGCGTCGAGTGATCCTCGAGCGTGATCACCTTCATGCCGTTCTCGAGCTCCGTCATCTGGTAGTCGAACGGGCGCTCGTTCGGAGCCGGCGTGGTGGCGACGATCGCGTCGGTCGGCTTCGTGGTGGGTTTGTCTCTGCGACACGCAGGGAGCGCGAGTGCGGCGAGCACGAGAAGGGAGAGCTTGCGGCTGGACATGGCTTCGCGGGTCGCACTCTACCCCCGTTGCCGAGCGGCCTGCTACCGTCGCGCCCGACGATGGCGCGCGGCAAGAAGAGCAAGGGCGCCGGCCCCGAGGTCGCGCAGCGCGTCGCAGACCTGCGTGCGCAGATCCGTCATCACGCGCAGCGCTACCACCAGCTCGACGACCCGGAGATCAGCGACGCGGAGTACGACGGGCTCGTGCGCGAGCTCGAAGCGTTGGAGCAGGCGCACCCCGAGCTCGCCGACGACGGCTCGCCGACGCAGCAGGTCGGGGCCGCGCCGTCGTCGTCGTTCGCGCCGGTCGTGCACGCGGCGCGCATGTTCTCGCTCGACAACGCGATGTCGCGCGAGGAGCTGCACGCGTGGCGCGATCGTCTCGTGCGCGCGCTCGGGGCCGAGCCGGCCGGCTACGCGTGCGAGCTGAAGATCGACGGGCTCGCGATCTCGCTGACCTACGAAGCGGGCGAGCTCGTGCTCGGGGCCACGCGCGGCGACGGCACCACCGGCGAGGACGTCACCCGCAACTTGCGGATGATCGCGGCGGTGCCGAAGCAGCTGCGCGGTGATCCGCCCGCGGTGCTCGAGGTGCGCGGCGAGGTGTACATGCCGAGCACCGCGTTCGAGGCGCTCAACCGTCGGCAGGGCGAGCAGGGGCTGCGACTGTTCGCGAACCCACGCAATGCCGCGGCCGGCTCGGTGCGCATGAAGGACGCGAACGTCACGGCGTCGCGCGATCTGTCGATCTGGATCTACCAGCTCGGGCGCATCGAAGGCGGGCCGAAGCTCGCGTCGCACTGGCAGACGCTCGAGTATCTCGCGTCGCTCGGCTTCGCGATGAACCCGGCGAGCCGCCGCGTGGACGACATCGATGCGGTGGAGCGCTACATCGTCGAAGCGCAGGGCGAACGCGATCGTCGCGCGTACCAGACCGACGGCGTCGTCATCAAGGTCGATGCGCTCGGCGAGCAGCGCGAGCTCGGCTTCACCGCGAAGGCACCGCGCTGGGCCATCGCGTACAAGTTCCCGCCCGAGGAACAGGTCACCAAGCTGCGCAACATCGACATCAACATCGGGCGCACCGGCGCGGCCACGCCCTTCGCGTTCCTCGAGCCGGTGTTCGTCGGTGGCGCGACGGTGAGCATGGCGACCTTGCACAACGCCGACGAGGTGGCGCGCAAGGGCGTGCTGATCGGCGACTGGGTGATCGTGCGGCGCGCGGGTGATGTCATTCCCGAAGTGGTGGGGCCGGTGCCTTCGCGTCGCGACGGCAGCGAGCGCGCGTGGGCGATGCCTTCGCACTGCCCGTTCTGCAAGAGCCCGATCGTGCGCATCGAAGGCGAGAAGGTCGCGCGTTGCACCGGCGGATTCACGTGTCCGAGTCGCGTGCGGGAGTACCTGTTCCACTTCACCAACCGTGGTGCGATGGACATCGAGGGCCTGGGCTACAAGACGCTCGCCATGCTGCAGCAGCGCGAGCTCATCACGACGCCGGCGGACATCTTCTTCTTGAAAGCCGAGGACTTCGCCGGCATCGAAGGGTGGGGCGAGGTGTCGATCGGCAAGCTCATCGCAGCGATCGATCGCGCGCGCAGCCGTCCGCTCGCGCAGGTGTTGGTGGCGCTCGGCATCCGCCACGTGGGCGGCACGGTGGCGCGTGTGCTCGCGCATCGCTACCGCGAGCTGTCGGCGTTGCTCGGCGCGTCGGAAGCGGAGCTCGCGAACACCGACGGCATCGGCCCGGTGATCGCGGCCTCGATCGCGCAGTGGGCCGCGGATCCCGACAACGTCGCGCTCGTGGCTCGGCTGAAGGAAGGCGGCGTGATCGCGCGGGACCCCGAGCCCGAAGGCGAGACCAGCGACGAGCTCGCGGGCTTGTCGTTCGTGATCACCGGAACGCTCGAACGCCACACGCGCGAGGCGGCAGAGGCCGCATTGATCTCGCGCGGTGCGAAGGTGGTGTCGTCGGTGTCGAAGAAGACCGCGGCGATCGTGGTGGGCAGCTCACCGGGCAGCAAGCTCGCGAAGGCGGAGCAGCTCGGCGTACCGCAGCTCGACGAGGACGCGTTCGAGCGCGTCCTCGCCGAGGGCAAGCCGGCCATCCCCGAGCGCGGCTGACGTCAGCGTCGGATCGCGCTGCTCGGCACGGTGAGCGTCATGTCGCCGTGCTCGATCACCAGTGATTCGAGCGTCTCGAGCTCGACGTTCGACATCGGCACCGACACGAACGTCGACGTGGAGTCGGGCACGTTCGCGCGCTCCCACGCGATCGTACGCGGGTAGCCGTCGGCGCCGATGATCCGCGCGGCGCCGTCGGTGCGTCGCGGCACGAGGCCCTCGACGTACTGTGCGGCCGTGAGCTCGCCGTCGTGCATCGCGAGCAACACCGCGCCACCATCTTGCGCAGGCGCGCCACCGGTGCCGACGATCGCCGTCAACGCGTCGAGCACCGCGAGTGTGCGCGACCAACCGTAGGGTGACGCCCACAGCTGGTTGCAGTAGCTCATGTAGTCCGCGTCCGTCGACGGACGGAAGACGCCGTCGTGGATGCCCCAACCGACCACGCCGGTGAGCCCGCCCGGGATCGGATAGGCGGGATCGGTGCCGGCCTCGCTCCCGGAGCACGCGACGTGCTCGCGGCCGTGGTTGTGCCCGACCTCGTGCGCCATCGTGACGTAGCTGAACTGCGGATCGAAGTCGTACCAGATGCCGATCGCGACGCGATACGCGGCCTCGCCGGCGCCTTCGGGCGACAGCGGCACGTAGCCATAGCCGCCGTAGGTCGTGCTCGCGTCGCACGGCATCAGCAGGCCGTAGTAGTAGACATCGACGTCGGGCGACTCGGCGCCGCGCAACGCGGTCGTGTGCGCGAGCACGGGATCCGGTACCGCCATGCTGTCGGTGTAGACGACTTCCGCGTGCACGGTGATCTCGACCGATTGCGCCGGATAGAACATCTCCATCGTCTTGCGAAACGAATCGATCGTCGCTGCATCGGTGGGCGGCACCTGGTTGCAGCCGCCGTACTGGTGGCGATACGGCACCACGACCACGCGCATGCGTTGCTCGCCGTCCTCGTCGTCGAACGCGACGGCGCCGTTCGTCGGCAGTCGCGGCGGCGGCGGTGCGCCCGGCTCGTTCTCCTCGAGCTCGTGCAGCGTGATCGACCACTGCGTGCCTTCGGGAATCTGCGCGGGCTCGAGCGTCCACGTGAAGTGGCGATCCTCGGGAGCAGTGCCCGCCGGGCCGTCGACCATCACCTCGCTCGCGACTACTTCGGAGGTACCGTCGGCATGCGCGAGCAAGAGCTCCGCACGGATCATCCGCGGCACGAACGTCGGCGCGAGCTCCCACGTGGCGAACACGAGGCTGCGTCGGCCATGCACGAGCGGCGCGGTGCGTTGCGCCGGATCGATCGCGACGCCGTCGTCGGCGACCGGCACCGCGACACCTTGGTTCACGTGCACTGCGATCGGCACGATGTCGATCGCCGGACCGTACTCTGCGATCGGTGGGCCATCGCCGTCGGTCGTGTCGCCGTCGTCGCTCTCGCCGGCCGACGCGGCGTCGTCGCTGCCGTCGTCCGCAGCGCTGCCATCGTCGTCGCCGGTGCCATCGTCGTCGCCGCTCTCGCTGGCGTCGCCCGCATCGCCGGCATCACCCGCGCTGCTCCCGAGCGTTGCGATTCCGCCCGAGAGCTCCGTGCGATCGCGCGATGCACCGTCGTAGCAACCGCCGAGCACCACCGTCGCAGCGAGGGCGCAGTGCGCCCGTAGCTTCGTCTCCACCATCGTGAACCCCTGCGGCCCGTGTCCGCATGGGTCATACGTGTGGGCAGCTTGGGCGGATCGCCCAGCGCCGATCGCGAAGGCTCAATGCTCGGCGACCTCGGCCTTGCCGACCGTCCAGGCCTCGCCGTCGCGGTGGCACTCGACCTTCGCGCGCACGCCTTCGCGCAGGATCGTGAGCTCGACCGTCGCGCTCGTACCCGCGCGCGCGATCGACTGCACGTCGACGAGTGCTGCGCTCGCGTCGACGAGCTCGACCGGTGCACCCGCAGCCTCGGGCGTCTTCGCGACCGCGATCGTGCTCGCAAGATGCAGCTTCACCGGCACGCGACCGGGGAGCTCCGCGTGCAGGTACTGCGCGACGCGACGATCCGCGAGCACGCAGGTGATCGCGTCGGCGTTCATCGCTTCGATCGACGCATCGGAGACCGCAGTCGAGTCGGACGCCGCGGAGCTCGGGGTGGCGGAGCGCGGCGCGGGTGTGTCGACGCGCGCTGGAGCCGGTGTGCTCGTGGTCGGCTCGGCGTGACAAGCGATCGCGATCAAGACGGGAACGAGCGCGCAGATCCGCATCGGGTTGCTTGCAACGCACGAGCGTAGCGATCGATCAGCCGCCGCACGAGAGCGCGAATTTCTCGCAGTCCATCGCGCAGGCCGAGCCCCAGCAGCTCGCGAGGTCGCCATACGCCGGGGCGCCGATCGGATGCGCGTCGCAGCACATGGGAATGCCGGCCGGGTCGTCCGCGTCGACGGTGGCGGTGACGCAGTTCGCGAGCATCGTGCACTCGCGGTTCGGCGCGCAGCCGAGGAACACCATCTCGCAATCGTTGCCCGCGTTCAGCGACGCGACGAGGCAGTCGTGGCACGCGCTGCCCTCGACGCCCGAGTCGCCGACGTCGGTCGTCGACATGCTGCTCTCCGCGGTCGCCTCTGTCGTCATGCCGGTGTCGCCGGGCGTCGTGCTCGACGGCGACGCGGTGCTCTCACCGACTTCGCTGCCGCTCTGACTCGATGCGTCCGCGATCGTCTCGCCACCGCCGCTCAATCCGGTGTTGCCACCGAGCGTGCTCTCGTCGGTGCCACTGGGCGCTCGACACCGCCCATCTTCG
>DASZPU010000723.1:0-16000 GCA_035550195.1 Nannocystaceae bacterium
CACCAACGCGATGTCGCAGGCGCTCTTGTGCCGCTCCTACCTCGATCGCCCGATCGACTTCCCCACGGATCTCGATCTCACCGACTCGGAGTCGATCAAGCACGCGATTGCGAGCAACGTGGCGTGCCAGGGCTGCCACTCCACGATGGATCCGTTCGCGAGCTACTTCTGGGGCTTCATGTACGCCGAGTCCGACGTGCCGCAGCCCGCCTACGCCGTCGAGCTCGAGCGCGCGTGGCAGACGTACACCGGGGCCGCGCCCGCGTTCTTCGGCGTACCCGGTGCGCGCACCGAGGAGCTCGCCGACAACATCGCCGCCGACGAGCGCTTCATCGGCTGCGCGGTGAAGCGCGTCTACGAAGGGATGATGGGGCGCAAGGCGACGCTCGACGACGAGGGCGCGCTCGACGAGCACCGTGAGGCGTTCATCGCGGGCGGGCTCACGTTGCGATCGCTGGTGCGCTCGGTGCTCGCGGATCCCAGCTATCGCGGGCAGCGCTGGACACCGCGCTTCGGCGGCGCACCGGAAGCGGTCGCGAAGAAGGTGAGCCCGCTCGACGTGATGTCGCGATCGATCGCGACGCTGTCCGGCTACTCGCTCACCCACGATGGCCGTGCGGCGACGCAGCTCGACATGTCGCTGCGCGCCATCGCGGGTGGATCCGATCGCGGCGATCCGACCGAGGTGTCGACCGGTGCGGTGCTGGTGCTGCGTCGACTCGCTGAAGCGGGCGCGATGCATGCGGTCGACAGCGCGATCGATGGCAACGACGGCGGCGGCACGATCGCGCCCGTGCTCGCAGAGCTCGAGCTCGACGCCGCGCCCGAGCCCGAAGCGCTGGTCGAGCTGCTGCTCGTCGCACGCTCGCAGTCACTCGACGAAGACGATGCGGAGATCGTCGCGCTCGCCCGGCTCTGGCAAGACGTCGCCGACATCTCCGACGCGCGCGAGGCGTGGATCGCCGTCGTCACCGCGGTGCTCGCCGATCCGGATCACCTCCTCTACTAGGACGCACCACGATGCTCACGCGACGAACTTTCCTGGGATCCGCAGCGGCTGGGGCCGCGCTCTTCGGCGGCGCACGTCTGGGCTTCGCGCAACGCAGCGATGCGCGCGGTCGCTTCCTCTTCCTGCACGCCGAAGGTGGATGGGATCCGCTCTGCGTGTTCGCGCCGCTCTTCGGCGCCGCGAGCATCGACCTCGAGCCCGAGGCTGCACCGTGGACGATCGGCGGACTCTCGCTCGTCGATCATCCCGCGCGACCCAACACGCGCGCGTTCTTCGAGCGTCACCACGGTGAAGTCGCGCTGCTCAACGGCGTGTCGGTGCGCAGCGTGAACCACGAGACCTGCCAGATGGTGGCGCTCACCGGATCGACGTCGTCGGAGCGACCCGACTGGGGCACGATGCTCGGACACGCGGCGCGCGAAGACAGCTCGCTGCCGCACCTCGTGGTGAGCGGTCCGGTCGCACCGGGGCCGTACTCGGTGTTCGTCGCGCAAGCGCAGGGTCGACTGCAACAGGCGATCGACGGCTCGATCCTCGAGGAGAACGACAACCCGCTCGAAGCACCCGCGGCCGCGCCCGCGCGCATGGTCGATCGTTTCCTGCGCGGCCGCGCCGAAGCCGAAGGCGTGCGCGCGCCGAGCTCCGCACGCATCGCGGATCTGGGCGAAGCGGTGTCGCGCTCGCGCACGTTGGTCGACGGACGGCTCGAACAAGAGCTGGTGTCGGGCGCGGACTTCCGCGGACGCGCAGCCACGGCGATCTCCGCGTTGTCGGCCGGCATCTGTCGCTGCGCGAGCGTGGGCACCGACTTCATCTGGGACACGCACGACGACAACAGCCAGCAGTCGTACTTGTTCGAGGCGTTCTTCGCCGACCTCGAAGAAGTGCTGGCGAAGCTGCACGGCACCGCGAGCCCGAGCGGTGGCGTGCTCGCCGACGACACCACGATCGTCGTCACCTCCGAGATGGCGCGCACGCCCGCATTCAACGCGACCGGCGGTCGCGATCACTGGCCGTTCACGTCGATGTTGCTGATCGGTCCGCGCGTCGTCGGCGATCGCAGCTACGGTGCGTTCAGCGAGCTCTACACCGGCGTCGGCGTGGCGCCGGACGGCAGCCTCGATCCTGCGCTCGCCGGCATCTCGGCGGAGTCACTCGGCGCGACGCTGCTGACCTTGGGCGACGTCGATCCGCAGGAGTATCTGCACAAGCACGTCGCACCGATCGCGGGGGTGCTGCGATGAGACGCTTCGCGATCATCGCGGTGCTGTTGGCCGTCGCATGCGACGCGCCGGCCGACGACATCGACGATTCGTCGTCGAGCGACGACGGCGGCGGCGCACCGGATTGCGAGCGCGGCCCCGTCGTCACCTACGACACCTTCGGCCGCGGCTTCCTCGCGGCCTACTGCAACGGCTGTCACGGCTCGCAGGTCGCGGATCGCCGCGGTGCACCCCCGGAGACGTTGCTCGACGATCGCGACACCGTGGCGATGCTCGGCGATCGCATCCTGGCGCGCACGATGCCGCCCGATGGTACCGCGCCGACGATGCCGCCCGCGGGTGGCATCACCGCCGACGATCGCGAGCGCTTGATCGTGTGGCTCACTTGCTGGCCGGACTGAGCCACTTCGCAGCCGCGGCATCGATCGCCGCGACGCGCGAGTGCTGCGGACCGAGCACCGCGACCAGATCTGCGCGTGCATGACGAGCCTCTTCGATCGCGATCGGGCGCTGGTCGATGCGCCACCACGCGAGTGCGCGCTCGAAGCGAGCGAGCGCGACCAACCCCGCGTCGACCTCCGCCGACTCGGCGAGGCGCAGCAACACGTCGGTGAAATCCACCGCATCCTGCAGCGCGCCGAGCTCGGCCGAAGCTCGCGCCGCGCCGTACAGCGCTTGTGCGCGACGGGGATGGCGTGCGTCGACTGCGTGCCACCGCGCGATCGCCAGACGGTAGCTGGCGAGCGCCTCGGTGTGACGACCGAGCTCGATCTGTGCATCGCCGATGTGCTCGTAGCTGTACGCGAGCTCGTCTTGCTGATCGGCGGGCAGCGCCGCGCGAATCTCGAACGCGCGGGTGAAGTAGTCGAGCGCGCGCGCATGATCGCCGCGCAACGTTTCTGCGCGACCGAGCGCGTCGAGGAACGGCGCCTGCTCGCGCGGCGGACCGATGCGCTCCCAGATCGCCAGCCCACGTTGGATGAGCGCGACGGCCTCTTCGAGCGCGCCAGTCTCGACCAGCACGAGGCCGAGGTTGAGCATGCGATCGGCGGACGCTCCGCCCTCGCCGTAGAACTCGAGATAGAGCGTCAGCGCGCGCCGCTGATCCAGCAACGCCGCTTCGTAGTGGTGTGCGGCGTAGTGTGCGAGCCCGCGGTTGGTGAGCGCGACCGCGAGCAGTGGATGACTGTCGCCGTAGTTCTCGGTGAGCCCGGAAATCAGCGTATCGTACTCTTCGATCGCGGCGGTAGGCTTGCCCGAGGCGTCGAGCGAAGCCGCGAGCTCCAGTCGAGTGCTGTACGCCGCATACGGATTGTCGGACTCGGCGGCGAGCTCGACCGCCCTGCGGCTGGCCGCGATCGCAGCGTCGTAGTCTTGCGCGCGCTGCAGCACCATCGATCGCGTGCTCTCGAGTTGCGCACGCATGTGCGGGTCGACGCGATGGCTCTCGATGCCGACCTGCACGACGTCGAGCCACGGCTCCGCCGCGTCGATGCGGTCCTCGGTGAGGCCCGCGAGGTGTGCGAGCGCAATCGCGGCCCTCGCAGCGACGTCGTCGTCACCCGAGCTCGCGGCGCTCGTGTACGCGCCGCGCAGCAGCGCACGCGCCGGCACACGCTCGTCGGCTTCGAGCGCGAGCTTGCCCGCGAGGAGCTCGGCGGCGGCGCGGGTCGGTGGATGGTCGAGCCGCGCAGCTTCGGCGATGAGCTGGTCGACGCGCGCACGCTGCTCGGCGAGGCTGGCCTCGTCCGTGGGCAGGAAGTCGATCCGGTGCAGCTCGGCACGGATGCGTTCGGCCTCTGCGCGATCGTCTGCGTCTTCGATGGGAGCTCCGCGCGCGGCGAGGTAGCGACTGTCGCGACACGCAGCAGTTTCACGCAGCTCGGAGGCGTGCGCATCGGCCTGCTCACGCACCGATTCGTTCGTGACCAGCGCATCGACGAGCGCGTCGAGATCGGCGAGCCGCTCGTCGAGGCAAGCGTTCGCGCGATCGAGCAACGCCTCGCTCTGCGATCCGTGCACGCGGGTGGCGAGACACGCTTCGCGGCGAGCTTCGATCCACTTGGCCAGCCACGCGTCGACCATGCCTTCGGCCACTCGCAGCGTCGCCCGTGTGCTCTCGCGATCTCCTGCCGCTGCGTCGGCGATCGCGGCGCGCGTTGCCTCGCTGAACACGTTCGCGGCGGTTGCTTCGGCGTCGGTGCACGGTGGATCACGCAGATTCTTGCCGAGTGCGAGGCTCGCGACGACCGCCGCCGTGAGCGTCGCCGCGGCCACGCTGCCGAGCCGACGACGTCGCGTGCGCTCGCGGCCACGCACGATCGCGGCGCTCAGCGCATGCATCGACTCGAAGCGATCCGCGGGGTCGACCTCGATCGCGCGCTGCACGATGTCCTGCAACCATTCGGGGACGTCGCGCGGGAGACTGTCGCTCGCGACCGGTTGCGACGTCCACGCGACGCGTCCGCCGCGACGACGTCGATGGGGCACGAAGCCGAACAACACCTCGAACAACGCGACGCCGAAGGCGAACTGATCCGACCTCGGAGTCGGTGCTGCACCACCGTAGAGCTCGGGCGCGAGATAGCCGGTCGTACCCGCGACCGCATCGCTCGCGGAACCGGGCGGCTCGCGCTGCGCGTCGGTGGCTGCGCGCATCTCCTGCAGCGTCGCGTCTTGGTGGGCCCACGTGCGCGCGAGCCCGAAGTCGGCGACGCGTGCACGCCCATCACGTCCGACCAGCACGTTGTCGGGCTTGAAATCGCGGTGCACGAGCCCGGCATCGTGCGCCGCTGCGAGCCCCGCCGCCGCTTGCAGATAGACGTCGACGATCTCCGCACACGTTCGTGGACGCGCACGCGCCCACTGCCGTGCGCTCTCGCCGTCGACCAGCTCCATCGCGATGAAGAGCGAGCCCTCGTAGTGGCCCACTTCGAACACCGCGACCACGTTGGGATGGGCGAGCTTGGCCATCGCCTTCGCTTCGCGTGCGAGTCGCAACGCGCTGCGGCCGAGCTCGGGATCACGCACGAGCTTGAGCGCGACCACGCGCTCGAGCCGAGTGTCGCGGGCCGCAAAGACGACGCCCATGCCACCGCTGCCGAGCTTGCGCTCGATCTCGAAGTGCTCGCCGACGATCGTGCCGCCGACGATGCCGTGCGAGCTCGACACGCGCGGCGCGAGCTCGGCTGCGAGCGACAACAACGCCTCGTCGAAGCTCTCGTCGGATGACGGGGCGTCCGGATCGTCCGCGGTCATGCCGCTGCTGTCCCCACGCATCGCGCGAACACCTGCGCTGGAAACAACGCGGCGCGCGGCAGATGTGACGAGGTTTCGTCAGTCACGGCCCGCAGCGTCCCAGTGGGCGCGCAGTTGTTGCTTGACCCGCTCGAAACGTTTGCGCAGCCGCGCGGCGTCGCGGGTGAGCTGGTCGGGATCGTCGGCACCACCCGCGAGGATCTCCGCGATGTCGCGCCACGGCAGCTCGCGGTCGACGCGAAGCACCAACAGCGTGCGATCCTCGGGCTCGAGCGCCTCGCGGAGGGCTCGCAGTCGATCCTTGTTGCGCGTGGCTCGATGCGCGGCGGTCGTGGAGTGCACGAGCGCCGCGAGGTCGGGCGCATCGGACAGCGGCACCGCGTTGCGCCGCCGATCGCGTCGATACTGGTTGTACGCGAAGTTGCGCGCGACGACGTACATCCACGTGCGCAACGAGCCATCGCGATGCAACGTGGGCAGCGCGCGGAGCAAGGACTCGCAGGTCGCCGAGAACACATCCTCGGCGTCGCTGGTCGAGCGACAGATCGCGCCCAGCCATCCGAGCACCTCGGGACCGAACGCTTCGATCAGGGCCTTCGCGGCGGCGGGCACGTCCCCGGCCTCCACGTATCGTCGCGCGAGCGACTCGGCATCCATCGCGGCATCGGCCGACACGCAGGCGATGCTACCAGCCCGCGGCCGCTAGATCGATCCGCTGATCATCACGCCGCCGCCGCCGAGCAGCATGAACGGGCGCGGGCTGACGCGCGTCGGCGTGCCGATGCGGCCGAGCTTGTAGCTGTCCATCGAGCGGATCATGGTGGTGGGCTGCGTCACGATCATCACCTGCCCCGTGATCATGCCGATCGCCGCGAGTCGACTGCCTTCGACCGGCTTCTTGAACGCGAGCCCGAGCAAGAGGCCGATGCCCGCGTTCACACCGAGACTGAGGAAGTGCTGCCACACCGCCTTGCCGTGGTGGGCCGTCTTCGCGGAGCGTGCGAGCGCCCGCTCGGCCGCCGCGAGTGCAGCGCAATCATCCGGGTCGGGATTCTGCTTGCGCATGCGTCGACGCTCGATCGTCGAGCGCGGGATGAAGAGCGCGCGCGAGCCCGCGCCGATCGCCGACTGCAGCGCACCGATGTAGAGCACCGGTCGCTCGTCGGGATGCTCGAGCGGAATCAGTGCGAGCTGCGCGACGCTCACGAGCGCGAGCCCGATGCCCCAACCGAGCGCCCAGCGCAGCTCGTGCTTGCCACCGGCCTCGATGCGCGCGCGGATGAACGCCATTCGCTCGCGCGAGTCCTTGCCCGCGACGCCGGGCGCCTTGCCGATCGACGGATCGACCGGGCACGGCCGCGCGAGCACGGTGCTGCCCTGCCCGAGCACCAATGCGAACGCGATCGCCGGGAGTCGCATCGGGCGGAGGATATATCATGCGAGCAGCACATGACGGCAGGGCTCGCCCACCACTTCTTCACGATGGCGTGCAACAACGCATGGTCGAATCACCGACTACTCGGGGCGTGCACCCGGTTGTCGCACGAAGCGTTCGCGGCGAAGCGCACCAGCTTCTTCCCGTCGATCAAGGCGACGCTCAATCACAACGTCACCGTCGACTGGTACTACGTGAGCGCGTTGGAACGTGCGTTGCGCGGGCTTCCGGTCGATCCGGACGCGCGCAACGTCTTCGAGCCCGAGGAGCCGTTCGCGACTGCGCGTGCGCTGCTCGATGCCCAACACGCGGTGGATCGTCGGCTCATCGCGGCGTGCGAGCAGCTCGACGACGGCCGCCTCGATCTGCCGGTGGGCATCTTGCGCAGCCATGGCGTCGAGCACGAGCGTGCGCAGCGGATGCTCGCGCACCTCTTCCAGCATCAGATCCATCATCGCGGGCAGGCCCACGCGATGCTCGCGGGCACCGACGTCGCTCCGCCGCAGCTCGACGAGTTCTTCTGCGCGAACGAGGCGCACCTTCGCGCGACCGAGCTCGCCGAGCTCGGGCTTTCCGAGGCCGACATCTGGGGGACGACGTGAGCCGCATCCACCACCGCACCTGTTCACTCTGCGAGGCGATGTGTGGCCTCACGCTGACGATCGATGGCGATCGCGTCGCCTCCGTGCGCGGCGACGAAGACGATCCGTTCAGCCGCGGCTACATCTGTCCGAAGGGCGCCGCGAGCGCGGCGGTGCACGACGATCCCGAGCGGTTGCGCGAGCCGGTGCGTCGCACTGCGAACGGCTGGGCGCGCATCGGTTGGGACGAGGCGCTCGACGAGGTCGCGACCCGCATCCACGCGGTGCAGCGCGAGCACGGCACGCACGCGCTCGCGATCTATCTCGGCAATCCGACCGTGCACAACCTCGGCACGATCCTCTACGGGCCGGCCTTGTTGCGCGCGTTGGGCTCGCGCAATCGCTACTCGGCGACGTCGGTCGATCAGCTGCCGCAGATGCTCGCGGCGTATCTGATGTACGGGCACCAGTTGTTGCTGCCGATTCCCGACGTCGATCACACCGATCACATGGTGATCGTCGGGGCCAATCCCTTGGTCAGCAACGGCAGCATCATGAGCGCGCCCGACATGAAGCGACGGCTCGCGGCGATCCGCTCGCGCGGTGGCAAGGTGATCGTGATCGATCCGCGGCGCACCGAGACGGCCGAGGTCGCCGACGAGCACGTGGCGGTGCGACCGGGCAGCGATGCGCTGTTGCTCGGCGCGATGGTGAACGTGCTGTTCGCGGAGCAGCGCGTCGCGATCGGCAAGCTCGAGCCCGCGGTGCGCAACCTCGGGGTGCTGCGCGAAGCCGTCGCGGAGCTCGTGCCCGAGCGCGTCGCGGTGGCGACCGGCGTCCCCGCAGACACGATTCGTCGACTCGCGCGCGAGCTCGCGGCGGCGAAGAGCGGGGTCGTGTACGGACGCGTCGGCGTGTCGATGCATCCCTACGGAGCGCTGTGCCACTGGTTCGTCAACGCGCTGTGCATCCTCACCGGCAACCTCGATCGCAAAGGCGGTGCGATGTTCACCAAGCCCGCGTTCGACGTCGTCGCTGCGGCGGGCCCACTCGGAGTGGGGCGCGGCAGCTTCGGGCGCTGGCGATCGAAGGTGCGCAGCTTGCCGGAGTTCGGTGGCGAGCTACCGGTCGCGACGCTCGCAGAAGACATCGAAGCGGGCGGCGCGGATCCCATTCGCGCGCTGCTCACGGTCGCCGGCAATCCGGTGCTGTCGACGCCCAACGGTCAGCGACTCGAGCAGGCGATCGCGAAGCTCGACTTCATGGTGTCGATCGACTTCTACCTCAACGAAACCACCAAGCACGCGCACATCGTGTTGCCACCGTCGGGGCCGCTCGAGCACGCGCACTACGATGTCGCGTTCCATGCGATCGCGGTGCGCAACACCGCGAAGTACAGCGTGCCCGCGTTCGAGATCGGGCCGAGGCAGCGCCACGATCACGAGATCCTGGTGGGGCTCGAGCGACGCTTGCACGATCTACGCAAGGCACCGCTGCGCACCCGCGCCGAAGTTCGCGCGCGCGAGAAGCTCGGACCCGAAGGCATCCTCACCGTCGGTCTGCATGCGGGTCCGTGGGGTCTGCGACGCGGGCCGTGGGGCGTCTCGCTCGCGAAGCTGAAGAAGGCACCGCACGGCATCGATCTCGGTCCGCTCGCGCCGTGCATGCCCGAGCGATTGCCCGGGCGTCGCGGCGGCGAGGCGGCGCACATCGAGCTCGCGCCCGCGTTGTTCGTCGACGATCTGCGCCGCTGCATCGCGGAGCTGCTCGACACCCGACCCGAAGGCTTCGTGCTGATCGGCCGCAGACAGCTGCGCAGCAACAACTCGTGGATGCACAACGTGCCGAAGCTGATGACCGGCAAGCCGCGCTGCACGTTGCTCGTGCACCCCGACGATGCGAAGAAGCTCGGCATCGCCGAGGGCCAAGCGGTGCGCATCTCGTCGCGCGTCGGCAGCGTGATCGCACCCGCCGAGCTGGACGACGGCATCATGCCCGGCGTGGTGAGCCTGCCGCACGGCTTCGGCCACCACCGCGACGGCACCGGTCAGACGATCGCGGCTGCGCACGCCGGCGTGAGCATCAACGACATCACCGACGACGCGCGCATCGACGCACTGTCGGGCGTCGCGGCGTTCTCGGGTGTGCCCGTGACGCTCGCGCGCGCGTGACTCGGAGAGCGTCAGCGAGCTCGAGCCCGAGGTCGCTTTGCCACGGCGGACAGCGAGCACGACTGATCGCGCCAGGCAGAGCGCCGGAGGGCGCGACCAACTCAGTTGCACCAAGCCGCGGGGTCGCTCTTCATCGCGGCGAGGTTCTCCTTCGCGGCGTCGCGCCATTCCTTCGAGAGGCCGGAGCTCGCGTCGACGACGTAGTCGAACCAGATCTGCGCATCGCTGCAGTGGCCGCGCTGCATCGTCGCGAGCCCGCCGTAGTACCACGCGTACGCACCGGCATCGGTGCCCGGGCGATTCACTGCGAGATCGTAGGCGGCCGCGACCGCGTTCGACCAGTCGCGCTCGCCCACCCACGCGATGACGATGCTGAGCTCGGCCCACGGCCGCCACTCGTCGTCGGGGAACTGCGCGATGAACTCGCCGAAGCGTGCACGCGCGAGCTCCCAGTCGCCGGCGTCGAGCGCCGTGCTACCGGACGAGTAGAGCGCGTCGCGATCGAGGCTCGACGGATCCGCGGGCCCATCGATGGTGACCACCCACGTCTGCAGCTCGCGATCGACGTAGCCGCCCTTCGTCGCGATCACCACCGGCTTCTCGCCGTGCGCCGACCAGGTCTTCTTGCCGTCGCCCGTGCGCGCGACCAGCTTCACCTTGCGGCCCTGCGCACCCGCGAGCGCGAGCTCTTGCCCGACCTCGAGGTGGAACGTCGATGCCGCCGCCACACTCGCCTTCGGCTTCCACGCCCAACCGCCCTTGCCGAGCGACTCCTGCACGAGCTGCACGTCGAGCGGCACACCGGTGCCGTTGCGCACCGCGATCGCGCGCTCGTAGAAGCGCGTCTTCTTCTTCGCCTTCGGCTTGGGATCTTTCTTCGGCTCGCGCGGATAGATCTTCGCGGCCCATTCCTTGTCCATCGGCGACAGCGCGAACGAGCCCAGGATCGCGCGACGGTCCTTGGTGAACTCCGCAGGAAACGAGTACTGCATCACCGAGTCGGGGTCGTAGTCCGACGCATCGACGGTCTCCGCCTCGATCTGCCGGAACACCCACTGATCGACATACGCGGCGTCCCAGCCCGACGTGTCCTTGTAGTACTTGTAGACGAAAGGCTTGTCCCAATCGAAGTGCGCCTTCGGGCTCTGGTGCTCGTGCTCCATTCCGATCGCGTGACCGAACTCGTGCAACACCACGCGTTGGAACCACTCGTCGCCGATGCGCCGGTCCATGTAGCAGAGCCGCATCGACGCGTCGCCGGCATCGATCGCGTACTGCGAGCTCGACCCGAGCGCCGAGTTGCAGCCCGGATCGTCGAAGCGCACGCGGATGTGCGTGACCGGTGGCGGCGCGTTCTCGTCGAAGAAGAACTCCAGCTTCAGATTGGCGTGCTTCGTCCACTCCACCGCGACCTCGGCGACCGCCTTGCGCGCTTCCATCGACCCGTCGGTGAAGTGCACGTTGAGCGTCGTGCCGTTGGGCCACAGATAGAACTTGTTCGCGACGAGACCTTCGCGTCCGGCCTTCACCGAGGTGGGCCGCGGTGCTTGCTTCGGCAGCGACGAGCTGCACGGCGTGAACGCGACCTTCGGCCGCTTGCCGATCTTCTTCGCGCGCAACGCCTTGTGGTGCTTCTTCGCGAGCTGCACCTTCGTCGGCTTCTTCACCTTGCGCACTGCGCCCGTGGACGTGCGTTGCGGAACGCGAATGCCCGGACCGGGACCATGCGCACCGGGAGCGACGGGTGCGATCGAGAGACCGAGCGCGAGCAGCAATGCGCAGGACATGGGCGCGAGGATAGCACCCACGCGCGGACGAAGCGGCGCGTGCAGAGCTGGGTGCGATCGCGATCTGGAGGAAGACTCGCGCGGAACGTCAGTCGGGCGGCACGATGGACGTGCAGCGCTGCGGCCACGGCAGGTCCTTCTCCAGCTCCAGCAGCACGACCGGCGAGACTTTGTACGCGGGATCGATGACGAGCTGCAGCAAGCGAGTGGTGCACTCCGGTGCATTGCGCATCGCGGTGTCGAGCAGCGCGATGAGCCGCGGCGATCGTTCGATCTCCTGGATCGCGCGCACGCGCTCTTCGATGTACGGATTCTCGGCGGGCACGCCGAACGTGGGATGGATCGTCGTCCACTCGGTGAAGCGGTGCTCGTGCTCACCGACGGCGGGCTTCAACAGGTCGCGCACCGGACCGCCGAAGCGTTCCTTGCGACCATGCGTCGCCCCCAAGATCTTCGCCTCGTCGTAGGTCTCTTCGTACTCCGCGCACAGCTTGCAGAAGCGATGCCGCGTGACGACATCCTTCGGATAGTTGTGCAGCACGGTCGCGAGGGCGAACCCCACCACCAACGCGCCCACTGCGATCCCGATCGTGCGCATGCCGTCGTCTCCGTCGCGAGCAGGGTAAACTGGTCGTCGTGACCGCGACAGTGCTACCCTTGCGGGATGGATCGTTGCCGCTGGCTTGCGTCGTTCGTCGTGCTCTTCGGGTGCCCGAGCGACTCGCCTTCGATCGCGGACGGTGAGACGGGCGCGTCGCTCACCACCACGTCGGCCACGACCGCGAGCGACACGACGAGCGCAGACTCGTCGAGCACCGGTGCCATGACGACGAGCGTCGATGCGTCGACGAGCAGCAGCGAGACCGGTGGCGAAGGCCCGATCTTCGACGTCGGTGTGCTCGACACCAGCGGTGGCGAGACCGGCGATCCGCCGCCGTCGTGCAAGGTCGGCGACGACATCGATGCCGGTCAACCGTGTGGCGACGTCGCACCGGCGGACAGCTTCGAGCCCGACGTGCAGTGGTCGTGGGCCGGCAGCAACGGTGACAACGAAGTGCTGGGCACCCCGGTCGTGGCCAACCTCAACGACGACAACAACGACGGCGCGATCGATCTCTGCGACATCCCCGACGTCGTCGTCGTCGCGTATTCGGGCTTCCTCGGCGGCAACGGCCACATCCACGTGCTCAGCGGCGACACCGGCACCGAGCACTTCATGATCCCCGACGCGCTGCAGTCGATCAGCTATCCGGCGCTCGGTGATCTCGACGGCGACGGCGTGCCCGAGATCGTCGCAGCGACACCCGACCCGGGTCACCTCATCGCGTTCCATCACGACGGCTCGCTGTTGTGGGAGAGCAGCGACTCGGTGACGACGTCGTCGTCCGCGATCAGCCTCGCCGATCTCGATGCCGACGGCGACGTCGAGATCATCCTCGCCGGCGCGGTGTTCGATCACGACGGCGTACGCCTGTGGCAGGGCACGACCAGCTACCTCAACACCGCGGCCGATCTCGACGACGACGGCGATCTCGAGGTGATCACCGGCGGCTCCGCGTATCACCACGACGGCTCGCTCTACTGGTCGGGCTTCGACAGCCAAGCGCATCCGCACGTCGCCGATCTCGATCTCGACGGCATGCCCGAGGTGATGTTCGTAGGGCTGAGCGGCTTGTCGATCGCCGAGCACGACGGCACGCCGGTCGTGGTGAACCAAGTCTCCAATCTCGCGAACTGGCGGCCCGCCGCGGTGCACGACATGGATGGCGACGGCGCGCCCGAGATCGCGGTGGGCTCGTCGAACACATACAGCGTGCTCGAAGTGGATCTCACCGCGAACTGGACGGCCGCAGTGTCCGACGGCTCCGGCTACGCGGCCGGCACCGCGTTCGATTTCCTCGGCGACGGGACTGCGGAAGCGATGTACGCCGACGAGACCACGCTCTTCATCTTCGACGAGAACGGCAGCGCGCTGCTCACGACGCCGCGCTCGAGCTGGACGCAGTGGGAGAACCCGGTGGTGGTCGACGTGGACAACGACGGCTCGGCGGAGATCGTGGTCGCATCGAACTCGGGTGGCGCGCCACCCGTGCAGGTGATCCGCGACGCGGAGGATCGCTGGATTCCCGCGCGTCGCATCTGGAACGAGCACGACTATCACGTCACCAACGTGCGCGAGGACGGCACGATCCCCGCGGTGCAACCGAAGAACTGGGACACGCTCAACACGTTCCGCACGCAGGCGCAGATCGGCGCCGGCGGTGGCGTGTGCATGCCCGACCCGCGCGGGTGAAGCTCAATCGCACGGCGGCCCGAAGCCCACGCAGACCCAGCGCGCCGTGTCGGGTGCGAAGCCGCAGAAGCCTTCGCTGCAGTCGGCGTCGCTCTGACACTCGTCGTCCGCGCCGTGACAGTGCAGCTCGTACGCGAGTGTGCACGGAGCTCCCGAGAGCGCGCAGCGAAATCCATCGCAGTCCGCGTCGGTGCGGCAGTCGCCGGGCACGCAGTGCGCGACCTCGAATCCGGTCATCGCGGGTTGTCCCGCGCACAAGCAGGCATCGCCGGCGTCGCAATCCGCATCGGTGACACACGCGTCGTAGAAGCAGCTGCACACGGTGTTGCCGACCACTTGGTACGATCGACACTCACCGCGTACGTCGGCATCGCAATCGGCATCGACGACGCACTCGCCCTCGTAGCCCGCACCGGGACACGGCGGGTGCTCGTCGGCACCGCAACACGCCACGCCGTAGCTGTGCAGCGTGCCGTCGGGGCACTGCGCGAGGCCACTCGGGCCAGCGTCGTCGACTTGCGGCAGCGGGGCGCCACCGCGGCACGGCTCGCTGCGCTGATCGAACGTCTGCTCGGGTGGTGGACAGAGGCTCGGCGTCGTCCCCGACGTGCTGCTCGACGTGTCGGCTGCGGTCGTCGTGCTCGTGGTCGCAGCTCCGCTCGTGGAGCTCTCGGTCGTCGTCGTCGTCGATGTGGTGCTGTCACCTGCCGAGCCACCGCCGTCCTGGCCGGAGCCGGGCGTGCTGGGTCCGCACGCGGCGAGCAACACGAAGGGCCATACGGTTCGCAGCATCCTCTTCCTGTATGGCCGGCCGCGCGTGATCCCATGCGCAGCGCATCACATCTTCGGACGCTGCAACACGCGCTCGGTGGTGATCCAGTACACCGAGGTCTCGTCGACGGCGATCGAGCGCGCGTTGTTCTGCAGCGTCGCGAGCACGACCGGCGCGCCGCCGCCGTGCGGTGCCATCTTCACTTCCGTCGAGTCGGTCCAGTACACCGACGTCATGTCCGTCGCGACGCCCCACGGTGCGGTCTGGGCGGCGGCGATCGGTGTCGTCGGCGAGCCCACCGGCTGCATCGACAAGATGCTGTTGGGTTGATCGCTCGACGAGCCGTCGCCGTCGGCCCAGAAGAGCGCCGAGCCGGACATCGCGATGCCCCACGGCTCCGCGAGATCCGCGGCGAGAATCGTCGTGTTGCTGCCGCCGGGATCGCCACCCTCCGGCACCTGCACGATCGCACCGACCGCCGGACCCTCCGGTGGCGGCGGCTCGATGAAGGTGCCACCGCCGTTCATCGGATCGGGATCGTGCGACGTGACGTAGACATAGTCGTTGTCGGCGACGATGTCGGCCATGCCCGCTACGCCCGAGAGCAGCTGCACCGGTGCACCTCCCGAGAGTGCGCCACGCCATGCGCCGCCGGTGTTCGATCCGAAGGTGGTCCAGTAGACCGCCGTGCCACCGACCGCGAGCGCACGCGGATGATCGGCGGCGTCGTCGAACACTTCCATGCTGCCGCCGCCCGACGGCATGCGCACGACTCGACCGTTCGCCACGAACTCGGTCCAGTACACCCACGCGCCACCGATGCCGACGTCGTACGGCGACTGCAGCTGCGGTGCGAGCAGCTCGACTGCACCGCCGCCCTTCGGCACGCGCGAGAGCGTGCCCGCGGTCTGATCGGTGAAGTAGACGTAGGTCGGATCGACCGCGATCCCGCGCCCGCCCTGCAGACCGGTCGCGAGCACGATGCACTCCGGACAGCCGGGATCGTCGGTGGGCTCGCCCGTGGTCGAGCTCTCGCTCGACGACGCGCCGCCGCTGCTCGTGCTGCCGTCGGCCGCGGTGCTGCTCTCTTCGTTGCTCGTCGTGCTCGAGCTGCTCGAGCTGCTCGACGTGTCCGCACCGCTGGTGGTGGGATCGAACGTCGTGCCGTTCCCCGACGGCGACGCCGAGCACGCGACCAAGGTCACCCCCACGACCAGCAAGCGTCCGCATTCCATGCAGATCAGTGTGCCACGATCGCGTCGAGGCGCGCGCGCAGTGGTGCGATCTTGTCGCGGAACTCTTCGGCGTGGCTCGGAAGCTGTTCCGTGGTCGCCGTCGCGCGCGCGAGGTGGTCTGCGGCGGCCTTTGCATCGCCGTCGTCGAGCGCGACGCGGGCGAGGTTGATCTCGGTCTCGGCGATGAACGGGTGGATCTCCGGCATCACGCCGATCCAGATCCGGCGCGCGCGTTC
>DASZPU010000724.1:0-4519 GCA_035550195.1 Nannocystaceae bacterium
CACCAACGCCGTGCGCTCGTTGGTGCGGCGATGCTCCTCCGCCAGCTTCGCGCGCAGCCCTTCGGTGGCGTCGAGGAAGTGCTGCTTCTCCGCCGCGCGGCGAGTGGCCGCCGCGAGATCGGCGATGCCGGCCATGCGACCGCCCGCGCTCGCGATGATCGGCGCAGGCCCATACGGCCCGTGCTTCACCAACGGATCGTCGCCGAGACTCCCGAGATCCGACGGGCGCACCAACGTGTTGCTCGGCATCGAACCATCGGGCACCTGCGCTTCACCGGTGGTGAGATCGATGCCGAGCACCTTCACGTTGCCGTGCGTCACCGCGAAGTCGCGGAACGTGACGGTGCCGTCGGGATGGATCGTCGCGCGGAATCCCGCGCGGCGATTCGCGTGCTCGTAGCCGCCGTCGGAGCGACGCACGAGCTGCTGCACGATGCCGCCTTCGCCGACATGCTCACCGACCTCGGCGACCGGACGAGGGGCCGGCGGCGGGCCGGCGAGCGCGAGCAGCAAGAGGGCGGCGAGCACGACCGTGACAGCGTAGTTCCGCCCGCGCACGCGCGCCATGGCGGAGCGCACAGCCACGCGCGCAACGTGTGCGTGATACAAACCCGCCGTGACGCCCCCTGGTGCGCAGGAGCCGAGCGGCGGTGGCCGTCGACGTGGCGCGCTCGCACAGCCGGGCGGGCCGATGCGCACGAGTGGCGACCGTGAGCTCGCCGAGCAGCTCGCCGATGCGATGCTGGGTGCACGCGGCGATGCCGATCGCTGGACCCATGGCTTCCACGTCTATCCCGCGCGCATGCATCCGGAGATCGCCGCGCGACTGTGTCGGCGCTTCGTCGCGAAGGACAAGGTCGTGCTCGATCCGTTCTGCGGCAGCGGCACGGTGCTGGTCGAGGCGTCGGCCGCCGGCGCACGATCGATCGGCGTCGATCTCAATCCACTCGCGCTGCGACTCGCAGCGCTCAAGTGCACGCGCACCGACGACGACCTGCGTGCGCGGCTGCTCGCGACGTGTCGCGAGGTCGTCGAGCGCACGCTCGCGGGCGTGCGCGCACGCGCCGACGTGCGTGCACCGCTGTCGGCCACGGTGCGGCGCAGCTGGGACGGGCATGTGCTGCGCGAGCTCGCGGTGCTGCATCGCGAGATCGGGCTGGTCGAGGCGCCGTTCGTACGCGAGGCGCTGCTCCTGGTCTTCTCGGCGATCGTCGTGAAGTTCTCGCGCCAGCGCGCCGACACCAGCGCCGACGAGGTGCAGCGCAACATCGGCAAGGGCGTGCCCACACGGTTCTTCGCGCGCAAGACCGAAGAGCTCGTGCGACGGCTCGCCGAGCTCGCGGCCGCGCTGCCGGCCGATGCGACCGCGCCGCGGCTCGTGCTCGGCGACGCGCGCGAGCTCGCGGTCGGCGATGCCAGCGTCGACGTCGTGATCACCTCGCCGCCCTACGTCGGCACCTACGACTACGTGCTCCACCACGCGCTGCGCTGGCCGTGGCTGGGCATCGATCCGTCGCCGCTCGTGAAGGGCGAGATCGGTGCGCGTCGCGATGCGACCACACAAGGTGGCGCGGTGCGTTGGGAGCGGGATCTGTCGCGCGTGCTCGCCGGGGTCGCGCGCACGCTGAAGCCGGACGGCCTCGTGCTGTGGGTCGCCGGCGACGGCGAGATCGGTGGCCGACGGATTCCCGCCGACGATCAGCTCCGCACGCTCGCACCGAAGCACGGCCTCGAGCTCGTCGCGATCGCTTCACAGCGACGCGTCGACTGGCACGGCGGGGCCGCGCGCGAGGAGCATCTCGCCGCGCTGCGAGCGAACGCGCCGATCAACCAGCGCGGGCTAGCTCGGCTTCGATCGCCGCACCCAGCTCGCCCGGGCCGCCGCTGAACGAGCGCCCGTTGATGAAGAAGCTCGGCGTGCCTTCGACGCCGACCTCGGTGGCCTTGCGCATGTCGGCGTCGACCTGCTCGCTGGCCTTGCCCGACTTCATGCACGCCTGCAGCGCGTCGGCGTCGAGGCCCGCGGTCTCGGCCGCGCGATCGAGCCCACCGTCACCGAGCGCGCTCGACGAAGCGAACACCGCGTCGTGGAACTGCCAGAACTTGTCCTGCGCCGCGGCACACTGCGCCATCTCGGCCGCGGGACGTGCGTTGGGATGGAAGCTCAGCGGGAAGTGACGGAAGCTGAAGCGCACGTTCTTGTCGCCGTACTTCGCCTTGAGCTCGCTGATCGGTGCGGCCGCGCGTGCGCAGTACGGGCACTCGAAGTCGGAGAACTCGACGACGTGCACGGTGGCGCCCTTCGGACCGAAGCCCGCGGTGGTGTCGGCGTCGGCGAGATCGACCGGTGGCGGACGCACGTCGGGCAACAGCGTCTCGACCTTCGCACCCGCGCGCAGCTTCGACATGATCGACTGCGCCGCGTTCTGCGTGCGCTCCTGCGTGATCGCGGCCGCGACCTGATCCTTCACCTGATCGAGCGGCGGTGCGGTGTCGGACTTGTTCTGCTCGTAGAACGACGTGATCTCGGCGTCGGTGGGCGCCTCGACCAGCTTGCCGATCTCGCTGCGCAGCCAGGTCTCGCCGTCGCTGCCACCGGACGCTGCGTCGAGCAGTCGCTGCTGCACCGCGTTCTCGAGCGCTTGCTGGCGCACGCCCGCGATCGCTTCGCAGTAGGCGCGCAACGCCGAGGTCTCGGCCTTGTCGAGCTCGGGCCCGAGCTCCTTCGCCTTGATGTCCTTGCCGTCGACGCGCGCGATCACCATGTCGGGATCGAGCGCGAGCCGTGCCGCGTCACAGCTGGTCGCGACCGCGGGCTTCTCCGCGACCGGCGTCGGTCCATCGGCCTTCGTCGGCACCGCCTTCGCGGTCGCCGGTGCATCGTCGAACGTCGGCGGAGTCTTCTTGCCGTCGCGGCCCGGTGGAGGTGCGGCCGCTTGAGACGTGCAAGCGGCGAGGACGAGCAGAGCGGCGAACGACCGGGGCTTCATGGGTGCCGAAGCATGCGCTGGCGAAGCGCGCGCGGCAAGCCGGGCGCCGCGCCTCAGCCCACGGGCGTATAGGGCTCGCACATCGTGTCTTGGATGAGGCCTTCGATCGCGGCGGCGAGCGAGAGCTGGCCTGCGAGCACGAGATCGATGTCGAAGACGCCGCCGTCGGTCGCTTCGGGCAACGCGGTCTTGCCCTGGTACGTCGTCGACCAACCCGGCGTCACGTCTTCGCACTCGCACATGCCGCCGATCTGTGCGGCGAACGAGAACGTGCGGATCTGGGCGGCTTGCAGCGCATCGACGGTTTCGTCGTAGCCGTGCTGGATCATCACACCGTCTTGCATCGTCGGACCGTTCCAGAACGTGTCGTCGGTGGTGTGGATGACGAGGCGCAACGTGTCGTCGCCCGGTGGTCGCCACTGGAAGCCGACCGCGGCAGCGTAGAGCGCATCGAGGCTGTTCTCCGGCCACGTGCTGTTGAAGCCGCTGCCCGACACCTGCGAGTTCGTCGACGTGAACGTGCTCCACATCGTGAACTCGCCTTGCAACGTCATCGCGTCGGGGTAGGGCGCGCCGCCGTTGGTGAGCGCCGAGTCGTCGACGAACACCGCGAGCCCGTAGTGCGGCGCGTTGGGCAGCCCGAGATCCGCGAGCGCTTGATCGACGACGAGGATCTCGTCGGCGAGCTTGCTGAGGAACGGACCCATCGACGTCGACACGTCCATCACGAACACGATGTCGATGTCCTGCACGCAGTCGTCGGTGCCGTCGACGTCGCCGTCGGTCGCGTTCGTGCCGCTGCCGATGTCGAGCAGCATGCCGGTGTCGGCGGGCATGCTCGTGCTCGGCTCGTCGCCGCTCGTGCCCGGCATCGTCGTGGCCGCGGTCGTGGCGTTGGTCGCCGTCGTTTCCTCTTCGTCGCGCGCGTCGGTGCAGCCCGCCGCGAACAGCAACAACCAAGCGATGCGTCGCGAACCCATCGTCGCCCCCCGAGGGCGATGCTAGCTCAGCCCATCGGGTCCGCGATAGCGATCGCGTGCGACGTCGAACGGTGCGCCGGACTTGTTCTTGATCACGTGGTGCTCGACCACGAAGCCGCCCTGCGGGTCGCGATGGCGCTGCGACGCGATGCGCAGCCCCACCAGCGTGCCCACCGAGTCCGCGTGGGTGGGCTTGTCGGTGAGCAGCACCACGTGGCACTCGTGTTGGCGTGCGAGCCCGAGCATGCGACCGAGCCACGCCGACGCCGACGGTGCCGGCAACGGCGTCTCGACCAGATCGAGGACGACGAGCCCGAACGCGCCCGAGCGGATCAAGAGCTCCGCGGCCTTGCACATCTGGGTCGCGTTGTGGGCGACGTGCACGACGACGAGCGCATCGAGATCGATGCCGGCCTCGTGCAGATCGGGGGGAAAGAGCGCGCCGTGTTGCGGCTGGATCCACGCCGCGGTCTCGCCGGCGTGCTGCACGTGGCGGAGGATCGACACCGCGGTGCTCGTGCGCGCGTGACCTTCGGAGCTGCCCGACAG
>DASZPU010000725.1:0-5406 GCA_035550195.1 Nannocystaceae bacterium
CCGCGGCTCGGCGGCAACGCGCGCATCGGCGTGCTGGCGACGCGCGCACCGCAGCGACCGAATCCGATCGGGCTCAGCGTCGTGCGGCTCGTTCGCATCGAGGGGCTCGTGCTGCACATCGACGGCTGCGATCTCGCCGACGGCACGCCGGTGCTGGACCTCAAGCCGTACGTCGCGGGCTGCGATCGCGTCGACGACAGCAGCGTCGCATGGCTCGCCGCGACCGACGAGCGCAGGCTCGCGGTCGAGTGGTCGGACGAAGCCCGCGCGCAGCTCGACGGTCGTCCGCAGCTCGCATCACTCGTGTCCGAGCTCGAGCAAGTGCTCGCGCTCGATCCCCGCCCGAGCTATCACGACGACGGTCGCAGCTACGCGATGACGTTCGCCGGTGTCGACGTCCGCTTCCGCGTCGACGACATGCGCCTCGTCATCACCGGGCTCGAACCAATGAAAACGCCGGCCACCCGCGAAGGCTGACCGGCGTCGAGGGGAGCACCGAGGTGCTACCTACTCCACATTCCCGGTGAGCTCGAAGCTCGAGCTCGTGGCCCAGCCGCGCACCATCACGTGGATGGCGGCCGCGGTGCCGAGCTCGACCGTGCAGGCCTCGTTGCTGCCGCTCTTGAACGGGCGGCACTCGAAGGTCTGCTGGGTCGGCGCTGCACCGGTGCGCACGTAGAGGTCGGCGTCGTTGGTGCCGGTCAGCTCGAAGACGTAGCGGCCCGGTGCGAGCACCGGGGTCTCGAAGCGCGCCTCTTGGTTCTTCGCGACGGTGCCGCTCTGCTCCATCCCCGTCCAGGCTTCCTCGCCGCCGCCGCTGCGGCCACCGGGCACGAACACGTTGTCCTGCTCGCCGGAGACCAGCACGACCTCGTCCGAGTCGATGTTGGCCATGATCTGCTCGAACGTCTTCGGGTCTTCGTAGCTGAGCAGACCGCGGACGAGCGCCATCGTGCCGTTGCTCATCTCGGCGAAGAACGACGGCATCGCGTTCATCATGAGGTCGACGTACTTGGTGCCGGTCGGATCGTCGGGGTTGATGGCCGCGTGCGCATCGAACAGCGCGCCGTCGACGTACGCGTAGGTGTCGCAGCCGTTCTCGAACGTGATGACGTACTGGCCGGGCGTCCACTCGCCCTTGCGTGCGAGCGCGCGGACGTTGGCGCCGAGGCCCGCGTGGCCGCCGTACACGATGACGTCGGCGCGGGTCGACAGCTCGCCGTAGCGCGCGTCGAAGGTCGGGCCCGCGGTGCGCACGTTGTCGACGAGCAGCGCGGTGACGTTCACCTTGCGACCGTCCGCACGCGTCACCGACCAGGTGATGTCGGGCATCGCGACGCCGGGCGAGCTGGGCACGTTGGCCGGCACCGTGGTCACGCTCGCACCGAGCTCCGTCTTGATCGCCTTGCTGAACTTGTTGTAGGCCGCGATGCCGGCGTCGCTCGCCGTGGTCGCGCCGTCCTCGTACTTGCCGAACACCGCGACGACGTTGAGCGTGTCGTCTTCCCAGACCTTGTCGTACTCGGGGTACTTGCCGGTGGTGTTGACGTCGCTGACGGTGACGGTCGCGGTGCTACGGACGACGTCGGCCGGCGCGAGCGTGCAGCCCGAGCGGTTCGGGCGGTAGTAGTACCACATGCTGTCCGGCGTCACGTCGTGCGCGCCGAAGTCGACGCAGCTGTGCGAGTACGCGTCGGTGAAGCGCTGCTGACCGGTGGTGCTGCCATCGGACGGCAGCGTGAGCGCGTAGGTGGCCGGCACGTTGGCCTTGTTGCCCCACGCCACCGGAAGCTTCGCGTGGTAGCTGATGCGCCACATGTTGCCTTCGCGAACCGGACGCACGTTGCTGAGCTCGAGCTGGTCGAGACGACCGACGCCGTTGCTGCCGTTGAGATGGCCGATCGTGTAGAGCATCTGGCTCTCGATCACGCCGGTCGCTCCGAACTGCGAGGTCGCGAGCACCGAGCCGTCGAACTCGAGGTCGACGATCACCGCGAGCACGCTGGAGTCGGCCTTGCCGTTGGCGCCGCCCTTTTGGTAGTCGCCGTCGTCGAGCTCGAGCGTGTCGTCGTCGGCGACGTCGCACGCGGGCACCAGGGCGAGAGCGAGGGAGGCGGTGAGGATCGAGCGCTTCATCGGTGGGGCTCCAGTGGGGGTGCCCCCGCCGAATCCACGTTGGATGCCACATGTAGGCAGAGTGTACCGACAATGATTCCAGTGCCTTGGCCGGCACGGATCCCCGCTGCGGACCTCGACCGACTGGAAGGCGTCGCCCTCGATCTGGCTAGCGCGATAGCCAGCCTATCCTCCCCGCGATGTCGCGCCGAGCTTGGCTGGGGATCTGCTGCTTCGCGTTCGCGTGCCGCACTCCACCGTCGTCGACCCCCACGACGCGCGCCCCCACGACGTCCGTCGAGGTCGCGAAGGATCCGTTGCAAGCGCGACTCGCATTGCTCGACGCGCGCATCGATCGCGAGCGTGCGCGACTCGGGGTGCCCGGTGCCGCGCTCGTGATCGTGAAGGACGGCAAGCCGATCCACGTGCACGGCTACGGCGCGCGCGATCGCGAGGCGAAGCAGCCGGTCACCGGCGACACCCTCTTCCCGATCGGCTCCACCACGAAGGGCTTCACCGCGATGCTCGTGATGATGGCGGTCGAGTCCGGTGCGATCGCGCTGGGCGACTCGCCGCGCAAGTGTCTGCCGAAGTTCAAGTTGCGTGATCCCGATGCCGACGCGCGCATCACCATCCGCGATCTGATGACGCACGGCTCGGGCCTGATGGGCACCGACCTCGCGTGGCTCACCGGCGCGCTCTCGTCGGAAGAGCTGGTCGCGCTGCTCGCCGAGGCGGAGCCCACCGCTCCGCTCGGCCAACGCTTCCAGTACCAGAACGTCATGTACGTCGCCGCGGGGCTGTGTGCCGCGCATGCGCTCGGTGGCGAGTACGAAGCGTTGCTGCGCGCACGCATCCTCGCGCCCATCGGCATGGGTGCCGCGACGCTCAGCGTGGCGCGCATGCAGCAGCGCCCCGACTTCGCGCGCGGCTATCACCGCAAGAGCGACGACACCGTGGTGCCGATCGCGACGCGCTCGCTCGACGCGGTCGCACCGGCGGGCGGCATCAATGCATCCGCGCAGATGATGAGCGGCTGGCTGCAGCTGATGCTCGGCGGCGGTGCGCTCGAGGGCAAGCCCTTGCTCCCGCCCGAGCGCTTCGACGAGCTGCTGCGACCGCAGATCGCGGCGGGCCCCGGGCTCGACTACGGCCTCGGTTGGCTGCGTTCGCGTTGGCGCGAAGAATGGCAGCTCAGCCACACCGGCGGCATCGATGGCTTCAGCGCGCTCGTGGCGATGCTGCCCGCCAAGGACATCGGCTTCGCGCTGCTCACCAACGTCGACAACGAAGATCTGCACGCGATCGTCACGCGCGAGGTGTTCGGTCTGCTCGACGACGCACCGCCGCCCGAGATCGCCGCGCTCGCCGACAGCGACGCGTGGCTCGGCACCTACGGCATGCTCGGCGGCTTCAAGGTCGAGCTGACGAGCGACGCGAGCGGGCTCGTGCTGCACGTGCCGGAGCAGCCGCCCTATCCCCTCGAACGCGAAGCCGGCCTGCGCTTTCGCCTGGGCAGCCCCGCACCCGCGGGCTTCTTCGCCGAGCTGAAAGAGACGGACGGCAAGCGCGAGCTCGCATTGAAGCAACCCTACGGCGATCTATTGCTGCCACGGCTCGCACGCGAAGCGCTCGACGCCGCCGCCGCGAAGGAAGTGCCCGAGGATCTGCGCGAGCTCATGGGCATCTATCGCGTGGAGGGTGCGGACGCGGAGCTCGAGCTCGCGGCGCTCGAAGGTGGCGTGTCGCTCGTGGTGCCCGGACAGCCGCCCGCCCCGCTGCAACGCATCGAAGGCGATCGCTTCGCGCTCGTCGGGATGATCGCGGGCGTCTCGCTCACCGTCGTGCGCGACGCGAAGCAGCGCCCCGTCGCGCTCGTGCTCGAACAACCGAGCGGCACCACGCGGCTCGTGCTGGCGGGCAACACCGCGCCGCGCATCGGCATCGCGAAGCTGCTGGAGAAGCGCGCGGTCGCCCACGGCAGCGCCGCGATCGCGAAGCATCCCAGCCTGCGCATCGAGAGCGAGCTCGCGATGGTGAACCAAGGTCTGCGCGGCACCAGCACGGTCATACGGGCCGCGGGCGATCGTTGGGTGGAGGACGTCCGGCTCGTCGCATTCGGTCGCGAGCTCGGCCGCGTGCGCAACGGCGTCGATGCGGGCAATGCCTGGGAGCGCATCTCGTTCGCCGCGCCCGCGCCGATCGATCCGTTCACCGCGAAGGCGCTCGCGCTCGAGGCCACCTTCGATCCATTCGCGAAGAACGTCTCCGGCGGCGCGACCGTCGTGCGCAGCGGTGTCGCGAACGGCCGCGCCGTCGTGGTCGTCCGCTTCACCACCGACTGGGGCGCGGAGATCCTCGACAGCTACGACGCGAAGACCTTCCTGCTGGTCGAGCGCACGCTCGCCCTACCGACCGACGCACACGGTCGCAAGCTGCACGAGACCCGGCGCTACTCCGACTGGCGTCGCCACGGCGGCGTGATGGTGCCGCATCGCGTCGAGACCGAGTCGGTGCAGGGCAAGGTCGTCGCCACCGTGACGAAGGTACAGCTCGACGTGCCGGTGGACGCGAAGACCTTCGCGCCCGACTGAGAGAGCGACAGCGAATCTCGGTGGGCAGTGCCCTCCTGAAGGACTGAGCTGCTCCCGCCGCTAGTCGGTCTGCGGCTTGCGGAAATTCGGGGGACGCTTGGGCGGCACGCCGACGACTTTGTCGTCCTTGTAGATGGCCTGCTCCTTGAGCTTGCCGTCCTCGTCGAAGAAACGCCACGGGCCCTGCTTCATGTCGTTGCCCCAGCTGCCCGACGCTTGCTGCTTGCCGGTGTCGTACCAGTACTCGCCCTTGCCGTCGCGCTTGTCGTCCTTGTATTGCTCTTTCGACTCGCGCTCGCCGTTCGTATAGAACGACTCCCATTCGCCCTGTTTGTCGCCGCGCTTGTATTCACCTTCGAGCTTGCGTTGCCCGTCGTCGTACCACCAACGCCACACACCTTGGCGTTTGTTCGACCAATATTCGCCCTCGACGCGCTTCTGTCCGTTCTTCCACCACGAGGAGAACTCGCCCTCGCGTTTGTCGTCGCGCCAATCGGTTTCTTCTTTCGGATCGCCCGACGCGAAGAACTCTTGCCACGTGCCGTGTTTCTTGCCGCCGGCGTTCTCGCCCTGGATCTGCACACGTGCGCCGGTCTTGTCGTGCCACTTGCGATACGGCCCGTGGAATTTCCCCTCGCCGTTCTCGCACCACGCCTCGTTGCCCGCGGGCGGCGGCGTGCCCTTCATGGTCAGACCT
>DASZPU010000726.1:0-22360 GCA_035550195.1 Nannocystaceae bacterium
GGCCTCTTCGTCGACGGGTCCGGGCGGTTGCACGTCGGGATCGGTGTGGTGGGGATCGGGGCGGGGGCCGACCTTCTGATCGCTGTCGTTCGGGCGATCGGTGGACTCGCGCTCCGAGACGCTACAGCCGACCGCGAGGCCGGCGAGCAAGCCCTGGAGCAGATCACGACGATGCAAACGGGACGAGCTGCTCATCTTTCGGCCTGTCAACGCACAGCCTGGGCGCGAGGTCTGTCAGCGTACCAGCCGCGCGAGCATTGCGTCCGCGGATTCGAGACCGGGCGCGATCTGCAGCCGGCCGCCGGGGATCGCCTCGCGCACCACCGGGAACATGAGCGACTCGTCGCCCGAGACGAGCGCGATGCGACGACCGACGTGCTCGCGCGTGAGCTGCTCGAAGCGCGGCGCGTCTTCGTCGGCGAGGAACAGCGTGACCACGCGTGTGGGTCCGTCTTCGTCGATGTTCTCGACGACCTTCGCCATCGCGCCCGCGGCGAGCTCGAAGCCTTGCTGCGAGTGTGCGAAGTAGAGCTGCCAACCGTCGGCGCCGTGCTCGTACAGAGGCACGATGTCGTCGCGCTTGCCGCGGCGTTCCTGCGCGCGTGCGAACGCGGTGGCGAGCGCATTGCGATCGCCGGCGTGGATCCGGACGGCGTCGATCGGCGGTGCGCGATCGCTGTAGAGCGGCTGCGGCGAGACGTCGATGTACGGCAGTGTTCGCGGCGCCGGCACGCCGTCCGCGGTGAGCTCGTCTTGTTGGAGCTGCTCGGTGTGGATCGCGTCGGAGATGTCGCGCACCCACGGCTCGTCGTCCGCACCGGGCAAGAGCGCGAGGTGGGCGGTGACGGCCACGGCACCTTCGCGGTCGGGCCCGCGGGTCGTGCAGCCGACGACGAGCAGCAGCGCGATCGCGAAGCGGTTCACGCTGCGAGCATAGCAATCACGCCGCGCGTGCGGCCGCCGCTGCGAGGTTCGGCACGACGAGCGTCGAATCGCCGAACTCGTGGATGTGCAGGTCGGTCGCGACCGCACGCGCATGCGCACGCGCCAGTAGCTCCGCCGGAGCAAACGCGCCGAGCAACGCGTGATGGGTCGAGCCCGGCTCGTGCACGCCGGAGAGCACGCCGTCGACGACCCGCGGTCGCACCGTGGGGCCGAGCAGCAGATCGGTCTGACCCGCGCCCGCGACGAGACGACCGTACTCTTGCACGTTGCCTTCGAGCGCGCGCACCACCGATGTGCCGATCGCGATCACGCGGCCACCGTGGGCTTGTGCGCGCGCGATCGCAGCGACGGTCGCGGCCGGTAGCTCGTAGCGCTCGGGCAGCGGTAGGTGACGATCGATCTCCGCATCACCGGTCGCGGACAGACCGGCGGCATGGGTGAGCGTCGCGACCGCGATGCCGTGCTTGCGCAACTCGATCAGCGTCGCGAGCGTGAGCGGTCGTCCGGCCGACGGCATCTCGACCGCCCACGGACGCGCGGCGTACGAGGTCTGCACGTCGGCGATCGCGAGTGGCTCGGGCACGTACGCGTACTGGATCGGGCGACCGATGCGATACAGCAGTGACCACACTTCGGCGAGCTCGCGATCGAAGCGCACCTCGACGAGGCGCGGCGAGATCCGCGAGCGCGACACCACGATCGCGTGCGCACCACCTTCGAGCACGAGCGCATCTCCGGGTGACACGAGCACCGGTGCCGCACGGCGATCGGTATCGGTGCGCCAGTCGCCGGGCCCGAACAGCACCGCGGGCCACACCTCGTGGCGCGGTGGACCGGCGAGCCGGAGCTCGATCGCCTCGCCCGATGCGGTGTGGGTCGCGAGCGATGCCGGGATCGTGGCGGCGTCGTTGAGCACGACGACGTCACCGCGTGCGAGCAACGACGGCAGTGCGCCGACGGTCGACTCGAACATCGTGTCGTGGGCGGGATCGATCGCGAGCAAGCGCTGCGCGTCGCCACCCTTCTTGGGTCGATCACCGGCGTTCATGCGGCCACCTCCGTCGACGCCGCGGTGATCCGCTGCGCGCTGCCGCTGCGTTCGTCGCGGATGATCGCGACGAAACGCGCCGCGACCTCGGCAGGACTCTGCAGCGTGCTGCGGTCCGCGTCGGGGATCGCATCGGCGTGCATCTGCGTGTCCATCTCGCCGGGATCGATCGCGAGCACACGCACTCCGGTGCCCTCGAGCTCGGCGCCCCAGATCCGCGCGAGCTGATCGAGCGCGGACTTGCTCGCACCGTACGCGCCCCAGCGCGGATACGGCTCGACCGAAGCATCCGAGCTGACGTGCACGATGACGCCGCTGCCACCCAACACCATGCCGGCGACCAGCGCACGGCTCAGCGCGAAGGGGCCGATCACGTTCACCGCGAACGTCTGCGCGAATACTGCGGGCTCGGTATCGCCGAGCAACGGCAGCGGCACCGTGCCGAGCGTGCTCGCGTTGTGGATCACGATCGTCGGTGCGCCGAGCAACGCATGCGTGCGCGCGGCGATCGTCGCGGCCGCCTCGGGATCACCGACGTCGGCGACGATCGCTTCCGCAGTGCCACCTTCGGCGCGCACGCGTGCGACCGCATCGACGAGCTCGCGCTCGCCCCTCGCCACCATCGCCACCTTCGCGCCGGCGCGGGCGAGCGCGCGCGCCAGCTCGAGTCCCAGACCCCGGCTCGCGCCGGTGACCAGCGCGACTCTTCCTCGGATGTCCATCGTCTTCGTCCTTCCTCGAAGTCAGCATGGGACCGCGCTGCCAACGAAGCGGCACGGTTGCCAACGAGTTGGCAGAAGGCCCATCGCTTGGCGCGGCGGCGCAGCGCGCACGCATTTGCGTGCATCGACGGTCTCGGCGAAAGTCGTGGTCATGCACCGGATTACCTTGCTCTGCACGCTCGTGGGCGCTGGCTGCTACGCACCGAAGGTCGTCGACGGCACCGGCACCGATGCGAGCACGGGCACCGCGAGCGAGAGCGGCTCGGTGGAGACCACGCTCACCACGACGCCGACCGGCGAGTCCGACAGCGACCCGTCGATGACGAGCAACCCGAGCACCACGGTCGATCCCGACAGCACCACGGCGACCACCGAGCTCGGTCCGCAGATCGTGATGAGCATTCCGTCGGACGGCGACACGCATGCGCCGCTCGGACAGTTCTTCCTCGTCTACTTCGATCGCGTGGTCGGCATCGACGATGCGGTCGGGCACATCTACGTGTCGCAGGACGGCGGCGATCCGATGCCGATCTCGCCGATGCCGTGTCCGCCCGATGCCGATCCCACCTGCATCGCCGGCATCTTCCCGGCGTCGTTCCTCGACGACGACGGCAACCTGCCCGGCGGCACCGCGCACACGATCGTCGTCGGCGCGGGCTTCCCCGATCCCGACGGCAACATGAACACGATGGATCAGAGCATCGCGTTCACGACCTTCGAGTACGAGCCCACGTTCTTCGACGACTCCGACGCGTTCAGCAACGAGTTCGGCGGGCTCGCGTACTCGCCCGCTGCGGCGACGCTCTACCTGGTGGGCGAGCAGGCCGGCGGCGGTGGTTGTCTCGTGCGCGGCGTCCGACTCGTCGATGGCGCACCGCAACCCGCGGAGAGCGTCGCGCAACCGAGCGGCTCGTCGTTGTGCTACGGCGCGGATGCGTTCAACGACGAGCTGTGGGTCGCGGGCAGCTACTCGAGCAGCGTGTATCGCTACGACGTCTCCGGCGTTCCGCTGCCGCTCGTCGAGACCATCACGAGCCCGATGTTGCCGCCGCCGCTCGACAACCTCGACGAGGTCTGGTCGACCGCGCCGAGCGCAGGCGGGGTCCTGTTCGCGCACGGCGAGTTCTTCGGTGCGACCGAGAACAGCTCGATCCTGCAGCGTGCGAACGGCACGTGGTCGGAGTGGAAGAACGACAGCGACTGGTCGAACGCGAACGGCGTGACGATCGCGTCGATCGACGGCGGCACGGTGTACGCACTCGCCGACGGGCAGATCTTCAGCATGGACGAGACCGGTCTCGTGATCGCGCAGTCGCAGCTCGACATCCTCGTGTACGACGACGACCTCCACGTCGACTCCGCGGGTCGGGTCTGGATCGGCACCGAGTCGGGCGTGTACGTGCTGGACGGCGGTACCTTCGAACAGATCGACGCGCGCCTGGGCTTCTCGGCCTCACGCATCGCGTTGCGCGAGGACGGCAACACCGTTCACGTCTACTTCGCGCGCTTCCGCGATGTCGCGGTGGTCGGACACGTCGCGTTCGAGCTCTGAGCGCTCAGCGTTTGCGCTCGAGGTGGGCGTAGAGCAGCTCCGCCAGCCAACGGCGGAAGCGCGGCTCGACCTCGCCGTCGTCGCCGAGGCCTGCGCTCGTGAACGTCGCGGGCCCGGCGATCGCTTCGCCGAACAACGCGAGCGCGCAGAGGATCACCGTGAACTGTGTGTCCTCGAGCGGCGGTACGTTGCGTGCGCCGTGACGACGCACGCGCTCGGCGTGGGTGAGCTGCGCGATCATCTGCCACTTCTCGCTCGCGCCCATGCCGAGCGGCGCGTGACCGGACAGGATCAGCCACGCGAGTAGGCGACCGTGACCGCGGCGTGCGAGCGTGTCGTAGACGCGATCGATCATGGCGACGCCGTGATCGTCGGCGTCGCGACTCGCGACCAACACGTCGAGTAGATCCTGCTCGAGCACTGCGATCGCGCGCGCGACCACGGCTTGCACGAGCGCTTCGCGGCTGCCGAAGTGATGCAGCACGGTGGGATGCGAGATGCCGACGTCGCTCGCGACGTCCTGCAATCGCAGCGCGGACGGGCCGTGCGCGATGAGGCGACGCTCCGCGGCGTCGAGGATCTCGCGCTGGGCATCCTCGGCGGAACGACGCTGACGCACCCAGTGCGGATCATGCCGCCGAAGAAAGTTGTCGACAAGGTTGTCGGCAGTGCTATCTACAACATTGTCAGTAACGAGGAGCGGGCCAGAACGGCCCGAAACCGCCCATACCCAGCGAATTGACCGACCTGCCCGCCGGCCCCGGCCTCGTCCGCGGGCTCATCCAGTCGCGCTATCTCGACCGCCTGGTGGGCTCGCCGCGCGGCCGCGCCTTCCTGCTCGCGTTCATGTCCGACGCCGAGCGCAGCGACGAAGCCGCGGTGTTCGACACGTTGCTCGCGCGCGTCGACGATCCCGAGCTGCACGCGATGGTGAAGCTGCACGTCGCCGACGAAGAACTCCACGGCGAGATCCTCGAGGCGTGCATGAAGAAGGTCGGCGTCACACCGCCGCCGGTGCCCGATCATCTGCGCTTCATCTTCCGACTGGACGCCGCGCTCGACGGATTCGCCGCGCGCTTCGTCGCGGGCGAGTACGGCGTGATGGAGGCGTACTTGTTGTTGCAGGTGATCGAGGAGCGCGCGGTCGTGCAGTACCCGGGGATCCAGCGCGCACTCGCGAAGGTCGATCCCGAGGCGGCGAAGGTCGTCGGCACCGTGATCGCCGACGAGCGTCGTCACGTGCGCTACGCTCGAGCGATCAGCAAGCGCTACGCACCGAATGCCGACGCGCTGGCGCGCACGCTCGCACACTTCCGCCGCGCCGAGGCGAAGGCGTTCGCGGAGCACGGCCAGGACTTCCTCAACTTCGCGATCGATCGCGATCTGCTCGACGTGCGCTGGCCGGAACGATGGATCTGGCGCGCGATCGGAGCCGCGCCTGCGCACGCGTGATCAGCCGCGACCGTGCGGCGCGTCGAAGTCGATCACCGGACCCGCCGGTACCACGCCCGACGGATTGATGTGCGTGTGGCTGCGGTAGTAGTGCGTCTTGATGTGATCGAGCCGGCAGGTCGCCGCGACGCCGGGCGTCTGATAGACGTCGCGCACGAAGCCCCACAGGTTGGGCAAGTCGATGATGCGCCGCAGGTTGCACTTGAAGTGCCCGTGGTAGACGGCATCGAAGCGCAAGAGGGTCGTGAACAGACAGATATCCGCTTCGGTGAGCTGTGCGCCGCAGGTGAAGCGCTGCTTCGCGAGCACTTCTTCCCAGTATGCGAGCGCGTCGAAGAGCGGATGCACCGCGGCTTCGTACGCGGCTTGGCTGCGCGCGAAGCCGGCGCGATACACCCCGTTGTTGATGGGGTTGTAGTTCTGATCGATGACGGCGTCGATGCGCTCGCGCAGCGCGACCGGTGCGAGCTCGCGTCGACCGTGACCGAGCGACGCGAGCTCGGTGCTGAGCATGCGGAGGATCTCGCGCGACTCGTTGCACACGATCGTGTGCGCGACGCGATCCCACAGCACCGGCACGGTCACGCGCCCGGTGTAGTCCGGCGCCGCGGCGACGTAGACGTCGCGCAGGAACGCGGCCGCGTGGATCGGATCGGGGACCACGCCGTCGCCCTCGGCGAACGACCAGCCGTCGCGGCCCATGTACGGATGCACCACGGCGATCTCGATCGCGTCCTCGAGCCCGAGCAAGGCGCGTGCGATGAGCGTGCGATGGGCCCACGGGCACGCATACGACACGTACAAGACGTAGCGTCCCGCGGCGACCGGATGCGGCGTGCTGCCATCGCTGCTCACGCGACCACGGAAGCTCGCGGCCGCACGCAGGAACGCACCGGCCTTGTCGGTGGGAAAGTTGTCGTCGGGAAACCAGACGCCGCGCTCGAGGTGGCCCATGCGCGAGCAGAGTGGCAAAGCCGACCGCGATTGCCAATCACATGAAGCGCACGAAGATGCCCGCGCTCCACACGAACCCACGCAGCGCGAGATCACCGAGCGTCGCGCCGGTGGTGCGGATCTCCTCGCCGTACTGCGTCGGCTTGGGCGCCACCGTCATCTTGCTGCGGAAGTCGTAGCCGAACAGCAGATCGAGCCCCATGGTGACGCGCGCGCTGCCCCGCGCCGGCAGCCACGCCTTGGGCAGGTAGAGGCTCACGCCGCCACGCGCGTCGAAGGCTCCGAGCACGCGCCACTGTCTGCCGTTCTGGCCGTCGATGCTGCTCTCCCAGTCGTACGAGGTGGCATCGAAGATCGTGCGCACGAACGCTGCGCCGCCGCCGAGCTGCGCAACCAGATCGACACCCTCGAGCATCACCACGCTCATGCGCAGGATCGCAGCGGGTTGGTGGATCGAGATCTCCGTCCACACGTCGTAGTCGTAGAGTCCCGAAGAGCCGCGCGCCCAACCGTAGCGGACGCCCGCGCCGAGGAAGACGGGTCCGCCGACTCGACCTTCGGCGCGCACGCCTGCGCCGAGCATGCCGAGCGTGCGACCGCTGGCGAAGGCCGCGACGCCGTGATCGCGCGCGCGCAACGTGCCGCCTTCGATGAATGGATCGACGCGCCACTTGATCGGACGCGGGGGTCGAGCGGCCGAGGGCACCGGCGCGCGCGAGATCGTCTGCGACACCGTGACCGGTGGCGTTGCGATCGCGGGCTCGGGCGGTGGCGGCGGCTCCTCGTCGAGCAACGGCGGCGGCGCGTCGTCCTCGAAGGGCGTCGCGATCGGCACCGCGCCGGGCAGCTTGCTCGACGATGGGTCGGGCGCAGCGAGCAACATCGCGAGCAGCCACGCGCTCATCGCCGCTCCAACGTTCCTGCGTGGAAGATGTCCCACGTCGTGTAGCTGGTGGTTCGTTTGGGCTCGCGATCGTCGGTGATCGTGACGAGACCGGAGAGGTCGTCGTGCACGATCGCGAGTCGATCGCGCGCGCCGAGGTGGAAGAACGCGCTCACCGCACGATCGAGCACCATCGACTCGGGATCGAGCGTGACGAGATCGACCACGCTCACCCACGATTGCCCGGGCGTGCCGAGCAGCAAGCGATCGCCGGCGAGCGCCGAAGATGCAGGATCGTAGGCGACCGTCGACGTCAGCGGCGTCACCTGGCCGCGGGGGAAGTCGACCACGTAGAGCACCGTGCCTGAGCCCACCAACACGCGATCGTTGTCGAGCCACACCAGCGCGTCGATGCCGGTCTCGATCGTGAGCCGTTCGGGGCGGCGGCCGAGCGCGTCCTCGATGCCGTCGAGATCGAGCTGGTGGATGATCGTGCCGCCTTCCGCCCACGCGACGAGCTGCGGCACGATGCCGTTCGCAGTCTCGGCGTTGCGCAGCGCGAGCCGACTCGCGTTGCCGTCGAGCTCGATCGTGAAGCCTTGCTGCGTGCGGATGTCGATGAACGACAACACGGTCGCGAAGACGGTGACGAGATACGGCGCTTCGCTGCTGTCGAAGGTGAGCAGATCGCTCGCACCGTCGCCGACCGGCACGAGGCTCACTTGCGCGGAGAAGCCCGGCGCCCCGGTCTGCGGGTCGGCCTGATCGACCAGCGTCAGCATCGCGACGTCCGTGCCGCTCGCGGCGCGCACGAACAGCGCGGCGTTGGGGAAGCGCTCGTTGCCCGCGCGCAGGTGGGTCGCGATCGGCGAGAACGGCACGTCGGGGAAGAAGCGCACCGCGACCTGATCGAGATCGTCGGCGAGTGCGTCGACCAGCACCAGCTCGCCTTCCGCGAGGAACGCGATGATCTCGCGCGCGATGCCGCCGACCAGCACGGGCGCGCCGTCCTTCGCGGGAAACTGCACGCTGTCGAGCTGCCCGCCGAAGCCGTTCAAGGTCACGTCGCGCACGCTGTCGTCGGCGAGATCGACGAGCGCGACCTGGTTCGCGTTCTGCAGCACGTCGGTGCCGGGCCCGCTGCCGAAGTGCAGCACCGCGCGGCGGCCGTCGGGCCCGAGCGCGAGCGAAGAGAACGGCGCGCGCATCGGCAGCTCGGTGGGCTCACCACGACCGTCGGCGGCGACGCGCACGAGCTTGTCGTCGACGTCCTCGATCTTCTCGGACGCGGGCACCACCATCGCGAGCACCTGCGTGCCGTCGAGCGTCGGCGCGATCCACTGGATCGTGGTCGCGTCGTTGCCCACCGGAACATTGGTGATCACGAGGCGCTCGTCGTCGGGCACCGCGACGATCAGCTCTTGATGGGTCTGGTTGGGCCACACCACGCTCTCGTGGGTGCCGATCGGTGCGCCGACCTCGAACGCGTCCGCCCACGTCGGGTCGAGAAAGCAGCCCGATGCGAGCACGGAAACGACTACGAGCGCGCGACGCATCAATCCTTCACCGCGTCGTTGAGGCGGTAGCCGGTGACGGTCTCCACCGCGCCGCTGCTGTCGATGAAGGTGATGCGGCCGGTCGGGTGCACCTGCGAGACGAACAGCTTCGCGGTGGCGTCGACGTAGCCCGCGCCTTCGGGCGGCGAGCCGAGCACGAGCGCTTCGACGATGAACGAGCGCAGATCGATCAGATCGATGCGGCGCACGTCGAGCTCGTCGTTGCGCAGGAGTACGACCGCGCGATCGCCTTCGGGGGTGAACAGCACGGCACCGGGCGCGACCTCGGTGCTCTGGCGTTTCTTCACCGGGAAGCTCTTGGTGAGATCGACGAGCGTGTACGACCACGCGGGGCCGGGCTCGGGGAGCGCCGCCATCTCGTGCACGAGCATCGCGTTCGCACCGTCGGGTGCGATGCCGACGCTCGCGATCGGATCGTCGACGAACAGCGTCACGGTGTCCGTCCAGGAGCCGTCGGTGCCGCGGTGCACGATGGTCACGCGCTGGCGCGGATCCTCGTCGGGATCGGGCATCGGCGCACCGGTGTCGCCGCCGCCGTCGTCGCTCGTCGAGCTCGCGCCCGACTCCGAGCTCGAGCCCGAGTCGGAGCCGGTGGTGGTCTCGCCGCTTCCGCCCGTGCCTTCGCCACCGCCGGTCTGATCGCCGTCGAACGGATCGACGGTCGTGTAGAGCACGATCGCATCACCGGCCGCCGAGAGCTGCGCGAGCCCGACGTACTCGGTGGGCAGCGCGTGCACGATCGGCTCGGTGCCCGCGTCGACCGGCAACGGCAGCTCGTACACGCGGCTGCCGTGCACGCTAGGCGTGGTGAGCAGCGCGAAGGTGGCGTCGGTGGAGAGATCGAGATCGGTGGGGATGTCGGGCAGCACGAACGAGAACTGCTCCGCGCTGCCGAGATCGGTCGCGACGATCTCGTGCTCGCCGTCGACGCGGCTGAGCGCGACGGCGCGATCGCCTGCGACGCGGATCTCGACCGTCTTGGGATCGACCGCAGGGTCGCTGACCACCGGGATCACGTCGGGCTTGTCGAGCATGCCGAGCTGCGCGATGGGGATCACGTTCACGCCGTCGTCGGTGACGACGTACGCGGTGCTGGAGTCGCTGGTGAAGACGATCTCGCGCGGATGGGCGCCGACCGTCATCGCATGGCTCGCATCGGCGGCGATGTCGAGCACGGTGAGCTCCTGATCGCTGCCGGGGCCCTGCGCCGACGCACCGTCGACATCGTGATAGACGAACAAGAAGGCGCCGTCGGGCGTGACCGCGAGGTTGTTCGCGCCCGCAGTGACGTCGCGAACGACCACGGTCGTCGTGAAGTCGTCGCCGGTGTGCAAGAGCGCGACGTCGTTGCTGCCTTGATCGAGCACCGCGACGCTGCCCGCGTTCGTCGCATCGAACAGCGGCGCGACGACGGTGGGGCCGCGCCCGACCGCGACGACGTCGATCGCGAGGTTGCTCGAGTCGATCACCGCGACCGAGTCGCTGCTCGCGCTCGCGCTGTACACGAAGCGACCGCTCGCGCGCGGTACTTCGAACGCGCCTTCGTCTTCGTCTTCGGGCGGCGGCTCGTTGCCCGAGTCCGATTCGGCCGCGCCTTCGTCGGCACTACCGCCGGTGCCACCGCCCGCACTGACGCCGCTACCACCGAGCCCGGTGGACACTTCCTCCAGGCTCGAGTCCGACGCGCACGCGTTCGCGGCGAGCACGGCCAGCGTCCATCGCAATCGGCAAGCCATCAGGCCGACTACGCTAGCACCCTTCGATGCGCGCGAGCGCTCACTCCTGCGGCAGCGCGACGTCGAGCGCGTAGCTGGCCCGCGCGCCGCCGTCTTTCGCGTCGATACGCGGCGGCGCGAGCTCGAAGCGCATGCGGATCGGCTGGCAATAGCGGTGCGAAACCGCGTCGCACACGACACCGCGCACGCGCAGATCCAGCGCGCTCGCATCGGCGCTCGCCGTGGTCGCGACCTCGACCGTCTGCGTCGCGCCGCCGCTGGCCTTGCCGGCCTGCGACCACACCGACGCTTCGCCGAGCTGAAGCGACAGATCGAGCGGGCTGCCCTCGCTCCACTCGTGATCCTTCGGTGCGCGCAGCTCGAACGCGATCGTCACCGCCCCGGGCTTCACCGCGCGCGCAGGCGCAGCGATCTTCACCGCGGCACCGGCGTGGTCGCTCGCCGCCTTCGCCTTGCCGACCACCACCGGCGGCGCGCCACGGATCTCGATCGCCGTACCGCCGCTGCCGTCCGCGGCATACGCGACGAGTCGATGCGCGTTCGTGTCGGCGACGACGAAGCTCCCGTCCTTGCGGATCGCGAGCCCGCCGGGATCCCGCAGCGACTTGCCCGCGACGATCGTGCTCGCCTGACGCGTCGCCGGATCGAGCCGACGCAACGCACCGTTGTACGTGTCCGCCACGACGATGCCGCTGCCGTCCCACACCAACGCGAGCGGATGCTGCAGCCGCGCGGTCGCGAACTTGCCGTCCTGCAGCCCGAAGTCGAAGAGCCCGGTGCCGACCCACGTGCTCACCTCGTGCCGCTTCAGATCGAGCGCACGCACCGACGAGGTCTCGCTGTCGGCGACGAAGAGCGTGTCGCCGTGCAACGCGAGCCCGGACGGCTGCGCGAACGCGGCCTCGGGAAACGCACCATCGGTGATCGTCTCGCGCCCACTGCCGGCGAGCGCCGCCATGGTGTGCTGCTCGAGATCGACGACGCCGATCTGGTGATTGCCCGCGAGCGCGACGAACAACGAGTCGCCGCGCAGCGCGAGATCCCACGGCGATCGCAGTGCAGTCGCGCGCGCAGCCGCGGGCTCGGCGTCGAGCGGGCCACTGCCCAGCATGCCGGTGCCCGCGATCGTGGTGACCTGCTTCGACTTGCGATCGATGCGGCGCACGACGTGGCTGCGCGTGTCGGCGACGAAGAGCACGTTGCCGTCCTTGCTGGCCGCGATGCCCTGCGGATCGTCGAACGCCGCCGCACCCGCGCTGCCGTCGACCCAACCCGCGAGCCCGCTGCCCCAGCTCTCGACCACGTTGCCGTCCTTGTCGACGACCAACACGCGATGGTGACCGGAGTCGGCGATCGCGAGCGCCCCGCCGGGCAGCACCGTCACCTTGCCGGGGAACGACAGCGGTGCGTCGCTCGAGCTGCGCGCTTTCGCGAAGTGCTTCGGCGCCTTCGCGAGCGTGTCGTTCGCACGGCCGTGCTCGAGCAGTGCTTCGACGACACCTTCGAGCGCCGCGAGCTCGGGCTCACCCGACGCGCTGCCGACGAGATTGCCCGCACTGTCGATCACCGCGATCGTCGGCCAGCCACTCACGTCGTACGCGTTCCAGATCGCCATGTCGGAATCGACCGCGACCGGATGCTCGATGCCGTAGCGCGCCATCGCATCCGCGATGCGCTGGGGATCGCGCTCGCCGTCGAACTTCGCCGAGTGCACGCCGAGCACGACCACGGGCTCGCCCGCGAAGCGCTGCTCGAGTGCGTGCAACGTCGGCAGCGTATGCATGCAGTTGATGCAGCAGTACGTCCAGAAGTCGATCACCACCACATGCCCGCGCAGATCCGCGAGCGTGATCGGTGCATCGGTGCCGAGCCACGCAGTCGCCGACTCGAAGCCCGGCGCGGGTGGGCCGAGCGGCTTCGCAGGCGTGTCGGTGTCGGTCGCCGCCACCGCGGGCGCATCCGCAACGGGCGTGGCAGGCGCACCACCGCTCGAGCACGTCGCGCTGCCGATCAGCACTGCCGCCAGGACGGACTTGGTCATCACCTCGGACGGTACGCCGGAGCATGCCGATCGGATGCACCCGATCGACACGAGTAACTGGAACACCCGCAGTGCCGTGCTATGAGGTGGGCGCGCTCGATGCCTCCGATCCTCGAGATCTCCGCGCTCACCAAGACCTACGCCACCGGCCTCACCGCGCTGAAGCGGTGCGACCTCGCGATCGACAAGGGTGAGATCTTCGCGTTGCTGGGCCCCAACGGCGCGGGCAAGACCACGCTCATCAACATCGTGTGCGGCATCGTCACCGCGTCGAGCGGCGCGGTGACCGTCGCAGGCCACGACATCGTGCGCGACTACAAAGCCGCGCGCACGAAGATCGGCCTCGTGCCGCAGGAGCTCACCACCGACGCGTTCGAGACGGTGTGGGCGACGGTCAGCTTCAGTCGCGGGTTGTTCGGTCGCCCCAAGGATCCCGCGCGCATCGAGCAGATCCTGCGCGACCTCTCGTTGTTCGAGAAGCGCAAGGACAAGATCATGACGCTCTCGGGCGGCATGAAGCGCCGCGTGATGATCGCGAAGGCGCTCGCGCACGAGCCGGAGATCCTGTTCCTCGACGAGCCCACCGCGGGTGTCGACGTCGATCTGCGCCGCGACATGTGGGCGCTGGTTCGACGGCTGCGCGAGCGCGGCGTCACGATCATCCTCACCACGCACTACATCGACGAGGCCGAGGAGATGGCCGACCGCATCGGCATCGTCTCGAAGGGCGAGCTGATCCTCGTCGAAGAGAAGAAGACGCTGATGACGAAGCTGGGCAAGCGCCAGCTCACCCTCGATCTGCTGCAGCCGATGAGCGAGCTGCCCGCGAAGTTGTCGAGCTGGCCGCTCGCGCTGAAGTCCGACGGCAACGTGCTCGAGTACACCTTCGATGCCAACGCCGGCCACGACATCCCCGGCCTGTTGCGCGTGCTCGGCGAGCTGGGCATCGGGTTCAAGGATCTCGCGACGCGCCAGAGCTCGCTCGAGGACATCTTCGTCGGCCTCGTCCACGAGCGCACGGGAGCGCACGCATGAGCGGCTTCAACCACCGGGGCGTGTACGCCATCTATCGCTTCGAGATGGCTCGCTTCATGCGCACGCTGTTGCAGAGCGTCGTGACGCCGGTGCTCACCACCTCGCTGTACTTCGTGGTGTTCGGTGGCGCGATCGGGTCGCGCATGTCGGAGGTGGGCGGCGTGCCCTACGGCGCGTTCATCGTGCCGGGCCTGATGATGCTGTCGCTCTTCACCGAGAGCCTGTCGAACGCATCCTTCGGCATCTACTTCCCGAAGTTCACCGGCACGATCTACGAGCTGCTGTCCGCGCCCATCTCGTATTTCGAGATGATCGTCGGCTTCGTGGGTGCGGCCGCCACCAAGTCGATCGGCATCGGGCTCATCATCCTGGTCACGTCGTTCTGCTTCGTGCCGGTGCGCATCGAGCATCCGCTGTGGATGTTCGCGTTCTTCCTGCTCACCGCGGTCACCTTCAGCCTGCTCGGCTTCGTGATCGGTGTGTGGGCGAAGGGCTTCGAGCAGCTCTCGTTCGTCCCGATGTTGGTGATCACGCCGCTCACGTTCCTCGGAGGCGCGTTCTATTCGATCGACATGCTGCCGCCGGGCTGGCGCACCGCCGCGCTGTTCAACCCGATCGTGTATCTCATCAGCGGCTTCCGCTGGAGCTTCTACGGTCAGGCCGACGTCGGCGTCGGAGCGAGCCTCGCGGTCACCACGGTGTTCCTCTTCGTGCTCATCGGCATCATCCGATGGATGTTCGTCACCGGCTATCGCCTCAAGCAGTGACGCGTCAGCGCTTCTCCCACGTGCATGCGAACTCGTGGTGCGGCGCGCCGCTCGACATGCACGCGGTCTCGCGTGCGCCGGGCAGCACGTTCGCACCGAGCTCCTCCATCGCCGAGATCATCCAGCCTTCCATCATTCGGCAGTGATGCGGCGCCATCTCGGGGAACGCGTGTATGCGTAGGATCGTGCGCGTCGGCAGTGTCGACACCGCTTCCATGCGACCGGCATCGCGGTAGTAACGCGGCCACACGCGTTCGCAGGAACCGATGAGGTGCTGCGGCGACGCGAGCAGCTTGAGCACCGCGAACGCGCCACCGAGATCGCGCTTGGCAGCGGCGAAGCCGAGGCGATGACAGAGCTCGCCGTCGCCCTGGCCGAGATCGCGATCGGCACCCGCGAGCAGCTGCGCGAACGCGGGATACGGATACCACTCGTTGCGCTGCACGCGTTGCGCGGTGACCTTCGCGAGCTCGTCGCCCCAGTTCGGAAGTGCTGCGGTGACGCGAGCCACACCGGCGATCCGACGCAGCTCGCCGAGCACGCCGAGGAAGGCCATGCCCCGAGCATGCGCGGCGGAGGTGCTCATGGACGACCCGCTCGTGTAATGGATGTAGCATCGTGCGAGCGCACGCGTCACTTCAATGTGGGCTCGCGCTCTGGGCGCGGCGCGATCTCGACGCGCGAGCCCGCGCAGGGTGGTCGGCCCCACGCGGGAATCGGGCGGGGTGCGATCGCGTTCGATCGAGCATGGTGTGCACGTTCGTCTGTGCGAGCTGTGGCTATCTCCAGCTCGTCGACGAACATGCGCCGCTCCCGGGCGATCCGCATCGTCGCTCCGAAGCGCTGGTCGTGCGCGCCACGAACACGGCACGCTGTTCCGGTTGCGATTCGACATCGTGGGCCGAGACGCGGCTCGCGGGCACCGCGGAGGTGTTGCGCAGCGTCGATGGCATCCGCGAAGCCGCGCTTGCAACTCCGCGGATGGATCGCGCGGCCGCACTGCTGATGGTCGCGTCGGCGACCTCGCTGCTCGGCATCATCGCGTGGATCGCGTTGCGGTGGATGGATCAGGCGCGCGTCGGCTTCGTGATGATGATCGGTGTGTTCGTCGTGGGTCTGGTCGCGCTCGCGGTGCGCCAAGCGAAGCTGACGTTCACGGCACCGGCGATCGCACCGGCGCCGGTGCGCTGGCATCTGCCGCTGCCGCCACGCGATGCGTTGCCGTCGTCGTCGACGGTCGGCGTGATCGCGGCGGCGGGCGAGCTGATCATCGCGCCGCTGACGGGCCGTCCCTGCATCGCGTACGAAATCGGCGTGCGCAGCGATCGCGACCTGTCGGCATCGCTCGAGACGTGGTTGTTGCTCGAGCAACGCTCGACCGCATTCACGGTGGGCGGTCGCAGCTTCGCACCGAACTCGGTGCGCTTCGTGCTGCCGCGCCGCGCGTTGGATGTGTCGCGCCTGCCCGCGCAACGCGTCGCTCGCTTCCGCACCGAACGCGCGCTGTCACTCGGCGACGTCTCGCTGGTGGTGACCGAAGCGATCGTCGTGCCCGGCACCGCGCTCGACCTACACATCGCAGAAGCGGACTTCGGCGCAACGACGCAGCCGATGCTCTGCGCGATCCCGATGGACGCTGCGCGCTGACGCGAACCCGGCGACTGAGTGCCCGCACAGTGATCTCCGCGTACATGTGCCGCGCGGCCAGCTTGTCGCGCCTGCGTCGCGTTCGCACGATCCGCGGATGCCCGCGAAGCGCACGAAGCACGCCGAGCAACTGACGCTGCACCTGCCGACCTGGGGCGGCGCCCGCAAAGGCGCCGGCCGCAAACGCGAAGCCCCACGCCCGACGGTGGCGCACGAGGTTCGCGAGGAGGTGCGATCCTACGAGCCGCTCCACATCACGATGCGCATCCGCGAGGGTGTGCCGAGTCTGCGCGCGGACGCAGCGTGGGCGACGATCGTACGGGTGCTGCAGCGATTCCGCGGGCGCGAGAACTTGCAGATCGTCCACTACGCGGTGCTCGCAAACCACCTGCATCTGATCGGCGAATGCAGCGATCGCGTCGCGCTCGGCCGAGGAATGCGTCGACTGGCGGTCTGGCTCGCCCGCGAGCTCAACCGCACCTTCGGGCGGCGCGGCAAGGTCTTCGACGGTCGCTACCACGCGCGCGGACTGTCGACACCGACGGAGGTGCGCAACGTGCTGCGCTACGTGTTGCTCAACGCGCGTCATCACGCCGAGGAACGCGGCGAGCAGCTCCCGCGCGACTGGATCGACCCGCGCAGCACCGGCGTGCTCTTCGACGGGTGGCGCGATCCGCCGCGACTGTCCGCCACGACTCCCGATCTCGGTACATCGCCCGCACGCAGTTGGTTGCTGCGGACGGGGTGGAGAACGCACGGGCTGATCGCGATCGACGACACGCCCGGTCCAGCGCCACGAGCACGAACTTGATTCGGCGCAGGAGAAATGTGACTTCCGCGAGCAGTGGGTGTGCGAAGATGATCGACATGCGCTCCGAGACCGTCGCGCAGTTCGTCCATGATAGCGGCGTAGTGATCGCGCAGTGTGAGGGCGGCACGTGAGCGCGCAGCATCGTGTCGTCGTTCGCCCCGCGACCGTTGGCGATGCCGATGCGATTGCCCATGTGCATGTCGAGTCGTCGAACGATGCCTATGCGCCGCTCGCTGCGGAGTGGCCCGAGCCGGATCGGGCCGAGCGGGCGCAGTCGTGGCGCGAGTGGATCGCGGGGAGCGATCGCGTCGATCTCGTCGCCGAGGTCGACGGTGCGATCGTCGGGTTCATTTCGGGCGGGCGGAATCGGGTCGAAGGTGTCGAAGCGGCGCTCGAGATCTACGTGATCCATGTGTTGCCCGCGCATCGTGGGCGTGATGTCGGCGGGCAGCTGTGGGCGCGTGCGTGCGCGTTGCTGCGCGGGCCCGAGCTGCGATCGCTCGTCGTCGACACGTTCGCGGAGCTGCGGTGCTGTCGGTTCTACGAGCGGCGCGGTGGGCAGGTCGCGACACGCAGCGCCGGGCGCTTCCACGGCGGTGCCGTCACCGACGTCGTGTATCGTTGGCCCGACGGCGTCGCGTCACTGCCAGCGGAAGATCCGTAGCGCGATCGCGAAGCTCACGGCGCCCCACAGGCCGAGGTAGCCGAGCTCCATCATCACGTCGAGCAGCCCCAGGCCTTCGTTCATGATCTTGCGCAGCGCGTCGTTCAACGCGGTCAACGGCAGCGCGCGGATGAAGGGCAGCGCGGCCTCGGGGAAGCGCTCGTAGCTGAAGAACGAGCCGCCCATCAGCCACATCGGCAGCATGAAGAGGTTCGCGAAGCCGCTCGCGACCTCGACGCTCTTCGGACGCGCGGCGATCAACAGCGCGATGCCGGTGAGCGACAGCGCGCCCCACATCGCGACGAGCGCGAGCGCCAACAACGAGCCGCGCACCGGCACGTCGAACACCAGCCAGCCGAAGCCCACCAGCGCCACGACCTCGGCGATCAAGAACAGCAGCCGCGAGAACATGAACGACAACAAGAAGTGCGCGCGCGACATCGGGGTCGCCGCGAGTCGCTTCAGCAATCGTCGCTTGCGCGCATCGACCACCGAGAAGCCGATGCCCCAGATCGCGCTGCCCATGATGTTGAGCCCGATCAGACCCGGCACGAGGAAGTCGATGTAGCGGCTGCCCGGCTCGCTGCCGACCTCGTCCACACTCTCGACGCGATCGTCGCGACCGGCCGCGCGCTCGATCACCGCATCGACCGCGAGCCGTGCGGTCTTCGCCTCGACGCGCATCGGATCGTAGCGATACGTGACGCCCGCAGCGCTCGGCACCACGAACAGATCGATCTTCCCGGTCGCGAGCCCACGCCGCGCTTCGGTGTCGTTCATCGCCGACGCCTCGAGATCCGCCTCGGCATCGAGCGCGGACACCAGCTCCGCCGAACCCGGCTCGCTGGCATCGACGGCGACGTGCGACGATGGTGGCGGCGACTCGCGGAACGCGATGCCGAGCGCGATCGCCAGCACGATCGGAAATCCGAACGTCCAGAACAACGCGCTCGGATCGCGCCAGAACTCGCGCAACCGCGACAGCGTCAGCTCCCACAGCGGCGGCAGGAACTCCCGTCGTCCAGAAGGAGACTCGCGACGGTCACTCATCCCGCAACGCCCTCCCGGTGCGCTGCACGAACACGTCCTCGAGCGTGGGCTCGTGCGTCGTCATCGTCAGCAGTCGCGTCGACGCGCGATCGAGCGCCGACAACAACGCCGGCAACGCGACCGGAAGCTCGGTCACCGTCAAGACATGCGCGACACCCTTGCGATGGTGCCCCGACACACCCGGCAACGTCGCGAGCACGTCGTCGTCGATCGCACCATCGAGCTCGAGCTCGACGATGCGATGCGCACCCAACGTCGCGATCAATGCGAGCGGCGTGCCCTCGGCGATGATCTTGCCGTGGTCGATGATCGCGACGCGATCACACAGCTTCGCCGCCTCTTCCATGTAGTGCGTGGTGAGGATCGTCGTGCCACCGCTCTGCTTGAACTCCTCGACCACCGCCCAGATCGCCAGGCGTGCCTGCGGATCGAGCCCGGTGGTGGGCTCGTCGAGGAAGAGCACATCGGGCGAGCCCGCGAGCGCGCACGCCAACGCGAGCCGTTGCTTCTGCCCACCCGAGAGGTTACCGACGCGCGCGTGACGTTTCTCGCCGAGCGACATCAACGCGATCGCCGACTCGACGCTGCGACCGCGCCGGTAGAAGCTGCGAAACAGACGCACGGTTTCTTCGACGGTGAGCAGCTCCGCGAGCTGCGTCTCTTGCAGCTGCACGCCGATGCGCTCGCGCAACTCGGCGTCGTGACCGCTGTTCCAGCGCAAGCCGAGCAGCTCGACATCGCCGGACGTCTGCGCCGTGAGGCCTTCGAGGATCTCGACGGTCGTCGTCTTGCCGGCGCCGTTGGGGCCGAGCAGCCCGAAACACTCACCGCGTCGGATCTCGAGGTCGACACCATCGACTGCGTGCACGTCGGCGTAGTGTTTCACGAGCCCGCGGCACCTCACGGCGCTCGCATCACCCTGCAGCTCGCTCGCCTTCGCGTCCACGCTGCGAGGGTAGTACACTGCGCTTCGACCATGGAACAGCCCCACGTCGATCCTGGTCTCGATCTCGAGCAAGAGATCATCCGCCTGAAGCGCGAGCGCAACGCGGTGATCCTCGCGCACTACTACCAGGAGTCGGAGATCCAAGAGCTCGCCGACTTCATCGGCGACTCGTTGCAGCTCGCCCAAGCCGCGCGCGACACCACCGCCGACGTCATCGTCTTCTGCGGCGTGCACTTCATGGCGGAGACCGCGAAGATCCTCAACCCCACGCGCACCGTGCTCTTGCCCGATCTCGACGCGGGTTGCTCGCTCGCGAGCGGTTGCCCCGGCGATCGCTTTCGGGCCTGGCGCGCGAAGCACCCCGAAGCGGTCGCGATCAGCTACATCAACTGCTCGGCCGAGGTGAAGGCCGCGAGCGATCTGATCTGTACGTCGTCCAACGCAGTGAAGATCGTCGAGTCGGTGCCCGAGGGCACACCGATCCTCTTCGCGCCCGATCGCAACCTCGGTCGTTGGATCATGGAGAAGACCGGCCGCGACATGATGCTGTGGCAGGGGTCGTGCATCGTGCACGAGACGTTCAGTGGTCGGAAGCTCGCCGCATTGAAGGTCCAGCACCCCACCGCGCAGATCATCGCGCACCCCGAGTGCGAGCCCCACGTGCTCGCGATGGCCGACTTCATCGGCTCCACCACCGCGCTGCTGAAGTACGCGGTCAGCTCGCCACACGACACGTTCATCGTCGTGACGGAGTCCGGCATCCTCACGCAGATGCAGAAGCAGGCGCCGCACAAGACCTACATCCCGGCGCCACCCGAGGCGCAGTGTGCATGCAACGAGTGCCCCTTCATGCGGCTGAACACGCTCGAGAAGCTCTACGTGTGCTTGCGTGACATGAAGCCCGAGCTGATCCTGCCCGAGGCCCTCCGCGAGGCCGCGCGCAAGCCGATCGATCGCATGCTCGCGCTCTCCTGAGCCCCAAAAGCCGGTAACGTCGGGGTCCGCGATGGCGTTGACGCACGACATGGCCGAGCGCTTCGACGCCGTGCGGCGCGCGACGGTGCGCCTCGTTCGCAGCCTCGAGCCCGAGGATCTCGTCGTGCAGTCGATGCCCGATGCGAGCCCGGCGAAGTGGCACCTCGCCCACACCACATGGTTCTTCGAGACCTTCGTGCTGCGCGAGCACATGCCGAGCTGGCGCTCGCCCGACCAGCGCTACGCCTACCTCTTCAACTCGTACTACGTCGGCATCGGCGACGTGTTTCCGCGCGCGCAGCGAGGGCTGATCACGCGGCCCACGATCCACGAGGTGCTCGCGTATCGCGAGCAGGTCGACGAAGCGGTGAACGAGCTGCTCGCCGACGCACCGGCCGACGTGCACGCGCGCATCGAGATCGGGCTGCACCACGAGCAGCAGCACCAAGAGCTGCTGCTCACCGACATCAAGCACGCGTTCTCGTGCAATCCCATGCTGCCCGCGTACCACGACGGCGTGCCGACCGACGACGCCATTGCACCCGATGCGAAGTGGATCGCGAGCGACGGTGGCGTCGTCGAGATCGGCCATCGCGGCGACGGCTTCGCCTTCGACAACGAGTCGCCGCGTCACCGCGTGTGGTGTGAGCCGTACGCGCTCGCGAGCCGCCCCGTCACCGTGCGCGAGTACCTCGCCTTCATCGCCGATGGCGGCTATCACCGCGCCGATCTGTGGATGTCGGCGGGCTGGGAGCTCGTCGAGCGAGAAGGCTGGCAGTCGCCGCTGTACTGGCGCGGCGAAGGCGACGAGCACACGCTCGCGGGCGTGCGTCCGCTCGATCTCGAAGCGCCGGTGTGCCACGTGAGCTGGTTCGAGGCCGATGCGTACGCGCGCTGGGCGGGCGCGCGCTTGCCCACCGAAGCCGAGTGGGAGCACGCATGCGCTGCATTGCCCGTGCATGGCAACTTCGTCGAATCGCGCGTGCTGCACCCGCGTGCAGGTGCGTCCACTGCCGCATCGATCGCCCAAGCATTCGGCGACGTATGGGAGTGGACCGCGAGCCCCTATGTGCCATACCCCGGATACCGCCCCACTGCGGGCGCGCTCGGCGAGTACAACGGCAAGTTCATGTGCAACCAGTTCGTCCTGCGCGGAGGCTCGTGTGTGAGCCCGAGCTCGCATCTGCGGGCGAGCTATCGCAACTACTTCCCGCCGGCGGCGAGATGGCAATTCTCCGGCATTCGACTCGCGAGGGATCCATGAGGCCGTACGGCACGAGCCGATCGCCCGCGCGCAAGCGCAGGCCCACGCCCGCGCCCCGCGAGCAGGGCAACGACGTGCTGGCCGTGTTGCTGCGCGGGCTCGCGAAGCCGAAGAAGACGCTGCCCACCGAGCTGCTCTACGACGAACGCGGCTCGCAGCTCTTCGAACGGATCTGCGAGCTGCCCGAGTACTACCCCACGCGCACCGAGCTCGCGCTCATGCAAGAGCACGCCGACTCGATCGCGGAGCTCGTCGGGCCGCGCGCCGCGGTGATCGAGTTCGGCGCGGGCT
>DASZPU010000727.1:0-3742 GCA_035550195.1 Nannocystaceae bacterium
GGTCGCGACGACCACGTTCACGTTCACGACCACGACTACGACTACGAGGACGAGGACGAGGACGAGGACGAGGACGAGGACGAGGACGAGGACGAGGACGAGGACGAGGACGCGGCTCGGCGCCCGGCCTAGAGCGTGTCCATGATCTGCATCGCGAGCTCGCAGTACGGATTGAGCTCGAGCGCGCGATCCAAGGCTTCGCGCGCGCGCGCCGGCTGGCGGAGCGCGCGGTAGATCGCACCGCGATACGCGTGCACGAGATCCAAGCTCGGGTCCATCGTCTGCGCGTAGTCGAGGAGCTCGAGCGCGTGCTGGGCCGTGTCGGCGTCCTGGCCCGCGGCCATGAAGCGCGCGTAGGCCAACATCGCGTGCAGCTCGGCGACGTCGAAGCCCGCGTCGTAGGCCTCTTCGAGCAGCGTGACGGAGCCGGCGTAGTCGCCCTCGCCGAGCGCCGCTTCGGCCTCGTTGAAGCGGATCGCCCCGACCATCTCGGGGTTGTCGTCCTCTTCGACCGTCGCTTCCTGACCCTGGTACTGCGGCGCGTTGCCGGCCGGCGCGTCGCCACCGAGATCGATGCCGTCGAGCTCGTCGAAGCTCATCAGCTCGTCGGCCGGCTGATCGATCGGCTCGGCGTCTTCTTCGAGCTCGAGATCGGCGTCGATCGCCTCGGGCGTGATGCCGAGATCCTCGGGCACGAGGTCGTGCGCCGGGTTTCCGTCCGCCCCCGCACCCGAGTCCGCGAGCTCGGCGACGAGGTCGTCGTGCTCGTCGAGCTCCAGCCCCACGAGGTCGTCACCGCCGATGTGGATCGAGTCGAGCTCTTCCTCGCCGAGCAGATCGTCGCCGACGCGATCGGTCGAGATCGGCATGATGTCGGCCGACAACAGCCCGCCGGAGTCGAGCACCGTCGCGTCGGGATCGGAGCGCGCGCTGTCGCGGCGATCGGGCCGCGGTCCGACCCCGCTCGGCTCCGCGACCGTCTCGATGTCGGCGGGGCCCATCTCGTAGATCGCGACCGGCTCGATCGGCTCGGGCTCTGCCGGCGCCACCGTGAGCGGCGGCGCGAGGGTTGCGGGCGCGATCGGTGCGGGCTCGATCGGCGCGGGCGCGACGACCTCGGCGGCAGGTGCGGGCGTGGGCACGGCCGCGAGCGGAGCGGGCGGCGGCGAGTCGACGTCTTCACCGAAGTCGAACTCGTCCATGTTGACCGCGCCGCTGTCCTCACCGAACTCGAGCGCACCTTCGAAGGTCGGATCGACACCCGCCGGCTCCGCAGCGACGAGCGCCTGCGGCAGCTCGGGCTTCGAACGCACCACCGAGTGCAGCGTGGGGCCGATGCTCGGCGCCTCTTCGTCTTCGACGCCCGCGAAGTCGGCCTCGTGATCGCCGAGCAAGCCCCGCACCTTCGGCAGCTCGCCGGGCAGCGGCGTGTCTTCGTACTCGGTGACGACGTCCTGCGCTTCGAACGTGGGCGCGAACGAATCGTCGGTGCCCTTGGTCGGGATGAACGTGGGGCGCTGGCCTTGATTGCGCGCGGGCTGGGCCTCGTCGACGAGCGCCACCGCACCGGCCTGCACCAACCCGAAGAGCAACGCCGCGGGATAGGGCACCGGCGGATCGCCACCGTGCTCGAGCACGCTCGCGAGCGTGCGACTGCCGTCGAGGCAGCTGGCGAACCACTTCTCCTCGGGCGAGAGCTCGAGCCCCATCTGCGCCGGATCGCCGCGCACGATCGGGAACTGCGAGCGCGCATCACCGAGCGCCGTGCGAGCGCGATCCTCGGGATAGCGATCCTGGATCGCCGCGAGGATCACACCCTCGGCCGAGGTATCGAGGCGGACGCCGAACGACGCGGTGCTCGTCTCGATCTTGAACTGATAGCGCCCGTCGTCCCACGAGAAGATGTCGAACAGCTTCGCGCGCAGCTGCGCCTGCAGCCCGTAGCGCAGGTTGCCCTGGCTCAGGATGCCCATCTCGACCAACAGCTCGCCCTGCTTCTTGCCGGTGCGACGGATCGCTTCGAGCGTCTGCTCGCACTGCTCCTGCGTGATGAGCCCTTCTTGCGCGAGCACCTGACCGAGACACTCGGAGAGCACGTTGCTGCGCACGAACACCGGCTGCCCGGCCTCGAAGAAGACGACCTTCTTCGTCGGCCCCGACAGCAGGTAGAGGCTACCGGTGAGGCTTCCCCGCGCGATCTCGCGGATCAGCCGCGGAAACGGAAAGCGCTTGAGCGAACCCTTCGCGGGAAAACCGAGCTGGGGTTCCGAGGATGCCTGGGCCGTGGCCATAGACGCCGGATTCGAAAGGCCAACCATCCTAGCCCAAACGAGGCCGCATCGGAGAGCAAGCATTGGGGTAGGCTCGCCCGCGGCAAGTGGGTCGCTGCGCTGCAGTCGTCTTGGCGGCAGGGAAGGGCACGCGGATGGGCTCCGCGCTGCCCAAGGTCCTGCACCCGTTTCTCGGCGAGCCCCTCGTCGTCCATCCCGTCCGTGCGGCGATCGCCGCGGGTGCCGATCCGATCGTGCTCGTGGTCGGCCACGGCGCAGACGAGGTCGAGCGCGCGGTGCGGGCCGCGTACGCGGGCGAATCGACGCGGCTGCGCTTCGCGCTGCAGGCCCAGCAGCTCGGCACCGGTCACGCCGTGTTGTGCGCGCTCGACGAGATGCGCGACGTCGTCGGTCCCACGCTGATCCTCTCCGGGGACGTTCCGCTCGTGCGGCGCGAGACGCTCGCGTCACTCGTCGCCACATGCGGCGCGCGCACGGCCGCGCTCGGTACCTTCACCCCGGCCGATACCACCGGCTACGGGCGGATCCTCCGCGACGGCGACGGCCGCGTCGTCGGCATCCGCGAGCACCGCGACGCGGACGCGCACGAGCGCGCGATCGGGGAGTGCAACGCGGGCCTGTACTGCATCGATGCGCAGCAGCTGCGCGCGATCCTGCCGACCGTGAAGCGCGACAACGATCAGGGCGAGATCTATCTGACCGACGTGATCGCACCGCTGGCCGAGCGCGGCGACGTGATCGCCGTGCCGATCGCCGAGCTCGAGGCCGCCGGTATCAACACGCAGGCCGAGCTCGCGCAGCTCGAGCAGGCTGCGCAGCGTTGATTCACGCCTCGTCGTTGCCGTTCGACAACAGCGCGTGCTCGACCACCGCACGCAGCTCGCCGATGTCGAAGGGCTTCTCGATGAAGCGCACGCAGCCGGCGGCGATCGCCTGCTCGCGCTCGTGCTTCATCACGCTCGCGCTGATCGCCACGAGCGGGATCGCAGCGGTGCTCGCCCCGGCGCGCAGACGACGGGCGAGCTCGAAGCCGTCGATGCCGGGCAGATCGAGGTCGAGCAGGATCAACGCGGGCGGCCGCGCAGTCGCCACGTCCAGGCCTTCCTCGCCGGTGGCCGCGCCCACGACCTCGTAGCGACCGCCGTGCTCCAGCACCTTGCGCACGAGCGCGAGGTTGGCCGCGTTGTCCTCGACGTAGAGGATCCGCGTGCGCGCCATCGGTCAGCGGAGCATAGCGCGTTGTGGAGCACGATATGCTCTGCATCGCGTGTGCCCCCGCCGACCACGATGCCGCCGCCCTCGCTTCGCGGCGCTGCGCGGGGCCGGGTCCGTCGCGTTCGCGATCGCGGCGGCCCGCTCGGGCGAGGCGTCTGCGGATGCGCCGCGCCCCGCGGTGGTCGCGGAGGACGACGAGGCCGACGCGCGGGCGCTGGAGATCGCCCGGGTCGACA
>DASZPU010000728.1:0-6022 GCA_035550195.1 Nannocystaceae bacterium
GGCCGACGCATCGCCGGCACCGCGCGCGCGTTCCGACACTCGGGCTACTGCGACACCGATCGCGAGGAGTCGCTCCCCGTCGGTCCCGCATCGCGACCGCTGTCCGCGGCGGCGCTCGAGCTCACGACGCTCGACATCGGCGAGAAGGTTCGACTGCTGCGCGTGATCGGACGAGCCGACAGCGGCAACGATGCCTACTCCGCCGTCGCATCGCAGACCGGCGACGACGGTGGTGCGCGACTGGGCCTCTTGTGGGGGCTGTTGTTGTTCAGTCAGGGCTCGGGCGCGATCGGTCGCGTGTTGCGTCGCGCGGCCGCGCGCGAGCAACGTGCCGCCGCTGCCGGCACGCCGCTGCCGCCCGAGCAGACGCTCGCGCGCGTCTTCGGTGACGGGCTCGCGGCGCTGCTGCAAGCGACCGATCCCGATCGCACGCCCGACGCCGAAGAGCGCCTCGCACCGATCGCTGAAGGCGTGCTGTGGGCCGAGCCGTGGCTCGCACGCTTCCGTGCCGCGGGCGCGTTGCCCCACGTACAAGCCGCGCAGAACGAAGAGGGCGTGCTCGAGATCTTCGACCGCATGCTGCCGATCGCGGCTGCGCTCGGACTCTCGACGCCACGACAGCTCGCGTTGCTCGTCGATCGCGCCGTGCACATGGGCGTCGGTGCAGCGCGCTCGTGGATCATGCGCACGGCCGGACCGATCCGCACGCAGGCCGATCGCGACGCGACGCTCGCGTTGCTCGGTGCGCCGTCGCTCGTCGACTTCCAGCGCAGCTGCGGACTACCGCCCGATGGTCAGTGGGGACCGATCACCCACGCCGCGCTCGCCGGTGCGCTGCGTCGTCGCGGCGGCGGCAGTGGCCCGGCACTGCTCGATGCCGAGGGTGTCGTGCGAGCGTTGCTCGACGCGTCGCGCACCACCGACTTCGCGGATCGCATGGCCGCGATCGCGAGCAACGCGGTCGACTTCGATGACGCCGTCGCCTACGAGGTCACCGGCGCATGACGGATCCGGTCGCCAACGCGCTCGCAGCGACGGCGCAGATCCGTCGCTCCGCCGGCTTCCGCAACCTCGCGCCCCGCGAGCGTGCTGCGCTCGAGCGCGACCTCGGTCGCATCGAAGGCGCTTTGTCGGCGCAGCGCTTCGGGCACGGCAACGCGCGCGCGCGGCATCCCGACGCGTACGATGATCCGTTCGCCGTCGGGCTCGAGACGCCCAACGATCTCGCCGGCCCGGGCGGGTTGATGCCCGGTGTGCCCGCGAACGCACCCGCACGACCGACCGCGCCGGCGCAACCGCAGCCCGCAGCTCCGCCGGCCGCGAAACCGTCGGGCACCGAGGCGCTCGGCGATCGTGCTCGCCGTGCGCTCGATGCCGTCGACTTTCCTTCGTTCGTCGCAGGTCTGATCCAAGGCACCTTCCAAGCGATCGTCGACGCGACCGCGCATCAGGTGCGCGAGTACGCGAAGCTCGTCGCCGATCTCTCGAAGACGGTCGACGACTTCACGCGCGAGAACGTCTCCGACTACCAGACGCGTGACTGGCTCGCGAACCGATACCCGCGCGAGCTGAACCTGGTGCTGCCCGAGCCCGGCGCGACCACGCCGCCCACGCTGTCGCCGCGCGACGAGGGCGAGGACTCGCCGGAGTGGTTGAAGGAGTTCGGGCTCGAGGGCGAGCAGCTCACGCCCGAAGTCGTCGAAGGTCCGCTGTTGCAGGCCGGTCGTCGTGCGCTCGGCGAAGAGCGCATGCGCATGCTGGCCAACATGGTGTTGCTCGGCATCAACCGCATCGTCGTCGACGACGGTCAGCTGCGTGCGCGTCTGCAGTTCCACGCGCGCGCACGTGAGTCGGTCAACGCGCAGATCAAGGCGCAGACCGGCGGGCAACAGAGCGGCATCGCGGCGCGCCAGTCCGACATGCAGAGCCAGATCTCGACGATGGTCTCGACCGTCGACGTCAACGCGCAAGCCGACGTCGCGATCAAGGCCGACCTCGTCGGCGAGGTGTCGGTCAAGTTCCGCACCGAAGCGTTCAACCTCGATCGCTTCGCGGACGCGCAGTCGATCGGTGTCATCCAGCGGCACGCGCTCAACAAGGCGCCGACGGAGACACCGACCGGGGAAGGCGGAGGCGCGGCGTGATCGCGCTCGACGCGATGGTGCCCGAGCTGCTCGAGCGCGTGCCGCTCGCGATCGGCGACGCCGAGAGCGGCATCGACGTCGCCGTCGTGGAGCTCGCAGTCGAGCTGCCGATCGAGTCGCGCATCGAGCCCGGCGCCGAGCTGCATCTGTGCGTCCCGCGTGGTCGTCTCGTCACCGGCTTCGACCCCTACCACGGCCGCCTGCGCGCGCGCTTCGTTCGTGAGGAGCCATGAACGGTCGCACGCGCACCGGTGCAGCGCAGGCGTTTCCCGTCGAGGACTTCGTGCAAGCGCTCAGCGCCCAGCTCGATCGCGCTCAGGATGCGCTCGCGCTCAAGGCCCGCACCGGTCGCCCGCTCACGTTCGCGCTCAAGGATCTCTCGGTGGAGCTCAAGGTGTTCTGGGAAGCGCACTCCGATGGCCAGCTGATGCTGCGCCACGCGGCGCCGAACGAGGCCGGCGCGAGCACGGTGCACCTCGGCTTCACCACGATCACGCGTGCGATGGTCGAAGAGAACACGCTCGCGATGTCGCTCGACGACGATGGTCGCGCGCTCGGCGAGCTCAGCGGTGACGACGGCCTCGACGACAAGGATCGGCGCAAGCTCGAGCTCGCGGGCGTGCGCACCGTCGGTCAGTTCCGCAAGGTCATGGAAGGCACCGATCCGCGTCAGGTCGAGGCGTTGCTCGGCACGCCGGTGGATCGTCTGCGCGCGGCGCTCGAGCGCTCGTCGGAGCCGGTCGTCACCGGGCACGAAGTGTTCGCGCGCGCCGACGGTCGACCGCTCTTGCGGATCCAGGGTGCGAACCTCGGCAACGGCGGTCGCCCGCGCGTGCGCTTGATGGGCGAGGCGGTCGAAGTACTCGAGGCGCATCCGCACGAGCTCGTCGTGCGACCGATGGCGCACCACTCCGAAGGCGAGCTCGAGGTCGAGGTCGGCGATCGCTCGGCGCACGGGTTCTTCGAAGTGCCGCAGCGCTACGGCATGCGTGCGAGCGCGCCTGGAGGCGAGCCATGATCGAGCACGCGCCCGATCTTCCGTTTTCGCCCGAACGCACGCGCGCGTGCTTGCGCGGTCGCGTCACCGTGAAGCTCGCACCCGATCGCGCGCCCGACTCGCTGCCGCACTACCTCGCGGTCGCACGTGGTGTGGCGGATGCGGCGACGCGCATCGACGGCGGTCGCATCGACGCGGTGTTGCGCAAGCACTCGCCCGCCACGAAGGTGACGCGCGCGTTCCGAGCCGCGCGCGAGCGTGCGACGGCGGGTGCGGTCGTGCGTCCGCACTGGGATTCCGTCGAGCAGGAGACCGGGCTCTCGCGCACGCTGCGAATCGACGTCGACCCGGCGGTCGGAGTGATCGCGCTGTGCAACGAGCTCGCGGAGCTCGCCGGAGTCGAAGGCGCATCGCCCTGCTATCTCACCGTCACACCCTTCGCGAAGCCGGCTCCGCCCAAGCCGAGCAATCCTCTATATGCGTACGAGCTGGTGGGGGCCGCACGCGCGCTGGCCTTCGAGCCCGGCGACTCGGCGCTCGTGGTCGGCATCGTCGACAGCGGCATCTTCCTCGAGCACGCCGAGCTCGAAGGGCGTTGGCGTAGCGGCGCCGACACGGTCGATCTTCCGCACGAGCGACTGTCGCGGGGCCTGACGCTCATCGGCGATGCCGACGTCCCCGATCTGATCCCGCGCGACGAGATGGGCCACGGCACCGCGTGCGCGAGCATCATCGCTGCGCGTGGGCTTCGCGTGCCGCGCGGCGTCGGTGGTGCGTGTTGGGTGCTGCCGATGCGCGCGCTCGCGGCCGCACGCATGTCCGAACGCCGCAGCCTCACCGCGATCGGAGCGGTGCCCGACATCGACGAAGCCTGCAAGCTCGCGATCGATCTCGGTGCGCGCGTGTTGAACTGCTCGTTCGGCACACCCGAGAGCGCGCTGCGCGAGGGCGACCCGATCCCGCACGCCGACGTCGTCGAGTACGCGCGTCAACGCGGCTGTGTGCTCGTCGCGGCGTCGGGCAACGACGGCAAGCCCACTGCGTACTATCCCGCGGCGCTGCCGGGTGTGATCGCGGTCGGATCGGTCGGCGAGACCGGCAAGCCGTCGAGCTTCACGACGCGCGGCGATCACGTTGCACTGTGCGCTCCCGGTGAGCACATCGTCGCGGCCGGGCTCTCGGGCTACCAAACGAACACCGGCACTTCGTTCGCGGCGCCGTTCGTCGCAGGTGCGTGCGCGCTGCTCGTCGCGCGCGCGGCTCGCTACGCAGCACCGCTCGACGTCGACGACGTCCGCGAGCTGCTCGTCGCCACCGCACGTCCGTTCGCGGTCGGCAGCGACACCACCGGATGCGGCGCAGGAATCCTCGACATCCCCGCGGCCCTCGCCGCGCTCGAAGAGCGCCTCGCGGCGCGCGATCGACCCATGACTACCCGTGCGTTCGGCGAGGTCGCCGGCGCCATGCACTGACGAACCAACCACGAGTGCCTGCGGCCCCGGAGGAGCCCCACGATGACGATCAAGAGGAAGTACCCCGACATCTACGACGACACCAAGGCGCTCGACCAGAAGAAGATCGACGCCGCCAACCGCGAGCGCAAGCGACTCTACCTCGCGTGCCGCTACTTGCTGCGTCAGCTCTTCCGGCTCGGCACGGATCAGACGCTGTCGCTCGATCCCGCCAGCTTCCCCGCCGACAGCTCGGTGCCGAACGCGGAAGACGACGAGGTGTTGCTCGCGTCGGTGGTCGGCCAGCTGGTGATGGCCGGCTTCACCGATCCGTCGTTCGGGAAGCTCGAGCGCGGCGCGCCGGGCAAGGCCGACATCTTCCTCAACGGTGGTGAGGATCCGACGAAGCAGGGCACCGATCACGGCTACGGCACCGAGCCCGATCCGTCGCGCCCCGACGATCTGTCCAACCCGCAGATCGTCTTCCGCGTGCTCATCGTTCCGGAGTTCGTCGAGCGCATCAACGACGCGGTCAAGCGCTTCAACTCGAACAAGGTGCTGTACACGCAGACGTGGGTGCAGCTGCGCGAGAAGGGCGTCGGCAAGGTCAACGGCACGCCCACCGACACGATCATCAACACCAAGCAACTCGCCGAGGTGGCGCAGCGACTCATCGTCGCCAACGTCTCGCCGACCGATCCGCACATCGTCATCCGCGTGCTCAATGCGATCTCACAATCGCTGGGCGGTGCGTTCGACGGCATGCCATCGGTCGCCGACATCGAGCCGCCCGATCTCGAAGGCGTCGCGCCGGTCGAGATCGTGCAGGACAACGTGCTCGCGGTGCGACTCATCTTCTACTCCGCGCAGCTCGAGGAGATGAAGCTGCACGCGGTGGTCGAGAAGGTGGTCGAGCACTTCCAGACCGGCATGCTGCCGATCTCGCGCGGCTCGGCGTCCGACAAGGTGTACACGTGGATCAAGGCCTCGGCCGATCGGCTCAACGAGGCCGAGCGACGCGGCATCTACGGACGCGTGCTCGGGCTCGCCCAGGGCGCGACCAACGAGGGCTCGCCCAACCGCGAGTTCGCCGATATCTGGTACCGCTTCCTCGCGACCGTCAGCCTCAAGTATCGCGAGGTGTTCAGCGCCGAGCGGGCCGAGGTCAGCGACGAGCAGATCCACAAGGCCGCGCGCGATCTCGCGGTGAACATGTCGCTGCACGGCTACGGCATCGCGTATCCCGCGGCCGTCGAGATGCAGACGATCGTGAACGAGGCGTTCGCGATCCTCGACGAGCAAGCGATCCAGATGGCGTACGGCGTGCGCGATCGCTGGCAGCTCGTCGATCGCGTCAGTGCGCTCTACCTCGGCGGCGTCGTCAACGGCGTCAAGTACCGCACCGTCGCGGGCGCAGGCGAGAAGATCAT
>DASZPU010000729.1:0-1769 GCA_035550195.1 Nannocystaceae bacterium
GCGCGCACGGTGCCCAGCGAGATCTGGCACTGGGAATGGTGGGGCGGTGGCCCCTCCGGAGGGATCTGCGACATCGCGGCGCCGCCCGGCGGCACGCTCGACGCGGCCGCGTGCACGGGCGTCAGTGGTTGGGCGCAGGATCCCGACACGCCCGAGCAGTCGATCGACGTGCACGTCTACTTCGGCGGACCCGCGGGCGACATGAACGCGATCGGTGTGCCGACCACCGCGGATCAACAGCGCGACGATCTGTGCGAACCACTGGGCTCGTGCAACCACGGCTTCACGATGGACGTGCCGTTGTCGCTGCAGGACGGACAAGCGCACGCGGTGCACGTCTACGCGATCGACAGCGGAGGCGCCGACAATGCCGAGCTCGCCTCGAGCCCGCAGATGTTGTCGTGCCCGCGCCCCGAGCTGCCCGAAGGCTTTCGTCGCCGCGTGCCCGACGACGTCGCGCTCGCGGCGTGGGGCTTCGATCCGTTCTGGCAGATGCTCACGATCGAAGCGAGCGAGCTCGACGACTACGAAGAGTGGAACGATCTCGGCGGCGCGCCGGTGCTCGTGAAGACCGCCGACGATCCCGAGGTGTGGTTGGTCGACTCGGGTTGGCGCCGTCACGTGCCGACACCGGAGATCGCGGCGGCGTGGGGCTTCGATCTCGCCGAGGTCGAGGTCGTCGAGCTGCCGATCCTCGAGCAGTACACCGAAGGCACACCGGTGCGCGATCGTCCGACGCTCGTGAGCGCCGATGGGCTCGCGATCTATCTCGTCGACGACGCGCAAGACGGCAGCAATGGATCGGGCGGCTCGGCGAGCGAAGGCGGCGGTTCCAACGGAGACTCCGCGGGCGACTCCGCATCGGACGGTGGGAGCGAAGACGACGGCGGTTCCGGCAGCGGTCTGCCCGGCCAAGGCGGCGAGACCCCCGACGGCAGCGGCTGCGGCTGCACGAGCGCGCCCTCGCGCAGCGCCCCCCTGTTGCTGCTCTTCGTGGTCGCGCTGGTCCGCCGCCGTCGCTGAGCGCAACTCGATCCGGCCGCCGCCCCGCGGACACTTCCGCGGTGGAGGGTGTGCGTGCTGTCGATGTCGCGCGGTCGATGCGAAAGTGATCCCGCCGTGGGCGACCCCAGCGACGAAGCCACCGTCGACGCCGCGCGCCCGCGCGACCGCCTCGCGCCGGCGAACCCACGCACACCGGACGGCGAAGCCGACACGATCGCACCAGGGCTCGACACCGCACACCTGCGCAACGCGGTGCATCGTCGTGTGTTCGGCACATCGCCCGAGCCGGTTCGCATCGGCCGCTATCCGATCCTGCGCCGACTCGGCAAAGGCGGCATGGGGGTCGTGTACGCGGGCTTCGACAACGAGCTCGATCGCAAGGTCGCGATCAAGCTGCTCGCGCCCGGTGGCGACGACGACGGCCGCCGCGAGCGACTGCAGCGCGAGGCGAAGGCGCTCGCACGGCTCTCGCATCCCGGCATCGTACAGATCTACGAGGTCGGCACGCACGGCGACGGCGTCTATCTCGCGATGGAGCTCGTCGATGGTGCGACGCTGCGCGGCTGGATCGCGGCCGCACCGCGACGCTTGCCCGAGATCGTCGCGCACTATCTCCAAGTCGGACGCGCGCTCGCGGCTGCGCATGCGGCCGGCATCGTGCATCGCGACTTCAAGCCCGACAACGCGATCGTCGGCAGCGATGGTCGCGTGCGCGTGCTCGACTTCGGGCTCGCGCGCGCGGTGGGTGAGCGCGAGCCCGACGA
>DASZPU010000730.1:0-3561 GCA_035550195.1 Nannocystaceae bacterium
TGCCTGCGGAGATCTTCGCGTCGGCACCGATGGCGGCGCTGCAGGCCCAGGCCGTCGCGGCGCGTGGGCAGCTGCTCGCGAAGGTGGGCACGCGTCACCTCGACGATCCGTTCCTCTTGTGCAGCGAGCAGCACTGTCAGGTGTACGCCGGCAAGATCCGCGAGCACGAGCGCACGACCAAGGCGGTGCAAGCCACCGCGGGCCGCGTCGCGATGCGACCGGGCGAGACGCAGCTGGTCGACACGGTGTACTCGGCGAACTGCGGCGGACACACCGAGAACAACGACGTGGTGTGGCCGAGCGCCGCCGATCCGCAATTGCGTGGGCGCGCCGATCTGTTGCTCGACAAGCGCTACGGCAAGGGCATCGACGCCGCGAACATCGAGGCGTTCCTGCGCGCGTCGCCGAAGAGCTACAGCTTGCCCGAGCCGGAGATCAGCAAGACCGCGTATCGCTGGCGCGAGCTGCTCGATCCCGCGACGCTCGCGGGCAATCCCGGGCTCGACGGGCTCGGCGACATTCGCAAGCTCGAGGTGCGCGCGCGCGGACGCAGCGGTCGCGCGACACGACTGCGTGTGACCGGTGCGCGCGGCGAGCTCGAGATCGCCGGCGAGCTGCGCATTCGCAAGGCACTCGGCGGGCTGCGCAGCTCGCTGTTCGTCGTGCTCCCCGAGCTCGACGGCGGCAAGCTCGTGCTGCTCGGCGGCGGCCACGGCCACGGCGTCGGCCTGTGCCAACACGGCGCGATGGGCATGGCGAAGGACGGCAAGGACTACGGCACGATCCTCGCGCACTACTACCAGGGCGCGAAGGTCGTGCAGCTCTGGTAGCTCACGCGCACTCGCAGTAGAGCTGGCCGTTCGTCACCGTGCCGAAGCACGAGTCGATGCTGCAGCTGGTGCCGCCGTTGCAGCTCAGCTCGGACGCGTTCACGCAGTACGGCGGATCGGCCACGCAGTTGTCGATGCAGCACATCGGCGTCGAGCACGGTGCGTTGCACTGATCTGCGGGCACCTCGGAGTCCTCCGGATCGCAGCCGCCGCGCGGCATGTCGATGCAAGGTGGTGCTGGTCCGCCGCAGCACGGCAGCACGCAGACCTGATCACCGGCACACGGATCGCCGTCGCCACACGCCGCGCCGCCGGTCTCGCTGCCGGTGCTCGACGCCTCCGAGCTGCCCGCGTCGCTGCTGCTGTCCGCGACGGTCGTGCTCGCGCTCGTCGACGCCGTGGTCGCGTCGGAGCCGCTGCCTTCGCTGCTCGTAGCGTTTGTCGTCGTCGCACTCGTCGTCGATGCGGTGCTCGAGCCTTCGCCCTGCGTCTCGCCGCTGCCATCGTCGTCGTCACCGCCACACGCGATCGCGAGCGCAATGCCTACCCTGGGAATCCATCGAAGCCATGTCATGCCGCGAGGCTATCGCGGCGCGCCAGGCTCGGCCAGCGCGTGCCAGCGAACGCGGTAGCTCTCCTGCAGCGCGCGCCATTCGTCGGTCGTGCCGACGTACACGCCCGCGGTCCAGCTGAAGATGTCGCGCGGGCGATCGTCGGCGTCGTAGACCGGAATGATGTGGATGTGCATGTGCGCCGACGATTGCGTGAGCTCGCCGGCGGCGCTGCCGGTCGAGGTCACGTAGCAGCGCAGCGGTTGCACGTGTTGCTCGACGACGCATGCGGCCCGCAGCGCCCAGGCCGACGCACGCGACCACAGCGACGGATCGATCTCGTGGTAGCGCGTGACGTGGGGCTTCACCACGACCAGCAGCTGGCCCCATCGCCGCACGTAACGCGGCAACACCAGCAACAGCTCGTCGTCTTCGTCGATCGCGAAGCGCTCCCCCGCGCGGTCGTCTCGCAACGCGCACATCAGGCAACCGCCCTGCACTTCGGCGCGGATCCGTCGCAGTGCTTCGTCGCGGGAGATGAGCGTGAGCACGGCTCAGAGCACGCGCAGGTAGGCGACGAGGTCGGCGATCGAGCGCTCGTCGAGCGCGGCGGTGGTGCCCATCTTGCCATCGGTCGCGACCAGTAGCTCGCGCAACGTCGCGTAGCGACCGTCGTGCATGTAGGGCCCGGTGTCGCCGACGAAGCGCAGCGACGGCGTGTCGAGCTCGGCCCCGTGACCGATGCGGTGGTTCACGCCATCGGTGCCGTCGTCGTCGGCGTGGCAGCTCGCGCAGCCGAGCGTGGGCGAGCGGAACAGCTCGCGGCCACGCAGTGCGGCCTCGTCGAGGGCGATCGTTGCGTCGCGATAGCTCGGCATCGTTCCGATCCAGCCGGCGAGCGCGGCGACGGTCGCGTCGTCGGGCTTGTCCGCGCGCAGACGCGTGAAGGTGCGCCGGATGTGGCCGTCGAGCGACGCGCGCTCGCCGTGCCAGCCGAAGGGTGCGGTGCCGACCGTGCGACCGGCGAGCACCGGCGTCTGCACCATCCCGAGTGGGCTCTGCCACACGAGGCCATCGTCGCGGCCATCGACGTGGCAGCTCGCGCACGAGCGTCCATCGAAGGATCGCGGGCGGTGGAACGCGCGACGTCCCTCCGCATCGGCGAGCTCGCGCACGGCCGCGAGCGCGATCGTTCGCGCGGGCTGCGTTGCGTCTTCGTCGAGCCGCGCGAGCGTGCGATCGAACGGCGACCACGCCCACAGCTCGCCGCGCTCTTCGTCGATCGCGATCGCATCCACGCCCACGCCCACCGACCAACGCTGCGACTCGGCGCGCTCGAGCGTGCGCCCATCGAGCGCGAGCGCGACCACCTGTCCGAGATCCTGACACGCGACCAACAGCGTCGCACCCGTGCCGTCGACCGCGGTCGCGCGCGGCAACAGGCACGGAGGTCGATCGCGGGCATACGCGCGACGCTGCTCGCTGCGCCGCGCCTTGTCGGCCGCGATCACCTCGTGCCGCAGTCGCAGCCGCGCGTCGTCACCTTCGGGACCGAGCTCGACGAGCACCGGCTCGTGGGGGAAGAACGGCTCGAGCCCTTGGATCGTCGCGCCGTAGCCCTCGGCCTCGGTGTCCGGCTCGCCGGGATAGGCGAGCACCATCGGCACGTGCACGCGACCACCGGCGCTCGCGAGCGCGAGCCCTTGCACGGCGAAGCGCGGCACGTTGGCGAGATCGAAGTCGCCGGTCTTCACCATGTCGCGCCAGTGCAGCTCGCGTTCGCGGGCCACCGCGCCATCGCCGAGCGAGAGCACGCTGATCCGCGAGCCGACCGCGTGCGCGACCCATACGCGATCGCCGTCTTCGTCGACGACGAAGCCGCGGGGCTCGCGGGCGAGCGCGATCGCCAGCTCGCGTCCACCGGGGCGCACCGCGTGACCGACCAGCGCACGGCCCCAACCGCACGCGACGAGCACCGTCGCATCGTCGTCGGCGAGCCCGAGCGCGATGGGCTCGCGTGGTGTCGCGAACGTCTCGCGCATCGCGAGCGTCGGCGTGCAGTGCTCGCCCGCGCATGCGAGCGTGAAGCCGACCACCGCCGCGGCGTCGCGCAACGCGACCCAGATCGCACCACGCCGATCGACGACGACGTGGGCCGGCGCGCCCGCGAGCTCGGCCTG
>DASZPU010000731.1:0-3122 GCA_035550195.1 Nannocystaceae bacterium
CAATCGCGAAGCCGACCTGCTGCGCCACGAGGCCGACATCGCGTTTCGCTTCCGCCCCGAAGGCCTGCGTCCGACGCCGGAGGTGCTCTTCGCCCAGAAGCTCGGCGACGAGCCGCACGCGCTCTTCGGCACGGCGGAGTATCTGCAGCGTCGCGGTCGTCCCGACGACCCGGTCGCGCTCGCCGGCCACGACGTGTGCGTGTACTCGGGCCCGCATCCCGCCGCGCGCTGGTGCGAGGCCGCGTACCGCGAGGCCGAGATCGTGCTCTCGTCGCCGAGCATGCAAGTGGTCGCGGCCGCGATGGCGACGGGCCTCGGGCTCGGCGTGCTGCCGTATCGAGCAGCCCGCGTGCATCCGGGATTGCATGCGATCTCCGGCGTCGTCGCGCGCGGCACCGGATGGTTGGTGGTGCATCCCGAGCTGCGCCGAGTGCCGCGGGTGCGCGTGGTGATCGACGCGCTCGCGGCGTTGTTCCGCGCCGACCCGATCACCGCGTGACGTCGGGCTCGGGCAGCTTCGCGATCGAGATGCCGAGGAAGCCGTACACGATCGACACGATGGGGTTGAGTATGTTGAGCACCGCGTAGGGCAGGTAGGCGAGCGTGGGCACGCCGAGTGTCGCGGCCATGAACGCGCCGCAGGTGTTCCACGGCACGAGCGGCGAGGTGAGCGTGCCGGCGTCCTCGAGCGCGCGCGAGAGATTCTTGGGATGCAAGCCGCGCGCGCGATACTCCGCGGCGTACATGCGGCCGGGCACGACGATCGCGATGTACTGATCGCCGACGATCACGTTGATGCCGCAACACGTGAGGATGGTGACCGCGATGAGCGAGCCCACCGAGTGCGCGAGCCGGAGCATGCGCTCGGCGAGCGTCGCGAGCATGCCGGTCGACTCCATCACACCGCCGAAGCTCATCGCGCACAGCACGAGCAGCACGGTCTTCGCCATGCTCATCAGCCCACCGCGCGAGAGCAGCTCGTCGACCGCAGGATCGCCCGAGCTCGACTTGTAGCCGTCCATCGCGGCGATGAGCACCTCGGCCAGCGTCGCGCCCTCGAGCAGCACCGCGAGCACGCCGCCCAGCACTGCGCCGAGCAGGAGCACGGGCAACGCCGGGTTGCCGCGCACGACCAGACCGATCACCAAGAAGAGCGGCACGACGTGCCACACGCTGGGCTCGAACTGCGCCGCGATCGCGCGCTGGATCGCATCGACCGAGCCCGCATCGGGATTCGTCTCGGTGCCGAGCGACAACACGGTGAAGACGATCATCGCGATCGTCCACGATGGCGCGGTGGTCCACACCATGTGACGCACGTGCGAGAAGAGATCCGTGCCCGCCATCGCCGGTGCGAGGTTGGTGGTGTCGGACATCGGCGAGAGCTTGTCGCCGAAGTACGCGCCGCTCACGACCGCGCCGGCGGTCATCGCCGGATCGACGCCGAGCGCACCGCCGACGCCGACGAGCGCGAGCCCGACGGTGCCCGCGGTGGACCACGAGCTGCCCGAGACGAGGCTCACCGCCGAGCACACCGCACACGCGGTGGGCAGGAAGTAGCTCGGTGCGAGCAGCTCGAGCCCCCAATGGATCAGCGCCGGCACGACGCCGCCGACGATCCACGTGCCCATGAGCATGCCGATGACGCAGAGGATCAGCAGCGCCGACATCGCGAGCTGGATCGCGCGCAGGATGCCGCGCTCGAGCGCGGCCCAACGACGGCCGTGCGCGCGCGCGATGATCGCAGCGATCGCAGCGGCGAGCAGCAGCGGCAGGTGCCCGGTGCCTTCGAAGCCGGGATAACGCTGCGGCAGCACGACGATGACGACGCCGAGCAATGCCACGAGTGCCGCGAGCGGCACGAGCGCGAAGAACAGCGGGATCGGACGCGCGTCGGGATCGGGCGCTTGCGTGTCGACCTCGGCCACCGCCGCGACGATAGCAGCGAACGTGGTAGCTTCCGCGGCGATGGATCTGCGCGCGTACATCGGCTCGCTACCCAAGGCCGAGCTGCACGTGCACCTCGAAGGCGCGATCGCTCCGGAGCTCGCGTGCACGCTCGCCGCCCGCCACGGCCTGCGCTTGCCGGGCGACGAGCACGGCCCTGCGGGCGTGCGCGCGGCCTTCCGGTTCACCGACTTCGGCAGCTTCATCCGGGCGTATCTCGCGGTGTCGAAGTGTCTGCAGACCGTCGACGACATCCGCGATGCCGTCGCTGCGCTCGCGCAACGACTCGCCGATCAGAACGTGCGCCACGCCGAGGTCACGTTCACACCGGTGACGCACCTCGTGCTCGGCACGTCCGCCGACACGCTCGAAGCGGGGCTGCTCGAAGGCCGTGCAGCCGCAGCCGAGCTCGGCGTCTCGATCGGCTACGTGCTCGACATCGTGCGCTCGTTTCTCGATCAGGGCGAGCCCACGCTGGCGTTCGCGCTGCGCATGCACGCGCGCGCGCCGGGATCCGTCGTCGGGCTGGGGCTCGGCGGACCCGAAGGCGGCGATCATCCCTATCAGCCGCTGCGCGACGTGTTCGCGCGCGCGAAGGCGGCGGGGTTGCGCAGCCTGCCCCACGCAGGCGAGCTGCTCGGACCGCAGAGCATCCGCAACGCGATCGCGATCCTCGGGGCCGATCGCATCGGTCACGGCGTGCGCTGCCTCGAAGATCCCGCGCTCGTCGAAGAGCTCGCGCGCCGCGGGATCCCGCTCGAGGTGTGCCCCAGCAGCAACGTCGCGCTCGGCGTCGTGCCTTCGCTCGCCGAGCATCCGCTGCCGCGTCTGCTCGCCGCCGGCGTCGAAGTGTCGCTCGCGACCGACGATCCCGCGCTCTTCGGCGTCGAGCTCGTCGAAGAGCACGTGCGCTGCGCGAACGCGTTCGCGTTCACGCTCTCGCAGATCTACGGGCTCGTCGCCGCGTCGTTGCGGCATGCGATCGTCGACGACGCGACGAAGCGAGCGTGGCTCGCCGAGCTCGACGCGGTGCCCGAGCCGGACCCGCGCTAGGCCATTCATCGGTTTATTACCGTTGAATCGACTTTCGGCGATTCGACCGCCTAGGCTGGCAATTCAGCGATCTCTGCGGGCGCGGAGATTGACTTCACGGTATGGTTTGGGAGAAATCAGCG
>DASZPU010000732.1:0-3353 GCA_035550195.1 Nannocystaceae bacterium
GTCCAAGACACGTTGGTCGCGTGTGTCGAAGGGCGCGCACGCTTTCGTCGCGAGGCGGGCTTTCGTTCGTACGTCTTCGGCATCGCGCGTCACGTGCTCTACGCCCAGCTGCGCGCAAAGCATCGCGCTGCGGGTGAGCTCGACCTCGAGCAGAGCTGCCTGCGCGACATCGGGCCCACGCCGAGTCAGCTCGTCGCCGACAAGAAAGAGCATGCGATCCTCGCGGAGGCGCTGCGCTGGTTGCCGGTGGAGACGCAGCTCTTGCTCGAGCTGTATCACTGGCAAGGGCTCTCCGCGCAGGAGATCGCGGATGCGTGGAGCATCGGCGAGCGCGCGGTGCGAAGTCGATTGCGACGCGCGAAAGCGTCGCTGCGCGAGGCCGTCGATCGCGTGGCCCGGTCGCCCGACCTGCTGCAGTCGACGTGGGCCGACTTCGAAGGCTTCGAAAAGGCACTGCCCGAGCTCGACGACGGCGACGACGAGTAGCGCGCGCGTCGTTTGTGCAATCCAAGGCGCGAAGAAAGCACTTCGAGCGCGAGGGGGGCTCCGTTATCTTGGTGATGGTGCGGGGGCATCGGGCGATCGTCGCGAGCTTCGTGCTCGCATCCGCGGGCTGCTACGAGGGCATCTCGGGCGGCGGAGCAGCGGGCGACGACGGCGAAGGCACCGCGATGTCCGGCAGCGCGAGCGATGCGGACAGCGGCGCGAGCTCGAGCGGTGGCGAGACCGGCGAGCCCGAGGCGTGCGGCGCGATCGAGATCGGTCACATGCCGCTGCGCCGACTGACGCGGCTGCAGTACGCGAACGCGGTGCGCGATCTGTTCGGCGTCGAGGCCGACATCAGCAAGCTCGGCGGCGACGAGAAGCTGGGGCCGTTCGATGCGAACTACGCGACGCCGGTGTCGCCGACGTCGGTCGAGCAGTTCCGTGCGATCGCCGAGCAGGTCGGCGATGCGGTCGCGGCCGATCCGGTCGCCGCGCTCGGCTGCGATCCTGCGAGCGCCTCCGATTGCCTCGGGAGTTGGGTCGACGCGGTCGGTCGTCGTGCGTATCGCCGTCCGCTCACCGCGGAAGAGCGTGCGCGCTACGACGGGCTCATCGCGCTCGGCGAAGACGATCCGACGCGCGCGAAGCTGGTCGTGCAGGCGATGCTGCAATCGCCGAACTTCCTCTACCAGCTCGAGCTCGAGCTAGGCGATCCGGAGGGCGACGTCATCGCGCTCGCGCCCAACGAGCTCGCCGCGCGACTGTCGTTCTTCCTGTGGGGCTCGGTGCCCGACGACGCGTTGCTCGACGCGGCCGCAGACGGTGCGCTCGCCGATGCGGCGGGCCTACGCGCGCAGGCCGAGCGCTTGCTCGCGGATCCGCGGGCGAAGAGCGCGATCGAGAGCTTCCACGTGCAGTGGCTCGCGGTCGACAAGCTCGAGGTCTCGCTGAAGGATCCCGCGGTCTATCCGCTCTTCGACGAAGACGTGCGCGCGGCGATGATCGCCGAGACCAAGCGCTTCGCGAGCGGCGTCATCTTCGACGGCGATGCGAAGCTCGACACGCTGCTCACCTCGAACGAGGCGTGGATCGATGCGCCGCTCTTCGAGATCTACGGCCTGCCGACGCCCGCCGATCACGATCCCAGCGAGCCGGTGCAGCTCGATCCCACGCAGCGGGCCGGGCTGCTCACGCAGGCGGGCTTCCTCGCCAGCCACGCGCACGCGAACGAGTCGGGCCCGGTGCAGCGCGGCGTGGTCGTGCTGTCGAACCTGCTGTGCTCGCCACCGCCTCCGCCGCCGCCGAACATCAACGTGATCCCACCCGATCCGGATCCGGACGCGACGACGCGCGAGCTCTTCGAGATGCACACCGCCGATCCGGCGTGCGCCGGCTGCCATAGCCTCATCGACGGCATCGGGCTCGGCTTCGAGGGCTACGACGGCATCGGTGTGTATCGCGAGCTGGAGAACGGCCTGCCCGTCGATCAGTCCGGTGAGGTCGTCGGCACCGATGTCGCGGGCGAGTTCGATGGCGTCGTGGAGCTCGCGAACAAGCTCGCGCAGAGCGAACAGGTGCGCGAGTGCGTCGCGACGCAGTGGTTCCGCTTCGCGCTCGGTCGCTTCGAAGAGACCGAGGACATCTGCACCCTCGATCAGCTCCACGCGAGCTTTGCCGACGCCGACTACGACGTGCGCGAGCTGGTGCTCGCGCTCGTGCAGACCGACGCATTCCGCTATCGCGCTCCTTGAGGTCCAACGTGCGCCACCCCGTCCGATCACGATTCACCCGCAGACGTCTCCTCGAGGCGCTGGGCGTATCGGCTGCGGTCGCGCCGTTCGTGCCGCTGTTGCAGAGCTCGGCCGGTGGCGCCGAGACGCCGCCGAAGCGGTTGCTGCTCTTCTTCCATCCCCACGGCGTCGTGCACGAGAACTGGTTGCCGGTCGGCACGAGCACCGCGTTCACGCTGCCGACGATCCTCGAACCGCTCGCGCCGTATCAGGATCGCCTCGTGGTGATCGACGGGCTGCGCATCGCGGTGGCGGGCCCGCCCGGTGGGCCGCACACGGTGGGCCCCGCGTATCTGTGGACCGGCTCCGCGATGCTCGAGGGCGACGAGTTCAACCATCCGTGTTGCGGCATGCACGGCTGGGCGTCGCATGCGTCGGTCGATCAGACCATCGCCGCGACGATCGGCAACGACACGCCGTTCCGCTCGCTCGAGTTCGGCGTGCAGACCGGCGGCAGCCATCCCGGCAGCCGCATGAGCTACCTCGACGCGAACCAACCGCTCGCGCCCGAGCCCGATCCGTTCGCGATGTACATGCGGTTGTTCGGCGAGATCGGTGTCGATGCCGAGACCGCGGCGAAACGCAAGGCGCAGCGGCTCGCGGTGATCGACGCGGTGAAGCCCGAGCTCGACGTGTTGGTCGACAAGGTCGCGCAGAGCGACAAGGTGAAGATCGAGGCGCACCTCGACGCGATCAACGAGATGCGCAACCAGTTCGAGGCCAGCTACACCTGCACGGTGCCGGATCTCGGCGCGGCGGTGGATCTCGGCTCGTACTCGAACACCGGGCTCATCTCGAAGCAGCAGCTCGATCTCATCGTCGAGTCGTTCGCGTGCGGCATCACCAACGTCGCGAGCATCATGTATCGCCGCGGCGAGAACGACGGCTTCCCGTATCCGTTCCTCGGCATCGACTTCGAGCACCACCTCACCACCCACGAGGGCGACTCGAACCTCGACGCGATCGCGGACATGACCGCGATCTACCGCTTCTACGCCGAGCAGATGGCCTACCTCGCGCAGCGCATGTCCGAGGTCGTCGAGCCCGACGGCAGCACGCTGCTCGACAACACGCTCA
>DASZPU010000733.1:0-4113 GCA_035550195.1 Nannocystaceae bacterium
ACGTCGGGCGCGGGCGCGCCGACCAGCTCGAGCAGCGTGGGGTAGATGTCGAGCAGCGAGACCGCGCGATCGATCGGATGCGGCGCGACGCCGGGGATGCGCACGGACATCGGCACGTGCACGAGCGCGTTGTAGAGGAAGCGGCCGTGGTTGTCGGGCAGCCGCGGATCCTCGCCGAGCCCTTCGCCGTGATCGCTCACGAGCACGACGATGGTGCGATCCTCGAGCCCGCGCTCGCGCAGGCCCGCGAGCAGCTTCCCGAGCTGATCGTCGACCAGGCGCACGAGCAAGCGATACTTGGCGCGACGATCGGGCGTGCCGACGTCGCCCACGAGCTCGCGTAGGTGGGCGAGCTTCACCTCGTCGTGCTCGTGCACGTCGAAGTAGTGCACCCACAGGAAGAACGGATCCTGCGCGCGCGCGGCGAGGTGCTCGTCGACGAACTGCAGGCCCAGCTCGGTCGTGCGCGCGCCGGTGGTGTAGAGGCCGACGTCGCGCTGGTACATGTCGTTGACCAGGCGATCGTGGCCATCGAGCCCACGCGTCAGCATCGCCTTGCCGACGTAGCGGATCACCTCGCTGGGGATCACCGCATGCGTGTGCCGGCCGCGATCGTGCAGCGCTTCGGCGAGCGTGGGCTGCGTGGTCGCGAACGGATCGATCTGTCCGGTGAGCACCCCCGACATCGACAGGTCGGTGCCGGCCGCGGGCGCGAACGCGACCCGGAAGTGGCGGCTGCCGTCGAGCAGGCCCCACAAGTTCGGCAGCTCCGCGCGCGCTTCGGCGAGCACGTCGGCGCGCAGCGTGTCGATCGCGACCAGCACCACGTTCATTTCGCGCGTACGCGCGAGCAGCTGCAACGCCGCCGGATCCTCGCGCCACTTGTCGAGCTGCACCTTCGCCTCGGCGCGCGCGGCCACGAGCTGTTGCACCTCGGGCTCTTCGCCGGTGAGCCCGTCGCAGTTCTCGTCGACCGCGTTGCCGGGGATTTCGCTCGCGCCCGGGTTCACGTCGGGATCGAGATCGTCGCAGTCGCCTCCGCCGAGCACGTTGGCGTAGTCGTCACCGTCCAGATCGAGCGTGCTGCGACACAGTCGCACGAGCATGCGTGCGTGCATGCCCGCGGTGGCGATGGTCATGCGCGCTTCGGGGGTGGCGAGCCCGCCGCGCAGCACGGCGAAGCCGGCGAACGCGATCGCGACGATGACGACGCGCAGGCCGTGGACGAGCTGCGCGCGCGCATCGAGCCAGCGTCGGCCGGCCAGTAGCCGCGCGCCGAGCCCCGCGGCCACGATCTCCGCGAACAGCAGGAACGTGTGCACGTCGGGGTACTCGCTGCGCTTCACCCGGCGATCGACGACGTCGATCGCGATCGCGATCGACAGCAACGCGATCGCGAGCACGAGCGGGCCTCGCGGTCGCGCCGAGAGCATCGCGCCGACCCGCACGACGACGGCGAGTCCGACGAGCGCGAGGATCGGCAGCCAGATCGGCGCGCTCGCGGCTCCCGGCAGCGTGCTCGCGAAGGCACCCTCGAACAGCCCACGTGCGACCGGCACGGTGGCGAGCAAGCTGGGCACCGCGCGCGCGAACGCCTGGGCCCACGCACGCGCACCGAGCCGCTTCGCGATCGCTTCGCCGATCGCGATCGCGAGCCCCACGGCGAGCCCGGCCGCGAGCATCAACACCAGCGCGGTGCCGATCGTGTCGGCACCGCCTTCGCGCACGAGCCACAGCTCGAGCGGCACCACCAGACACGCGCCCACCAGCCCGGTCGCGACGTCGGCCGGCGCCAAGAGGTGGGGGGTGGAGCGCGGTGCCGTCAACCTTCGGAGTAGAGCTCTCCGCCGCTGCGGCGGAACTCGGCCGCCTTGTCGGCCATGCCTTGCTCGATCGTGTCCTCACCGAGCGCACGCACGTCGGCGGTGAGCTTCATCGAGCAGAAGTGCGGGCCGCACATCGAGCAGAAGTGGGCCGTCTTCGCGCCGGGTGCGGGCAGCGTCTCGTCGTGGAACGAACGCGCGCGCACGGGATCGAGCGCGAGGTTGAACTGATCTTCCCAGCGGAACTCGAAGCGCGCCTTCGACAACGCATCGTCGCGCTCCTGCGCACCGGGATGACCCTTCGCGAGATCGGCCGCGTGCGCGGCGATCTTGTAGGCGATGACGCCGTCGCGCACGTCGTCCTTGTCGGGCAGGCCGAGGTGCTCCTTCGGCGTCACGTAGCAGAGCATCGCGCAGCCGAACGAGCCGATCATCGCGGCCCCGATCGCGCTGGTGATGTGATCGTAGCCCGGCGCGATGTCGGTGGTGAGCGGCCCCAGCGTGTAAAACGGCGCCTCGTGGCAGAGCTCGAGCTCGAGCCGCATGTTCTCTTCGATCTTGTGCATCGGCACGTGGCCGGGGCCTTCGATCATCACCTGCACGTCGTGCTTCCACGCGATCTCGGTGAGCTCGCCGAGCGTGCGCAGCTCGGCGAACTGCGCCTCGTCGTTGGCGTCGGCGATGCAACCGGGGCGCAGCCCGTCGCCGAGCGAGAACGAGATGTCGTAGCGCTTCATCAGCTCGCAGATGCGCTCGAACTCCGTGTAGAGGAAGTTCTCCTTGTGGTGCGAGAGGCACCACTTCGCCATGATCGAGCCGCCGCGCGACACGATGCCGGTGGTGCGCTTCGCGGTGAGCGGGACGTGGTGCAGGCGCACGCCGGCGTGGATCGTGAAGTAGTCGACGCCTTGCTCGGCCTGCTCTTGCAGCGTCTCCATGAAGACGTCGATGTCGAGCGCCTCGGGCTTGCCCTTCACCTTCTCGAGCGCTTGATAGATCGGCACCGTGCCGATCGGCACCGGGCTGTTGCGCAGGATCCACTCGCGCGTCTTGTGGATGTCCTTGCCGGTCGACAAGTCCATCACCGTGTCGGCACCCCAGCGGATCGACCACTGCAGCTTCTCGACCTCTTCCTCGATCGACGAGCCGACCGCGGAGTTGCCGATGTTCGCGTTGACCTTCACCAAGAACTTGCGGCCGATGATCATCGGCTCGAGCTCGGGGTGCTTGATGTTCGCGGGAATGATCGCGCGACCTGCTGCGACTTCGTCGCGCACGAGCTCTGCGCTCATGCGCTCGCGCAGCGCACAGAAGCGCATCTCTTCGGTGATGATGCCGCGCCGCGCGTAGTGCATCTGCGAGAGGTTGCCGTCCGACTCCTTCGCGCGCCGCTCGATCCAGGGCGCGCGCCGCGGGGGCAGCCCACGCCGCGGATCCGGATTCTCGGGACCCGTGGTGTCGTACACGCGCAGCGGTGGCTCGCCACCGGTCAGCGTGATCTCGCGGAAGGGCACGCCGAGCTCGCCTTCGGCGATCTTCTGCGAGCTGGGGAAGGTCTCGTCGACCGGCGGTAGCGGTCGCACGTCGCGTTCGTTGTCGTCGGCTACGCGTAGCCGTGAGTGCTCTCGTTCCATCACGCTTTCCTCCGCCGGTACGACCCGGATCAGGTTCGAGGGGACTCTCTCAGGCGAGGCGCGATGCGCACCGCCACCCCCAGCGTCGTGAGCGGACGATACGAGAAAGCGGTGGGCCTGTCACGCGTGGCAGGTCTGCTAGCCTTGGCTGAGGTGGGGAGACTCTGCACTTCGTGCGGGTTGCTGGTGTTGCCGGAGGGCGCGCGGATCGTCGATCCGATGCGCGCCACCGACGAGCCCGATCCCTGTGCGAGCTGCGGCGCGCGCGACTGGGCCGACCTCGGCGAGGGCTCGACGGTTCGCGCGCTGCGTCACGTCGACGAGATCGAAGCGGTCGTGCGCGCGTCGCAGGCCGAGCGCGCGCTGCGACGCGCATGGGCGAGCGCGCGGGCGCTGGGCGCCATCGTGCTCATCGGGCTGGTGATCGCGTTCGTCGCGACCGATGCGTTCGCGGGCTCGGTGTTCATGTGGCCCGGCCTCGTCGGTCTCGTCGTGCTCGGCGTCGCGGTGGTGTTCGGCGCGGTGCAGGAGATCAAGGGCATGCGTGCACCACCCACGCCGGCGCGCTGGTCGTTGCCGCTGCCGCGGTCGAGGCTCGACGTCGATGCGCCGGTGCGAGGGATCGCGCGCGCGAGCGGCTCGCTGTTGCGTGCGCC
>DASZPU010000734.1:0-4902 GCA_035550195.1 Nannocystaceae bacterium
CAGGCCGCGGACGCGCTCGCACAGCTCGCGCGCGAGCCCATCGACGTGCTCGTGCTCGACGTGCAGATGCCGGGGATGACCGGCATCGAGGCGCACGCGCTCGTGCCCGAAGGCGGGCCGTTCGTGATCTTCGCGACCGCGCATCCCGAGCACGCGGTCGAGGCGTTCGAGCTCGGTGCGGTCGACTACGTGCTCAAGCCGATCGAGGCGGGTAGATTGGCGAAGGCGATCGATCGTGCGCGCAAGCATGCGTCGACGCGGCGTGTCGCGCCCGCGGCTGCGTTGACGCGATTGCCGGTGACGACGCGCGCGGGCGTGCTGCTGCTCGATCCGACCGAGGTGAGCCACGCGGAGTTCGACGGCACGCTCGTGACGATCCACCGCACGAACGGCGAGCCGCTCCTGTGCGAGCTGTCGCTGCAGGAGCTCGAGTCGCGCCTGCCGTCGGACGCGTTCGAGCGCGTGCACCGACGCGCGCTGCTCAACCTCCGCGAGGTGGTGTTGCTCGCTCCGCAGGACACCGGTGGCTTCCTCGCGCAGATGCGGAACGGCGCGAAGGTCCCGGTGTCGCGGCAGAGCGCCCGCAAGCTGCGACGCTGGCTCGGGTTGGCGAAGGCGACCAGCGAGCCGACCAGCGACGAGTGACGCGAAGACCTGCCCGGTCGGCGAGGTTGCGCGCGCGAGCCGTTGGTGATAGATCTATCACCATGACGCAGCGGCCGCCGTGGATCAGTCTGTTCGGGGGATTGGCGAGCTTCTTCGCGGCCGCGATGCTGGTGATCGGGATCGGATTCGGGGTCGCGCAGGATCCGTTCGAGAGCGTGCTCGCGCCCGCCGAGTACGCGCGGCTCTTGGTGGAGCAGGGGCCGCTCCTGCGCGTCGTGTTCGCGCTCGATGATCTCTTCCTCTTGTCGTACTGCTCGTTCTTCGTCGCGTACTACGTCGATCGGCGCGGCAAGACCGAGCCGCTGGCGCTGCGGCTCCTGCTCGCCGGTGTGCTCGCGGCGGGGTTGCTCGACGCGGTCGAGAACTTCCACATCCGCGCGATGCTCAGCGGTGCGGAGCAGGGCGTGCTGCCGAGCACGCTGGAGATCCAGCTGCAGTACCTGCTCAGCGCGATCAAGTTCACCATCGGGTACTTCGCGGCGATCTGCTACGGGCTCGGCTATCCGCGGCATCGGCCGCTCGCGCGCGCGGTCGCGTGGTCGACCGGCATCGGCTTTCCGCTCGTCGGCGTGCTCGTGTTCGCGACGCCGGCCCCGTGGTCGCACGGGCTCGCGCTCGTGCGCGTGCTGTTCTTCGTGTCGGGGTATGCTCTGTCCGCGCTGGTCTTCTGGCCGCGCGCACGCACGACGAATGACGAAGCAGCGCACGACCTCGCGCGCCTCGCCCGCGAAACGGGCGGCGACGGGGCTCGGCCCACGCCCGCGCCGGGGTGAGCCCGCGGACACGCGCGCGCGCATCGTCGCCGCGGCGGCGCAGGAGCTCGAGCTGCGCGGCTTCTTCGGCACGGACACCAATCGCATCGCACGCGCAGCCGGCTACGCGCCGGGCACGTTCTACAAGCACTTCGCCGACAAGCAGGCGGTGTTCCTCGCGGTCTACGACGAGTGGATCGCGAAGCAGTGGGACGGGGTCGCGACGATCGCCGCCGATGCGAAGACTCCGGCGGAGAAGGCCGAGCGCATGGGCGACCACGTGATCGCGCAGCACCGCGCGTGGCCGGGCTTGCGCGCGAGCCTGCGCGCGCTGGTGGTGCTCGAGCCCGAGGTGCGCAAGGCCTTCCGCAAGAGCCGCAAGCGCCAGCTCGCGATCATGGGCGAGATGGGTCTGTCCGATCCGCTCGCGAACGAAGTGCTGCTGCTCACCGTCGAGCGCATCGCCGATGCGATCGCCGACGGCGAGCTCGCCGAGCTGGGCCTCTCCGAATCGGCCGCGCGCGCGCACTTGATCGGCGAGATCGCAGCCGCGTTGAAGCGCGGCCGCGGCGGCTGAAGGAGAACATTCGCCGAATCGAACGCCGTCACGCGGCCGCGCGCAGCTGCAGCGCATGCTTCACGCCGCCGGGGATCGCGTCGACGCGCAGGCGCCCGTGCACGCGCCAACCGGTGCGCAGCAGCCACGTCTGCGCCGGCGAGGTGCCGAAGTCCTTCGCACAGGTCAGCGGCAGCGACGTGTCCCAGCCATCGAAGGTCACGCCGGTGCTGCGCTCGTCGATCCACTCGCGTGACAGCGTGCGCCCGTGCTCGGCTTCGTGCTTGCGCACATTGAGCAACACGTACTGCAGTGCGTTGCGAACCTCCCGCGGTGATCGCAGCGCCCGCGCATCGTAGCGATGATCGAAGAACCGCCCGCGTCGCTCGAAGCGCACGTTCATCGCCTTGGCGAGCCGAATCGTGAACGACCGCATGCCCGACACGAATGCCGCATGGTCGTCGGCCTCGACGATCATATGGATGTGATTCCACAGCACCGTGTACTGCACGATGCGAAAGCCGTGGCTGCGTGCTCGCACCGCCCGGGCTTGCTGCACGAACACCACCCACGCCGGCCGCTCGCGCAAGCTCGGAAGCCCTTCGCAGACCCGCGGGGTGACCTGCACCGGCTCACGCCCGAGAAACGTGGCTCGCTTCACATGCGGCGGTGTCGAACGCGATCGCCTGCGCTTGCGCCCGGCACCTTTGCGCTTCCCACCGCGTCGACGAATCGGAAGCTCGAGCTGCACCACCTTCGACCTCGCCATCGCGGCGATGTAGCACGCGTCGATCGCCACGCAAGCGCGATCGATTCATCGCAGGCGTTTTTTCTTCACGCGAAGAGCGAGCGGTGCATCGCTTCGAACAGGGCTCGCGCGCGCACGTCGATGCGCCCATCGGTCCACTCGGCGAGGTCCAGGCGAGCGCGGCGTGGCGCAGCTCCGCGAACGCATGCACCGTGGCGGACTCCAAGCGCGCGGCGCCGGCGAGCAACTCCCCACCGTCTCCGCGCGGCGTCGATCGTGCCGCGGCACCCACGAGCCCCGGGGCATACGACCCGCGGAGCAACCACCCGAACATTCGCCGAATCAAATCGCGTCGAGCGCAGTGGCCAATGCGAGCGCGGCTTCGAGTGCCGCGAGCAGGGCGGCCGCGCCATCCTGCGCAAGCAGGATGTGCAGCTCGGAAGGCGTCACGCGAATCTCGCGGGCCAGTGCCGCGAGCGAAGCGAGCGCCGGAAATCGATCCGCGTCGCGCGAAGCATCGAGCTTGCCGAGCTTCGGCCACTTCGTGCCGCGCATCGGTGCGAGCACGATCACGAGCTCGTGCGCATCTTCGTCGCTCTGCACGGCGATGCGCAGCGATCGTCCGAGGTGCTCGCCGCGGATGCTCGCGCCCGCCGGCACGTCGCCCACGATCGGATGTCGCCAAGGCGGCGGCTCCACGCACGGCAGCCCGAGCCGATCGGCCGCGCCGCGGATCGCGGCGTTCAGCACCGCCATGCGCTCGCGCAGCGCCGTCATCGACTTGCGCGACACCGCGAAGCCGAACGCGATCGACCCTCCGATCACTGCGATCGCCGTCGCGATCATCACCGCGATGTCGAAGAGCGGCACCGGACGTAGTCTACGCGACGCCCGCGACGTGCGAATGCGTCCGCGCGACGCAGGCACGCGCGCGCCCGAGCGTCTATGATGCTGCGATGACCCGACCCTCGGCCACGCTCGCGCTCGCACTCCTCCTCGCGTGCGCCGCCGAAGATCCCGATGCGACGGCCGACGACGGCACAGGCTCCGCGAGCGACCCCACGAGCGAAGGCGGTCCCGCGACGTCGTCGGTCGAGACCACCGCGACCACCACCGCGACCACGCAGAGCTCGACCACTGCGAACCCCACCACGACATCGTCGAACGACTCCACCGACGGCCCCAGCGACACCGGCAGCACGGACGACGCCACCACCGATGCCGATGACACGACCGGTGGGCAGGCGTGCGTCGACGATCACCGCGTCATCGCCTATCTCGCGAACTGGACCGAGTGCCCCACCGCCGAACAGCTCGCGCAGTACAGCCACGTCGTCATCGCGTTCGCGGTGAGCTACACGTGGACGCCCGACGGAGTCATCTGCGACGAGAGCTGCAACCTCTCGCCGGTCGACGGCTGCCTCGGCACGCCGCTGCCCGATCTCGTCCAGCAGCTCCACGACGCCGACGTCGAAGTCATCCTCAGCTTCGGCGGCGCCAGCATGGGCGGGGTGTGGGAAGGCACCTGCGGCCAGATGACCAAGTGCTGGGATCACTGCGTCGATCAGGTCGACAGCGTCGTCGCGCAGCTCACCGACGTCGTCGAGCAGAACGATCTCGACGGTATCGACATCGACTACGAGTACTGCCTCAGCGACCCGAGCTACATCGACTTCGTCACGAGCCTCACCAGCAGCTTGCGCGCGAGCCTCGACGCGGCGTTCCCCGGCGATCACAAGCTGGTCACGCACGCGCCGATGGACAGCGAGCTCGAGGTCGGCGACGAGTACTTCGCGATCGTCGAGAGCGTCGCGAGCGATCTCGATTTCCTCATGCCGCAGTACCACAACGGCGGCCGCTCACCCTTCGTGCCCGAGCAGCTCGAACAGATCCACGATCACTACGATGCGCTCGTCAGCGGCCCGTTCGGCGGCGACGCGTCCAAGGTCGTGTTCGGCTACTGCATCGAGCCCGGCTGCCAACCGGTCGCGACACAGCCCGAAGCGGTCGGCATCGCGGAGATGTTCGACGGCTGGTATCCGCAAAACGGCGGCATCTTCTTCTGGGCCCACCCCAACGACACCGACGCGTGGTTCAGCCAGCCGTTCCGGCAGCACTACGACGAGACGGTCTGTGCACCCTAGTGTGGTGAGTCAGAGATCCGCGGGGGCGATAACTCC
>DASZPU010000735.1:0-5803 GCA_035550195.1 Nannocystaceae bacterium
CGGTGCTTTCCGCAACGATCCGACGATGGTCGCCGAGCGTGCACGCACGGTGCTGGCCTCGCCGCGCGTCGCCGGCGCGTTCGACCGCGTCGTGTTCGCGATCCCCAGCAGCAGCGCGATCTCATCGCGCAATCTCGACGCGTTCCGAGCGGTCTTCGACGCCGAATAGCACGTGTCCGCGCGAAGCGTTTCGCTTTGACCCGGCGCAATGCGATGGCTGGTGGCGCTCGTAGTGCCAGCTGCCCGATCCTCGGTCACGGTGGAATTCGGAACCACTGGAGGCTCCCCATGTCGAGGTTCATCAACGGTTGTCGGCTGCTCGCGCTCACCACTCTCTTCGCCGGATGCGGGGCGACGGTGCATCCCGGGGAGGTCGGATTGAAGTACCGCGCTTTCCGCAATCCCGCGTTCGAGAACAAGGTGCTCACGCCCGGTTACTACCCGCTGCTCGCGTGGAACAAGCTGGTGGTCTACGACATCACTTCACGCACGCGCGACGAAGAGGTCGCCGTGCTCACCGCGGACAACCTGCACGTGCCGGTGACGGTCGCGGTCACGTATCACCCGGTGAAGGAGGACGTCTACACGATCCACACCACCGTGGGTCCGGCGTTCTACGAGAAGTTGCTCGGGCCGCAGATGATCACGCTCGTGCGCGCCGAATTCTCCAAGCACATGCACAACGATCTGGCGAAGGAGAGCCCGATCATCGAGCAGGTGGTGCACGATCGACTGCAGGAGAGCTCGACCAAGTACAACATCATCGTCGACCAGGTCGCGATCCGTCACATCGACTACGACGACACCGTCACGCAGGCCATCTCGCGCAAGATCGCGGTGCGCCAGCAGAGCGAGCAGAAGAAATACGAGGTCGACATCGCCCAGCGCGACGCCGAGATCGCGCGCACCACTGCGCAGGGTCGCAGCGATGCGACGCGCATCCAGGCCGAGGGCGATGCCGCGGCCATCGTCGCGCGCGGCAAGGCACAGGCCGAAGCGCAGGACGCGGTCGCGAAGACGCTCACGCCCGAGTACCTGCAGTTCAAGGCGTTCGACAACCACAACGCGTCGTACTTCTTCGTGCCCACCGGCAAGGGCGGGCTGCCCATCATCGTCGATGCGAAACCCCCGACGCGGTAGGTGCACATGAACAAGCTCATGCTCAGCGTACTCGTGCTCGGCACGCTCGTCGCTGGTTGCGGCGCGACCGTGCATCCCGGCGAAGGCGCGATCAAGTATCGTGCGTTCCGCAATCCCGCGTTCGAGAACAAGCTGCTGACGCCCGGCTACTACCCGCTGTTGCCATGGAACAAGCTGGTGGTCTACGACGTCACCGCGCGCACGCGCGACGAGGAGGTGCACGTGCTCACCTCCGACAACGTGCACGTGCCGGTGACGGTCGCGGTCACCTTCCATCCCGAGCCCTCCGAGCTCTACGCGATCCACACCGAGGTGGGCCGCGAGTTCTACGAGAAGTTCCTCGGCCCCGAGATGATGACGATGGTGCGCGCGGAGTTCAGCAAGCACCAGCACAACGACCTCGCGAAGGAGAGCCCGGCGATCGAGCAGGTGGTGCACGATCGTCTGCAGGAGAGCGCGATGCGGTATCACGTCGTGGTCGACCAGATCGCGATCCGCCACATCGACTACGACCAGCTCGTCACCGCCGCGATCTCGCAGAAGATCGCGGTGCGGCAGCAGAGCGAGCAGAAGAAGTACGAGGTCGACATCGCCAAGCGCGACGCCGACATCGCGCGCATGACTGCGCAGGGTCACAGCGATGCGACGCGCATCCAGGCCGAGGGTGATGCCGCGGCCATCGTCGCGCGCGGCAAGGCCCAGGCCGAGGCCCAAGCCGCCGTCGCGAAGACGCTCACGCCCGAGTACCTGCAGTACAAGGCGTTCGACGACAAGAACGCCTCGTACTTCTTCGTGCCCACCGGTCACGGCGGGCTGCCGATCATCGTGGACGCGAAGCCGCCGGTGAAGTGAAGCGATCAGGCCGAGCGACGCACGAGCACCGGAGCCGCGTGCTCGTCGTCGCTCGTCGCGATGCTCGCACCGCGTGCACGCAGCTCGGCGATACGCGCGACCGTGCCGAGATCGGTCCAACCACACGATGCCACCGGCGCGACGCGCAGCGAGGCTTCGCTGCCCGCGAGCACATCGGCGGAGAAATCGTGCACCGCGAGCTCCGGCCACGCCTGCGCGATCGTGCCGCTCGCATGCGCACGCGCGAGCTCGACCAGCAACGCGGGCAGCCGACGCGCGAACAGCCCCAGCATCGCGGGTACGCTGGTCGCCATCACGAAGCTGTTCCAGAACGCACCGCGATGGCGCAGCGTGATCGCGCGCGGACGCGCGGGCTTCTCCACGAACGCGCGCACGCGCAAGCGTCCGTGCTCGTCGATCTCGTCGGGCACGATCCAGCCGTAGTCGATGTCGTCGCCGTCGGGGCTGATGCCGAGCAGCACGGTCGTCGCGTCGTCGTCCTCGATGTCGTCGAGCGCCTGCAGTGCGGCCTCGACGAAGCGCGCGGGCTGCTCGACGTGGTGATCGCTGGGCATCACCAACAGTCGCGCGTGCGGATCGCGATCCGCGAGCGCGAGCAACGGCAAGAGGATACCGGCCGCGGTGCCGCGCAACGACGGCTGCTCGATCACGTTCGCGCGCGGGAGCGCGGCGAGGTCGCGCATCCACAACGGACGGTGCGGCGCGCTCACGATCGCGAGCGTGCGATCGCGATCCACACACGCGCCCATCCGCGCGAGCGTGTCCTGCACGAGCGTCGGTCCGCCGCGCAGCGAGCAGAACTGCTTCGGCACCGGCGTGCCGTCGCGATCGAGCGTCAGTGCGTGCAAACGTCGACCTTCACCGCCGGCGAGCACCAGGCCCCAACGTTGCTTCTCGGTGTGCATGGCGTGCTCCTTCACGCGGCCAAGCCGCGGCTCGCGGTGCCGATCATCAGCGCGCGCAGACTCTCGTAGGCCCGATGCGCGCGCACGCGGACCGCACCGTTCTTCACACCGAGCCGACGCGACACCTCGGCCATCGGCAGCTCCTCGAGTCGATGCATGCGCACCACCACGCGCTGTCCCGCGGGCAGCGCAGCGATGGCGGCATGCAGCGCCGCGCAGCGCTCCTGTGCGAGCTCTTCGGCGACCGTGCGCTGCTCGACGTCGTCACACTCGTGCGGCACCGCGGCGAGCGTCTCGGGCTCGTCGCCGAGCTGCAGGCGATCACGACCGCAGCTGCGCAAGAAGTTGTTCGCGACGTTGCGAGCGATCGCGCAGTACCACGCGACCAACGCTTCGTCGGCGTCGAGCTCGGGGCGGCAGTAGCGAGCGCGGGCCGAGTGGGCGCGCAGCATCGTGTACTGCACGAGATCGTCGACGTTGCCGTGGTTGCCGATGCGCGCACGGATCTGCCGACGCACGCGCGGCTCGATCGCACGGTAGAGGAGTGCGAACGCGCGGCGATCACCTTCGACATAGCGCTCCATCCAATCGGCGAGCGTGCCGAAGGTGTACGAGTCCGAGTTCGACGTTGCGCGCCGAGTCGTGCGCGCACCGAGGGTGCGTGGGGTCGACATTGCTGGTCTCCGGGCCGACTGCGCGGCCCCGGCTTGCTCGCGCCCCGCACGTACTTCGTGGGGGCTTCGATCCGGGGCGGCTCGCGCTTCGTATCGGCTTCGGACGGTTGGATGCCGGCGCCGCGATTTGGTTACGCGGCCGTCGTGGCGCCGCCGTGCTCAGAATCGCCAGACCGGGCCGGCACCCACCGTCAGACCGCTCCGGAGCGACTTTCGATACGGCACCAGCTCGTACGCGACGTCGATGTCGAAGCCGATCCGCGGCGACACCCACAGGTACGTGCCGGTCACGATCGACAGCCCGACTGCGACGGAACGCACGGGTCGCAGCGTGATCTCGACCGTCGGTCCGAGCCCGACGTAGGGGCTCCAGTGTCGCGACGGATGGAACGGCTTCTTGAAGTGGAGATCCAACGGGAGTGCGAGCGCACCGTCCTGCGTGATCGCGAGCGGGAGATCCACCTCCAGCTCCAGCCAGCGGTGCACGACGACACGCTCGAAGAACGGGCCGACCACGGTCGCGACTTCGCGCGGAGAGCCGGGTGCTGCGAGCATCACCCGCTGCCCGTACTTCGCACCGACGAGCCCGGGATGCTCGCGGTGATGCGAGCCGGTGGCGACGTCGGGCGCAAAGAGTGCGAGCACGAGCGCGATCATGTGGTGGGCAACAAGCCGCGCGAGCTCGCGGTTAGCCGCACCCACGTGGGATTCGGTTAGACTCGCGCACGCGAGCGTGACCGAGGGCGATCCCGCAGCGTTCCCACCGTTTCTGCCCGAGCTCCTCGCGCAGGACTCCGCGCTCTATGCCTTGCTGCGCGGGGTCGGCAGCGCGCCCGGGCCCGAGTGCTTTCGCTTGATGGCCGAGAGCCTCGCGCGCGTGCTGCAGGTGCGCTACGCGATCGTGGCGGAGTTCATCCCCGAACGCGGCGCGGTGCGATCGCTGGCGTTCTGGGGCGGCGAGAGTTTTCTCGACGATGTCGAGTGGGCGCTCGAGGGCACGCCGTGCGATCGCGTCGTGAACGGCTGCGAGTTCACGCATCACCCCGATCACCTCCAACAGCTCTTCCCCGACGATCGTCCGCTCGTGACGCTCGGCGCGGTCAGCTACATGGGCGTGCCGTTGCGGACGCCGGAAGGGCGCGTGCTCGGCCATCTGTTCGTGATGGACACGCGACCGATGGAGCAGGCGCCGCGCAATCTCGCCATCTTCCACCTCTTCGCGACGCGTGCCGCCGCGGAGCTGCAGCGCGCGCGGCTCGAGCAAGCGCTCGCGCAGAGCGAGGATCGCTTCCGCGATCTCTTCGACGAAGCCCCGATCGCCTACGTGCACGAAGGCCTCGACTCGCGCTTCATCCGGGCCAATCGCACCGCGATGCGGATCCTCGGCATCACGCCCGATCAGGTCGAAGGCACCTACGGCAAGGACTTCGCGCCCGACACGCCCGAGGCGCAACGGCGGCTGCGTGATGCGTTCGAATCGATCGGTCGTGGCACGGACACGAGCGGCGTCGTGCTCGAGCTGCGCCGCCGCGACGACGGGGCGCCGATCTTCATCCAGTGGTGGTCGCGGCCCGATCCCGCCGGCAGCTATACACGCACGATGTTCGTCGACATCACCGAGCGCGTGCTGATGGAGCGCGAGCATGTGCGGCTGCAGGCGCAGAACTCCGAGCTGCGGGAGCAGCTGCGCACGGCGCAAGGCGGCGGAGAGATCGTGGGCACCAGCGCTGCGCTCGCGCGCGTGCTCGAGCGACTCGACAAGGTCGCGCCCACCGACTCCACGGTGCTCATCGAAGGCGAGACCGGCACCGGCAAGGAGCTTCTCGCACGTGCGTTGCACGAGCGCAGTCGTCGCGCGAGCGGTCCGTTCGTGAAGGTGAACTGCGCTGCGTTGCCCGCCGGGCTGGTCGAGAGCGAGTTCTTCGGCCACGAAAAGGGAGCGTTCACCGGCGCGGTCACGGCGCGACGCGGACGCTTCGAGCTCGCCGACGGCGGCACGATCTTCCTCGACGAGGTCGGTGAAGTCTCGCCCGACGTGCAGGTGAAGCTGTTGCGGGTGCTGCAGGAGAACGAGTTCGAGCGCGTCGGCGGCAGCCAGACCGTGAAGGTCGACGTGCGGGTGGTCGCGGGGACGAATCGCGATCTCCGGGCCGAGGTCGCCGCCGGTCGCTTCCGTGCCGACCTGTTCTACCGCTTGAGCGTGTTCCCGAT
>DASZPU010000736.1:0-15486 GCA_035550195.1 Nannocystaceae bacterium
TGCCAGAGCTGGGTGAGCGCGTGCTTGATCGCGCGCACGAACGCGGAGGGCGAGTCGCGCCCGATTTCCTTGCTGGGCGATCGCCCAGAGCTCGCGCCGACTCAGGACGAGTCGGCGACTTTCACCGTCGAGGAGGCGACGTACTTCGGCGATCTCTTCGGTGACGATCGCGCGATGTACGGTTGCGTGCCCGCGGGTGCGGGCGCACCGGAGCGCACCTGCGAAGGTGATGCGGGCGCGTGTGCGATCACGATCGTCGGCGACTGCGACGAGGCGTGCACGAGCGTGGGCTGCCGCGATCCGCACGGCGTGGTGCACTCGGGCGCGATCACGGTGAACCTGCCCGACGACGACGCGAGCTGCGGCTGAGGCCGCGGGTCGCTCAGCACGTGCGTCGCACCAGCAGCGTCGAGCGGGCTGCGTGCGGCGGCGCGATCGGTACGCGCACGACCTCGAGCTCGATCGTCGCGGTGGGACCCGCGTCGAGCTCGAGGCGGCAGAGCCAGCGCGCGAACGGATCGAGGTAGGGACCGTCCTCGCCGGTCGCGATCACGCGGCCGACGATCTTCCAGCGGCGCTCGTAGCCGAACGGGGCCGGGCGCTCGTCGGCGGTGGGATCGAGGTCGACGGCGAGCGGCGTCGCGTGGCCTGCCACGCTGATCGCGTGCGCGCGCAGGTACACGTTGTCGCGCGGTGGCGTCGCCCACATCGTCCACGCTTGGGTCGAGCGCGTCGCGGCGAGCCACGCCGAAGCGAGCTCGCGCAGGCGCGGGTTCGTGGCGGGTAGCTGTGCGAGCACCACCGTCGTCAGCTGGAACGCGATCGCGACGCTCGCGATCGTGCGTGCGGGTTTCGTGTAGGCGAGCGGCGCGGCCTTGCGCGCGCACGTGATCGACGCGCGTCCGCGCAATCGGTCGACGACGCGGCCGAGCTCGTCGCCGTCGAAGTAGACGACGAGCGTCGCGAGCATCACCGGATGGAAGAGCCCGACGTTCATCGTGAGCCACATGCCGAGCAGGAGCACCGCGAGCGCGCTCAGCCAGATGCGGCGGCCGAAGAGCCAGCCGCAGCGACGTGGTCGCGCGATCATGCCGACGAGCGCGAGCGGGAACAGCAGCTCGGCTGCGCGTGCGAACCATGTCAGCGCCGCGATCACGGCGGGCGGCAGCACGCCGGCGAGATCGAAGCGTGCGTAGTGGACGTTCGCGAGCGCGTAGTGGACCGCGGTGCCGTCGTGCCAGGCGGCGCCGGTCTTCGCGAGCCCGGCCGCGCAGACGATCACCGCGAGCTGCACCATCATGAGGCGACGGGGCCACGCGGGCACGAGCGACGGTCGCCACGATCGGTCGCGCGCACGCGCGCGCCGTGCATCGAGCGACCACACCTCGCCGCAGCGCGAGCACACCAGCAGCACGCCGAAGACCCGCAGCACGATCTCCGTGCCCTCCCAGAAGACCGGGTTGCGCTGCAAGAGCGTGTCGTAGAGCAGCAGCGTCGCGATGGCCGCGGGACGCGTGAAGCGTCCGAGCAAGAGCAGCGCGGCGCTGGCATGCAGCGCGACGAGCACGAGCGGCAGCCCGTGCCGGAAGTCGCACAGGAACAACAGCGAGAACCGGCCTTGCACGAAGTAGGCGAGCGCCGATCCGACGCCGGCGTCGTCGCTCCATCCGCCGAAGCGCGCGCGCGCCTCGGCCGCGTCGAACATCCCGCTCGGCGCGAACAACATCTCGACGTACTCACCGAGCCCATCGACGTCCCAGACGACGAGCATCGCGAACGCGACCCGAAACGCCGCCAACGTGCGCGCGTCCTCGCACGCGAACCACCACGCCGACCAGCGACGCCGCAGCGACCCGAGCCACTCCACGCAACTGCTTCGACACGCGAGCGACGAGCTTCCGCAACGAGCAGTCGCGACTTCACGTCGGCAGCACGCATGCGCCGACGATCGAGGTCGTGCAGCCCCCGGGTTGCATTCCGTCCTCGTACCACGGCACGCACGATGTGCCTGGAAGGATCATGTCGCAGACGTCCGCGGCGGCGGCATCGCAGAACGGCGCACAGCAGCCGCTCGATCCCACGCAATCCGGTACGGACTCGCGGTTCGCACAGAAGAGCCCTGGGGCGCAGACGTTGATGTACTCGCACGGATCGCCGAGCGCCCCCAGCTCGCCGGAAGCATCCGGCGCGCACGCGAAGCTGTCGTTGACCGGATAGCAGGCATCGTCGTCGTCACAGCTCTGCGCGATCGGATCGCAACGAGGCAAGCAGGGGGTCGGGATGCCTGCGCCGGTGATCACACAGTCGTCGCACGGGTGCTCGCACACGGGGTTGGCTTCCGAGCCGCTGCAGAACGGCACGCAGTAGCCCATGAGCGTCTCGGGATCGACGCTCCAACACATCGCCGCGATGTCGCAGTCGTCGATGCCGGAGACGCCGCTGCCGAAGGCGGTGCACGCTTCCCCTCGCTGCTTCGGATCCTCCGCGAGCGGTGTGCATCGCGTGGCGTTCCACGAGTGACCGCCGTCGTTCGCCCACGGCATGCACTTCTCGCCGACCGGACAATCCTGCGCCCAGACGTCGCACTCGATGTCCCCACCACCATCGGGATTCCGGATGAACCCCACCGTGGTCACCGAGCCGCTCGAGCTCGTGTCGACCGCAGTCGAGACCTCGGCCTCGGCGACGCTCGTCGACAGGATCGTCGTCATGCCGACCGTCGTGCCGTTGCTGGTCGTCGTCGATGCGCCCGACGTCTCGCCGTCACCGACGCCCACCACCGGCCCACAGCCGACGCACGCGATCGCGAATGCGCAACGACGCACCATCACCTGCCCACGAGCCTAGCACCGCAACGGCCATCGGCGCGGCCGCTCGATCATCCGGGTGCTGCGTTGAGATCGAGCAGGCCGTGCCTTCGCCACCCGACGCGGAGCAACCACGTTCCCGGATCGGAGAGCCACGGAGGATCGCTGCCCGATCGCGCTGCGATTCCGCGCCAACCCGTGAATGCACGCCCCGACGAATACGGATCCACCCAACCGGTCGCGCATCGCTGCCCACGCTGCGCCGCGTGTCGCCGCGCGTTGTTCAGCACATACGCGAGCGCCCGCTTCACCTCGAGCGGCGTACGCAGCACCCGCGCGTGATAGCGATCGCCGAAGAACTTCCCGACGCGCCCGAGCGCCTTGTTGAGCCGCTTGGCGAGCGAGGTGCACAGCGCGTTCATGCCGCGCGCGAGCGCTGTGCGGTCGCTGGCCTCGATCACCAGGTGCAGGTGATTCGTCATCAGCGACAGCTCGCAGATGCGGAAGCCGCCGCGGTCGAGCATGCGTCGCGACGACTCGCGCACTGCATTCCACGCCTTGCGCCCGCGTAGCTTCGCGACGCCGGGCATCGCTCGCAGCGTCACGTGCAGACAAGCGCCCCGCGGCACCGAGTTGCGCCGCGCGTGCCTCACCCCCGCCTTCGCACCCTTCGCCTTGCGCCCGGCGTTCTTCCGCTTGCCGCCCCAAGTCCGGAACGCGATCTCCGTCTGTCGCGGTCGAACGCGACGCTTCTTCGACCCCTGACCCATCGGCAGCTTGATACGGCACCCTTCGATCGTGCGCAATGGCGAACGCATGCGCCACGCGAGGATCGAGCAAGCTCGGCACAACCGAGCTGGCTTCACACCGGTAGAACGCAGGCGCCGACGATCGAGCTCAGGCAGCCCTCGGGCGTCGTCCCGACCTCGCTCCACGGCACGCACGACGTGCCCGGCAGCAGCGTGTCGCAGACGTCGGTCGCAGCGACGTCGCAGAACGGCGCGCAACAGCCCGGCGATGCACAGCCGGGCACGGCGTCAGAGTTCGCGCAGAAGAGCCCAGGATCGCAGACGTTGGAGTACTCGCACGGATCGCCGATCGCTCCCATCTCGCCCGAAGCATCCGGGAAGCAGTGGAACCGATCGTCGTCGGGCACGCAGGCCTCGCCTTCGGGGCAGTCGTGCAGCAGTGGATCGCAGTTGGGCAAGCAGAGGATGAGCACGCCCTCGCCGGAGATCGGACACATCTGGCAGGGGTTCTCGCAGATGGGGTTCGCCGGGCTGCCCATGCAGAACGCCACGCAGTAGCCCATGAGCATCGCGTCGAGGTTCCAACACATCGCTCGGATGTCGCAGTCGTCGATGCCCGAAACACCGCTGCCAAAGGCGGTACACGGCTCGCCCGGCTGTTTCGGATCCCTCGCGATCGGGCTACAGCGCGTCGCGTTCCAGGCGCTGCCGCCGTCGTTCGACCACGGCATGCACTTCTCACCGGGCGGGCAGTCCTGCTTCCAGAGGTCGCACTCGTCGTTCATCTCTCCGGCGTCGTCGTACTCGATGAAGCCGATGCTGCTCGCCGGTCCACTCGTACTCTCGCCGGCCGCGGTCGAGGCTGCTGCCTCGCCGACGCTCGTCGACATGCTCGTCGTCGCGTCGAGCGTGCTCGACGATGTCACCGACGTCGTCGTGGTGTCGGAGACCGGGCTGGGCGAGCTGCAGCCGACGCCTACGATCGCGAGCACGCAGCGACGCACGTCACCACTTTAGCAGCACCGCTTTCACTCGGTCCGGATTGGCGTATTCGTGCAATCCGCACGGCATGAACGCTTTCACTCGCTCCGGATTGGCGCTTTGCTGCAATCCGAGCCGAGTGAAAGCGGCCCGCGCGACCGCTGAATTGCCGAATCCCGCGGTGCGCCTCGGCAGCCGCGGGATTCGGAGGGAGCCAGCTTCGTCGCGGGCCGGGCCCGCGCCGAAGCTAGTTCTCGACGAACGCCTTCAGTCGCTTGCTGCGGCTCGGGTGCCTCAGCTTGCGCAGCGCCTTCGCTTCGATCTGGCGGATGCGCTCGCGGGTCACGCTGAAGTCCTGGCCGACCTCTTCGAGCGTGTGGTCGCTGGCTTCGCCGATGCCGAAGCGCATGCGCAGCACCTTCTCCTCGCGCGGTGTCAGAGTCGCGAGCACGCGACGGGTCTGATCCGCGAGGTTCAGGTTGATGACCGCGTCCGACGGCGAGGTCATGTTCTTGTCCTCGATGAAGTCGCCGAGATGCGAGTCTTCCTCCTCGCCGATCGGCGTCTCGAGCGAGATGGGCTCCTTCGCGATCTTCAGGACCTTGCGGACCTTGTCGAGCGGCAGCTCCATCTTCTCGGCGATCTCTTCCGGCGTCGGCTCGCGACCGAGCTCCTGCACCAAGTAGCGGCTGGTGCGGATGAGCTTGTTGATCGTCTCGATCATGTGCACCGGGATGCGGATCGTGCGGGCCTGATCCGCGATGGCACGCGTGATCGCCTGACGAATCCACCACGTCGCGTACGTCGAGAACTTGTAGCCGCGCTTGTACTCGAACTTGTCGACGGCCTTCATCAAGCCGATGTTCCCCTCCTGGATCAGGTCGAGGAACTGCAGACCGCGGTTGGTGTACTTCTTCGCGATCGACACCACGAGGCGCAGGTTGGCTTCGACCAGCTCCGCCTTGGCCTTCTCGGCCTGGCGGCGCGCCGTCATCAGCTTGTTGTGCACCTCTTGCAGCTCGGGCGCACGCATGTCGGTCTCTTGCTCGACCTGCTTGATGCGCTTCGTCGCCAGGCGCATGCGCGCCTCGATCTCGTGCAGCTCCGACGGGTGCAGACCCAGGCGGCGGCAGAGCTTGAACTCCTCCTCCTCGGAGAGCCGCACGTCCTTGAAGAGCTTGCGCAGCTCCTTCAAATCCATGCCCGCACGACGCTCGCACTCGACCAGATCACGCTCCGCACGCGTCACCCGCTCGACCAGCTGCGACAGCTCGTCGACGATGCCGTCGATGGGCTTGCGCGACAGGTTCATGTCGGTGATCGCCTCGACGCACGAAGTCTCGTGGTCGTCGTGCTGCGATTGCAGCTTCTGGCGGCGCGTGTCGCCGGGCTTCTTCTCGCCGAGCGCATTCATCTGCTCGCGCAGCTTCTCCATCTCCTTCTGGTGGCGACGGATCTTCTCGAGCTGCTTCTGCAGGTTGTCGAGCGCGGCCTCTTGATTGACCGGCGAAGGCTCGGGCGCCAGCGCACCCGGAGGACCGCCGTCGGCCGGGTTGCTGATCTGCACGACGTCCTTGATGCGCATCTGACCGCGCTTGATGCGGTCGTACATGTCGAAGATGTACGGGATGGCGACCGGGCTGCGCAGCGCGATCTCGAGGAGCTTGCGCTCGCCTTCTTCGATGCGCTTCGCGATCTCGACCTCGCCCTCGCGGGTGAGCAGCGAGACCGAGCCCATCTTGCGCAGGTACATGCGCACCGGATCGTTGGTGCGAGCCTGCTCGTCCTCCTCGTCCTCACGCTCGTAGCGCTTCGGCATCACCTTGCGGGTCGCGACCTTGGTCTGCGCCTTCGCGGTGCTGACCTTCGCATCGTCACGGCTGGTGACCTGCACGCCCTCGGCGACGAGCATCGCTTCCCAGTCACCGATCTCGGCGGGGTCGATGAGGTCGGGGGGCAAGAGCTCTTGGAGCTCTTCGTAGGTGATGTGTCCCTTCTTCTTGCCGTACGCGATGAGGTTCTTCTTGAGCTTCTCAGCGTCGACGGTTCGCGTCGGGGTCTTGCGCATCATGGGTACGGCCTCGGATCGTGCGGAACTCATGGACATGTTCGTGTCAGTTCGGCTTCGGCTCGGTGCGGGCGCGAGGGTCGGAGAGCTCGGCGAGTCGGCGGAGCACCTCGAGCCGTTCTTGTTGCAGCGCGACGGCTCGCTCCGGATAGCCGGCTTGCTGCAACTCTCGGACACGGCGCGGCAAATCCGAAATTTCAGCCTCGAGCGCCTCGCGCTCGGACCGACGCATCAGCTCGTGCAGCAGGATCTGCGGATCCTGCTCGCCCAGCGAGCGATACGCTCCCGCGAAGACCTCGTCGTGCACCTGCTGCTGCGCAGCGGGCTCGACGAGCGCCAGGAGCTCGTGCATGCCGAGCTCTTCGCCACGGCGCGCGCCCTCGATCACCGCACGTGCGATCGGTGCGAGCCGTGCGTCGCGGATCCAATCCAGCGCGCCGGATCGCTCCGCGACGGTCGCCAAATGGGGAACGTCGACCAGCAGCATGGCCAGTTGGGTCTGGCCTGCCGGCAGCGGCAGGGGGCGCACGGCGGCGGATACTGGCATGTTCGCAGGGGTTGTCGAGCGATTGCGGGCACCGTCGGGGGCGGAGGGCCGTGAGGAAAGCTCTTGCGCCCGTCCGGGGCCCTGCGCCTTGGATTCGGCCTTCGCGAGCTGCTTGAGCGCCATGTCGACGCGGGCGCGGGGCAGATCGAACAGCTCCGCTGCGCGGTCTGCGTAGAGGTCGCGCTGGCTCTCTCGCGGCGCACGGGCCACCAGCGGCAAGATGCGGTCGAGCGCGCGCGCGCGTGCATCCACGGCGTCGCCGGCGCTTTGGGCCATTCGCTTCATCATCTCGACGAGGGCCGTTTCGGGACGGGCGAGAAGCGATGACATGCGCTCGCGACCGACGCTGTCCGGATCCTCGCCGTCTTGCAGCAAGACCATGCGCACGTCGAGGTCGACCTCGAGCAGCAGCGGCAGGGCGGACCACGCGGCCTTCTTCCCCGCGGCGTCGCCATCGAATGCCATCACCACCTGATCGCAGAAGCGCGCCATCAGCTTGGCCTGGTCGGCGGTCAACGCGGTCCCGAGCGGCGCGATGGCCTCCTTGAAGCCCCACTGGTGGAGCCGCACGACGTCGAGGTTCCCTTCGACGAGGATCGCTCGACGCGTGGCCGCGAGCGCTGGCCTCGCGGCGTGCAGACCGAAGAGCGTCTTGCCCTTGGTGTAGAGCATCGACTCCGGGGAGTTGACGTACTTCGGCGTCGGAACTTCGTGGCCATCTTTCGTCTGCGGTTGATCGTGCGGTGGCACGATGCGGCCGGAGAACGCGACGATCTCCCCGCCCGGAGCGATGACCGGAAAGATCAGTCGCCCGCGCAGCTTGTCGTAGTACTGCCCGGACTTCTCGCTCTTGCCGACGAGCCCGAGCTTCTCCGCCAGCGGCAGCGGCAGCTTGTGCTCTGCGATCGCGCGTGCAAGTCGATCCCAGCCCGCTTCGCTCGGCGCCGGCGCGTAGCCGAGGCGGAACGATTGCACGACCTCGTCGTCGAGCCCGCGCGCCTTCACGTACGCGCGCCCCGCTTCGCCTTCGGGCCGCTCGGCGAGGATCGTCTGCCACGTGCGCGTCGCGAGATTCGTCAGCGCGTAGGCGTCGTCTTTCTCGGTGTTGGCGCGCGCATCGGCGATCGATCGCAGCGATTCCGCGGGCAGCGTGATGCCGTAGATCTCGGCGAGCTTGCGCACCGCCTCGGGGAAGCTCTTGCCTTCGAGCTCCATCACGAAGCGGATCGCATCGCCACCTGCGCCGCAGCCGAAGCACTTGTAGCCCTTGCGCGCCGGATTGACGTTGAAGCTCGGCGTGCGCTCGCCGTGAAATGGGCAGAGGCCCTTCCAGTTCTGGCCCGCACGACGCAGCTCGACGTAGCGACCGACGAGATCGACGATGTCGACCCGATCGCGAACCTCTTGGACTTTGTCGTCGGGGATCGCGGCCACGGAAGGAACTGGATCCCTACGATGGTGGGCCGGCCCCCGCAACCACGCCGAAAACTTGCGGTGCGCCCGCGCGCTGTGGCAGCCAGGTGGGCAGCATGGCCATCCTCGTCGAGCTTTCCGACAAAGGCCCCGTTGGGGGCGAGCCCTCCGCCGGGGGCGAAGTCGAGCCGCAGCTCGATCGCCGCAAGAGCGGCCCCCGCCGGCGCATGCGCGACCGTTTGCTCGATCGCGGGTCGCACCCGACGGAGGTGCCGGCCGGCGCGCTCGCGCGGGTGCGCGACATCGAGAACCTGCTGCTCTTCATCGACGACGATCTCCGGGAGACCGCGCTCGCGCTCGTGCGCATCGAGGCGTTCCTCGGCGGTGCGCTGGAGACGCTCGACGATCCCGACGTACGCCGCGAGCACATCTTGTCGCTCGCGTCCGATGCCGCGGTGCTCGATCACATCGACCAGCTCTCCGAGACGCTCGAGAGCCTGCGCCGCCGCCTCGCGAAGCTCTCGGGCAGCATGAAGTAGCGGTCACGGCACGGTGAAGCGCCGAAGGACGACGACGCCCTTGGGCGGCGCCGTCGTTCGAGCGCCCGGCGGAGCCAGGGGCGCAGCCCCTGACGAAGGAGCGTTATTCTGCGCGAGTGACCGAGCCACCTTCCGCGCGAGACGTGGATCTCGGTGATGCCACCGCGCCGCGTCGGCCCGAGCTCGCCGTGCGAGCGCTGCTCGTCACCGCGGCGGTGTACGTCGGCTACGCGGTGACGGCACTTTTGCCGATCCCGATGGACCTGCGCTACGTGGCGTTGGTCGCCGCGTTCTATCTGTTGCCGGGTTGGATCATGCGCAAGGATCCGGCGCGCGCACGTCGTTGGCAGGTCGGACCCGACAGCGTGATCCCGCGGTGGTCGTGGCGCGGTGCGAAGTGGGCCGGCGTGCTCGCGCTCGTCGTCTTCCCACCGTTCGTGCTGTTCTTCCTGTGGTTCTACTCCGAGGTGTGCCAGGGCCACTTGTGGATGGTGTCGCCGGTGATCTCGATCGAGTCGATGACGCCCGCGGCCGGCGGTCTCGAGCGCTACCTCGACCGACTCTGCATCCCGCATCCCGGCACGTTCTGGCCGAGCGGCGTGCGCTTGCCGAGCGAGTGGGCGGAGCTGTACGGCCTGCGTGGCCTGCTCGCGCTCGCGAACGAATTGTTCGCGGTCGCGCTGCCCGAAGAAGTGTTCCATCGCGGCTTCTTGATGAGCGCGCTCGAAGAGCGCTGGCCGGCGTCGCGTCGGGTGCTGGGTGCGCCGCTCGGCGTCGCCGCCGTGCTCGCGAGCTTCGTGTTCGCGGTGGGACACCTGGTCGGCATGGCGGAGGTCGCACGGCTCGCGACCTTCTTCCCCGCGCTCGTGTTCTCGTGGCTGTGGCGTCGCAGCGGCAGCCTCTGGGCACCGGCGATCTTCCACGCCGCCGCGAATCTGTTGATGGCGGTGCTGCTCGCGAGTACCTTTCCGCGGTGACGACGGGTCGCGTCGCAGCGTTCTTCGACATCGATCACACCGTGCTCGAGATCAACTCGGGCTCGAAGTGGATCGGCTACATGTGGCGCACCGGCCAGATGTCGGTGGTGCAGCTCGGGCGCTCGTTGAAGTGGCTCGCGCAGTATCGCTTCGGCCAGCTCGACTACGACGCGATGGCGGCGCGCGTGCTCGCCTCGTACAAGGGCAAGCAAGCCGGCCCGCTCGCCGACGAGATCGCGAAGTGGTTCCGCGAAGAGGTCGCGTGGACGATCTGCAGCGAAGCCCGCGCGAAGATCGACGAGCACCGCGCCGCGGGTGACGTCATCGTGCTGCTCACCTCGGCCACGCAGTTTCTCACCGAGCCGGTCGCGCGCGAGCTGGCGATCGAGCACATGCTGTGCACGCGCATCGAGGTCGGCCAAGACGGCATCTTCACCGGCAACTACGAGGTGCCGGCGTGCTACGGCCCGGGCAAGGTGCGCTACGCCGAGCGCTTCTCGGAGCAGTTCGGCATCGACCTCGCGCGGAGCTACTTCTACAGCGACAGCTTCTCCGACCTGCCGATGCTCGAGCGGGTGGGCCAGCCGCGGGTGGTGAATCCCGATCCGCGGCTGCGTCGTGCAGCGCGCGAGCGCGGGTGGACATGGGAGACGTGGACCGCTCCGCGCGAGCGCGGCAGGAGGCAAGATGTGGGATCCGGAGCTCGGTGATCTCGACGGCATCATCGATCGTGCGCTCGCGGAGGATCTCGCCGCGGGCGACGTGACCGCGCGCGCCACGGTGCCGCTCGACAAACAAGCCAAGGCGACGTTCGTCGCGAAGTCGCAGCTCGTGGTCTGCGGCATGCCGATCGCGGCGCGCGTGTTCACGAAGCTCGATCCCTCCGCGACGTTCCGCGCGCTGCGACCGGAGGGCACGCAGGTCGAGCCGCGCACGACCATCGCGGAGATCGCCGGCAACGCGCGCGCGCTGCTCGGAGCCGAGCGCACGGCGTTGAACCTGATCCAACGCATGTGCGGCATCGCGACCACCACGCGCCGCTGGGCCGAGGCCGCCGCGGGGCGCTGTCGCGTCACCGACACGCGCAAGACGATGCCGGGCCTGCGCGCGCTCGATCGCTACGCGGTGCGCACCGGCGGCGGGCACAACCATCGCAACGATCTCGGCGCGGGCGTGCTCATCAAGGAGAACCACATCCGGGCGGCGGGCGGCATCACGATCGCGATCGCTGCGGCCAAGCGCCACGCGCCGCACGGCATGCGCGTCGAGTGCGAGGTCACCACGCTCGCCGAGGTCGACGAAGCGCTGGCCGCGAAGGCCGATGCGATCCTGCTCGACAACATGGACGACGCGATGGTGAAGGACGCGCTCGCGAAGATCGCCGGGCGTGCGATCGTCGAGGTGTCCGGCAACGTCGACTTCGATCGACTGGGGCGGCTCGCGGCGATGGGCGTCGATCTCGTCAGCGTCGGCGCGCTCACCCACTCGGTGCGTGCCGCCGACGTCTCGATGCTGTTCGAGCAGACGCCGTGAGCGACGACCTCGCGACGCTCGTGCTGTCGACGCGCTGGCTGGGGCGCGCGCACGAGCACCACGCGGCGATCGGCTCCACCAACGATCGCGCCGCCGCGTGGGGCGAGCACGGTGCGCTGGTCACCGCCGACGCACAATCGCAGGGCCGGGGACGCTTCGGCCGCCCGTGGCACTCGCCCGCGGGTGCGAACCTCTACGCGAGCTTCGTGCTGCGTCCGCCCCGCGCCGACGCGCGCTGGTCGGCGCTCGGGCTCGCGGTCGGCGTGGGTCTGCGCGACGGCCTCGCGAAGTGCTGCGACGACGTGGTCTTGTCGTGGCCCAACGATCTGCACGTCGGCGGCAAGAAGCTCGGCGGGATCCTGTGCGAGGCGCGTTGGCTCGGCAACGCGCCGACCTTCGTGGTGGGCTTCGGCATCAACGTGCACGCGCGCGCATGGCCGCCCGAGCTCGCCGAGATCGCGGTGAGCCTCGCGGAGATCACCGACGGGCGCGAGCCCGCGCGTGGCGAGCTGCTCGCGAGCCTGCTCGGATCGCTCGAGCCGGTGCTCGACGCATTCGCGCGCGACGGATTTGCGGCGGTGCGCGAGCGGTACGAAGCGCGTTGCATCTCACTGGGTCAGCACGTGGCGGTCAGTGAAGGCGACGGCGCGACGCGTCGGCGGGTGCACGCCGTCGCGATCGACGACGACGGTGCGTTGCTGGTTCGTGCACATGCGGGCGCACCGCTCGAGCGCATCGATGCCGGCGTGATCGAGCACGAGCGCAACCGCCCGGCCTGATTCGCGTCCGCGTGTGGATCCCCGCGGCCCGGCCGCGGCCGCAAGGGTGGCGTCGCGCACACAGGCAGGCTACGAAATTGTCACACGGTGGACGGCCCCGCGCTCCGCGTCTCGTACAACCGCATCGCGCTCGCGATGTTGGATCGGTTGGCGAAGGGCGCGACGATTCGTGCGGAGCTGCCGGTCGAGTCGATCCGCGCGATCGAAGACGGATTCCGTTTCGCGTGGCTGCCGATCGAGCACCACATGGTGCTCATCGAAGCGGTGCGCAAGCATCTCGGCGATCGTGCGGCCTACGATTTCTGGCGACGCGTGACGCTGGAGAACTTCGGCGGCAAAGCGTTCCAGATCCCACTGTCGGCGATCCGGCGGTTGTTCGGGCTCTCGCCCGCGGCGATGTGCGCCCAGTCGGCGCGCTACTGGCCGCAGTACGCACGCGAGCTCGGCACGATGAAGCTCGGTGCGAAGGGCCCGGGCTACGCGACGCTCGAGCTCGAGGGTTTCCCGAAGGATCTGCTCGCGAGCGGTACTTGGGTCATCGGCATGGCCGGTGGGCTCGCGGCGTACTTCGACGTGTGCAAGGTCGACGGCGTATGCGAGCCGCTCGTGCTCGACGCGGATCGTGGACGTGTCGACTTCAAGCTGCGCTGGCACGAGCGCGAGTAGCTCAGCTGCGGCTGCGCGTCGGAACGCGGCGCTCGGGCGGGTCGATGGTTGCGTCCAGCGCGATTGGATAGCGGCGATCGAGATCGCTGCGCAGCGCTCGGACTGCGACGATGCGATTCTCACCGCGCAGTCGTGCCACGATGGGCCCGCGTGCGTGCGCGAGCGGCAATCGGCCCGCGGGCAGCAGCTCGATCAGCTGCACCACTCGGTACTGCTCCGCGATCAGCAACGGCGCGCTCACTCGACCTGGCTTCGCGCGCTTCAACGCGGCGCGCAGCTCGGGGTCGAGACGCTCGAGCCGCGTGGGCTCGGACGTGACGTTCGCGAAGAGGCCCGCCGCGCTCGCGACCGCGACGAAATCCGCCTGCGGCGCGCTCGCCTGCCGCTGGAACGCAGCGAGCTTGTCCTTCGCTGCGGCGCGCGTGGCCTTCTGATCTTCGACCGGTCGTCGACCCCAGACACAGCCGAACGACTTCGTACCGACGCGGCCCTCGTGGAGCGCCGCCTTGCACGCGAGCACGAGCTCGTCGCGCGCGGGGCCGTCGACGCGATCACAGCGCGGCGGCGTCCTTCAACACTTCGTCGCTGTGGATCGCGGGGTCGACGTCCGGGTAGACCTTCGCGATCTTGCCGTCGGCCCCGACCAGGAAGCTGACGCGCGCGGTCATGCCCAGGCGCATCGGCACGCCGAAGGCGTGGGCCCAGGTGTGATCGCGATCGGCGATGAGCGGGAAGACGAACTCGTACTTCTTTGCGAAGGCACGGTGCGATTCGTCGTCGTCGGACGACACACCCACGACGCCGACCGAGGCGGCGGTGAACTTGTCCCACGCATCGCGGAATGCACACGCTTCCTTCGTGCAGCCCGGCGTGTCGTCCTTCGGATAGAAGTAGACGATGGTCGGGCGACCGAGCTTGCGCAGATCGATCGTGCTGCCGTCGTGCGCGGCGGTGGTGAGCGCGGGGACCTCGTCGCCGACCGCGAGCAGCGACTTGCGCTTCGCCGGTGCCGCGCCCGTCTCGGCGCTGGCCTGATCGCTCGGGTTGTTCGAGGGCTCGGGCGCCGTCGGCTTCGCGCACGCCACCAACACGGACATCGCGAGCGGGAGGAAGAGTGCGTTCGACATGCGGTGGGAGACTTGCGCGGTACGTGGCGGCGAGCAAGCCGGATCGGTGCGATGCTGCGCGCATGTCCGATCGCCGCTTCCTGCCGACGCTGCTCGCGTGCGTCGTCGTGGCCGCGGTCGCGTGGATCGTGCCGGCGTCGTTCGGGCAGCACGCGCTCGCGGGCGTCTCTGCGGTGATCGAGCGCCTCGACGCGGTGTTCCTCGGCACCGCGTCCGCGTTGGTGATCCTGTGCGGATGGCTCGCGTTCGGGCGCCACGGCGGACGCCGCCTCGGTCGCCCCGACGAGCGCCCCGAGTTCTCCACCTTCGCGTGGATCTCGATGCTGTTCGCCGCCGGCATGGGCAGCGGTCTGATGTTCTGGGGCGTCGCCGAGCCGGTGACGCATCACGCCCGACCACCGCTCGGAACACCCGATGCCGGGGTCGCGCTCGCGCTCGCCGACATCCACTGGGGCGTGCACGCGTGGGCGATCTACGCGATCGCAGCGCTCGTGCTCGCGTGGTTCCACTTCGTGCGCGGCGCGGACTATCTGCCCGGTGCACCGTTGCGCGTGCTCGGCACGGGCCGCGTCGCGACCGCGCTCGCGCACGGTGCCGACGTGATCGGAGCGCTCGCGATCGCGTTCGGAGTCGCGGGCTCGATCGGCATGGCGGTGCTGCAGATCCGCGGCGGCCTCGCGGTCGCGTGGGGCACCGCGCCCGACTCCACGGTCGTCGCCGTCGCCGTGCTCGTGGTGATGACGATCGCGTACACCGCTTCGGCTGCGAGCCGCATCGAGCGTGGCATCAAGTGGCTCTCCACCATCAACGTCGCGGTGGCGTGCGCGTTCGTGATCGTGCTCGCGGTGATCGGCCCTGCGTCCGAGGTCGCGACGTCGTTCGGCGCATCGCTGGTGGCGTGGGCGCGCGAGCTCGTGCCGCTCGCGACGATGCGCGGCCCGTGGCCGGCGCAGCGCCCGTGGCTGCACGAGTGGACGATCGCGTACCTCGTGTGGTGGATCGCGTGGGCGCCGTTCGTCGGCGTGTTCGTGGCCCGCATCAGCCGCGGTCGCACGATCCGCGAGCTCATGGTCGCGACCGTGCTCGTGCCCACGTTGTTCTCGATGCTGTGGTTCGCGGTGCTCGGCGGTACCGCGATCGCGATCGACGACGGCAGCATCGCCGCGGTCGCGCAGTCCGATCCACCGCAGGCGCTGTTCGTGATGCTGCAACGCTTGCCCTTCGCCGGCGTGCTCTCGCTGGTCGCGGTGCTGCTCGTGCTGCTCTTCCTGGTCACGAGCGTCGACTCGGCGGCCTACGT
>DASZPU010000737.1:0-12920 GCA_035550195.1 Nannocystaceae bacterium
AAGCCCCGCGCGATCGCATCCCGCCAGATCGCCGCGCTCGATCCGGTGCGGTGCATCCCGACGTCGACGTCGATCCAGCGCTCGAGCCGATCGCCGGTGCGCGCGATCGTGGCGAGGTGATCCGGATCGTCGGCGAGCGCACCGATGCGGTGCTGCGGATGCGCGTCGGCGATCGCGGCGAGCCGCGCGAGCTCGTGCGGCGGCAGCGGATACGCGAGCAGGATGTCGATGGGCTGCGCGCCGGCGGTCGCGAGCACCATCGCGAGCTCGTCCAGCGTCGCGCACTTGAAGGTGTGCACGCCGGCCGCGAGCACGAGCGCGACGATGGCCGACTGCTTCACCGTCTTCACGTGCGGGCGCCAGCACTGCGCAGCGCCGAGCGCGGTGATCACCCGTGCGACGTTCGCTTCCACCTGCGCGAGATCGACGACCAACGCGGGTGTGCGCAGCGGCGGGTCGGCGGCCGCGAGCGTGGCCAAGAGCGCATCGCGCGGATCGAAGTCCTTCACGCGGCGCGGAGCGTAGCACACGCGCACGCACGGCTCGCACGCGCAGGGACGAGCGACGTCACTGGATCTCGCGACACAGCTGCTCGGTGCTCTCGCGCAGCGCTTGCAGCTCGGCGTCGGAGAGGCCGAGTCGGGCACCGAGCGACGCGTCGGGCAGCACGCCGGGCGGCGGCTCCGGGGCCGCGCCGAGCGAGGCGAGCAGCGCTTCACACAGCGTGATCGTGCACGGGCCCACCGCGCTCACCGACACGTCGTCGCTCGCGAGATGGTGATCACGGCAGACGCGTTGCACGACTTCGGGGAGGTTCCACGAGCGCGCGACGCGTTCGCCCACCGATGTGTGCATGAGATCGACGACCAGCGCACGCTCGTCGGCGTCGAGCGGCGGTGCGCTCGGACGCGCGAGCGCGGCGAGCAGCATCGGGCGGCCGAGATCGTGCAGCAGCCCGCATGCGAACGCGTGCTCGGCATCGAGGCCGATGACGCGCGCGACGTGGCCGTGCACGTGTCCGAGCGCGACGGCGTGCAAGCGTGACTCGAGCATCTCGCGACGCGGGCCGCCGCGGAACACGTGGGCTTCGGCGGTCGCTTGCAGGAGAATCTCGCGCAGGATCTGCCAGCCGAGCCGGAGCATCGCGAGACGCAGCGAGGTGATCGGTGCGGGCGGGCGATAGAGCGGTGAGTTGGCGACCGAGAGCACGCGCGCGGCCAGCACGGGGTCGCGACGCACGAGTCGATCGACGTCGCGGAAGTTGGCTTCGCGCGCATTGGCCAGCGCGACGATCTCCGCGGTCGCGGCGGGCAGCGTGGGAAACACCAGCTCGGGGCGCTCGAGGTAGTCGAGCGCGCGTCGGATCGCCGGCGACCCTGCGTTCGGTGCAGCAGGCTCCGCGGGCGGAGTCGGCAGCGCTCGTGCGGACGCAGGCGGCATGTACGAATGGCCATCGGCGTGCACCGCCGCCGACTGCAGTCCCTAAACGGTCCGTATCGGTGAAATCCCTAGCCGATGATCATGTCTTCGCGGACATGGGCATCGCCGCGGGCGAAGCGCGTGGGATCCCAGCGCTCGAGCATCGCGTGGCGTTCGCCCTTCGCGATGAAGCGCGCGAGCATGCGGCCCACTGCGGGCGCCATCATGAAGCCGTGGCCGGTGAAGCCGCACAGCTGCAGGAGCGCGGGCTGGCCGAGCGAGGGGCCGACGATCGCGTCGCCGTCGGGGGACACGTCGTAGGGGCCGGCCCACTGGCGCAGCACCTTCACCGCGCCGGTCAACGGCATGAGCCGCGTGAGCGCGGCGCCGAGGTGCGCGAGGAATCGCAGCGACGAGCGCTGATCCACCTCGAGCACCGGCGGCGCGTGATCGGGCAGCGTGATGCCCGCGACGATCTCGCCGCGCGTGCTCTGCGAGAAGTAGAGCCCGCTCTCGAGATCGACGACGAGCGGATCGAGGAACGGCTTGAGCGGCTCGGTGGAGAGGATCTCGTGGCGATGCGGACGATTCGGCAGCGTGACGCCGAGCGAGTGGTTGAGGCCGTGGCACCACGCACCGGTCGCGTTCACGACGCGTTGCGCATGCAGGCGCTCGCCGGTCGACAGGTGCAGCAGCAGACCGTCGCCCGAGGGCTCCGCACGTTCCGCGGCGGTGTGCGTGCGTACGACGACGCCGCGTGCGATCGCCTGCGCGGCATAGCCCCACACGAACGGCCAGGGGAACACGACGCCGTCTTGGGGATTGAACGCGGCGAGCCGCACCTGCGAGGTGTCGAGCTCGGGCACCAGCTCCTTGGCTTCGTCGGGCCCGAGCAATCGCGTGGGCGCGCCGAGGCGACGATGCAGCTCGGCGTTGCGACGCAGACGTTGCTCGCCCGCTTCGCCGCGCGCGAGGAAGAGGTAGCCGCCTTGACGGAACCAGAGGTTGATGCCGAGCTCCTGCGCGAGCCCGCGGCAGATCTCGATGCTCTCCATCATGATCTGCACGTTGCCTTCGTCGCCCCACTGCATGCGCACGCCGCCGCCGTTGCGACCCGATGCGCCCGACACGAGATAGCCGCGCTCGAGCACGACGATGCGCAGCTTCTCGTCGATGTCCGCGAGGTGATACGCGGTCGACAGACCCATCACGCCGCCGCCGACGATCGCGACGTCGCAGCGCTCGGGCAGCGGGACATCGCGCGCGCCCAGCTGTTCCGCGCGGCTCATCGATCGTCCTCGACGACGTCGCGCAGGCACGCGAGCTCGCCGAGCGTGACGGGCTCGGCGGGCGGACGCGCGGTGAACGGTGCGGCGTCGGTGGACGCGACGAGGCCGCGCGACGCCAACAGGCGCACGAGCGCGACCTGGCACTCCTTGCCCTGGCAGGGCCCGGTGCCGAGCCCGGTGTAGCGCTTGATCTCCTCGACGCTGGCGAGGCCGAGCTCGATCGTGTGCTCGATCTCCGCGACCGTCACGTCTTCGCAGCGGCACACGAACATGCGGCGCGTCATCGGGCCACCTCGCTGCGGATCGCCGCGACGATCCGCGCGCCGACGCGTGCGCCGTCGCTCTCCGCTGCGTGCTCGTCGGTGCCCGCGACCTCGCCGCAGGCCCACGCGGTCCACGAAGCCTGCGCGCAGCGGCCGTCGTCGTCGCGCACGATGGGGAAGCCGCTGCCGCTCCAGCCCACGCGCGCGCCGGCTTGGCGCGCGAGCTCCGATGCGGGCGCGGGTGGAGCCGCGATCGCGACGATGCCCGCGTCGAGCTTGCCGCGGCGGGTCGCGACCGCTTCGACGCGACCACCACCGAGCACCGCGGTGATGTCCTGCTCGGCGACGAGCTCGGCACCGAGCGCTTCGGCGACGCGACGTGCGGCGTCGCCGGTGCCGACCGCGACCGCCGGCACCGCGAGCTCGCCGTCGATGCGCCGCAGCATCGCGAGCAGGCCGCGGGCCGCGAGCACGCCGGGCAGATCGTTGTCGTGCAGCGGCAACATCACGTCGCGCGCACCGGTGGCGAACAGGAGATGGCGCGGTGCGAAGGTGTGCACGACGAGGGTGGTGCGCGTGCGCTCGATCGCGGCGACGCGTCCGGGGCGGCGCGCTCGTGGGCGCTCGTCGGGATAGATGCCGAACACCGCGGTGTCGAAGCGAACGTCGGCGTCGTCGCACCGTTGCTGCGCGCGATCGCTGCGCTCGACGTGCTCGACGACGAGACCCGCCGCGCGCAGCTCGTGCGCCGCCGCGCGACCGGCTGCACCCGCACCGACGATCAGCACGTCGCAGTCGTGGTGCGCGTGGGTGGCGGGCCGCGCAGGCGGTGCATCCGGCAGCGTGCCGAGGCCCGCGAGGTTGCGCGCGACTTCCTGCATCACGCGGTTGGCGAGCCGCGGGCGCACCATGAAGTGGTGGTGATCCATGCCCTCGCCGAACATCTTGTCGACGAGCGCGGTGGGATCGGGGCCGCGATCGAGCATGCGGTTCTGCGGCGTCGTGCGCATGCCGTCCGCGATCGCGGTGGTGCACGCGCGCAGGTTGGGCACGCCGTCGACGCGCACGAGACACGTGCCGCAATCACCCCGCAGACAGAACGGGCCGCGCGGGCGCCGGAACTTCAGGCTGCGACTGGTCGCGACGACGCCGGCCCGCAGCAGCGCGGAGCTCACCGTGTCGCGCGGATCGGCGGCGATGCTGCGCTCGTCGTGCACGATCGCGAGCGCGACCCGACCTTCGCCACGCAGCCGCACCAGCGGATCGTTCCCGAGCATCGTGGGTAGTGGTTCGGTACCACCGCCGCGTGGAGTTCACAACTACGCCCGGCGCGCCACGGCTCAGGCAACGCGCGCGCCGAACAGGGCCGTGCCGACACGGACCAGCGTTGCGCCTTCCTCGATCGCGATCTCGAAGTCGTCGCTCATCCCCATCGAGAGCTCGGCGAGCTCGACGTTGGGGCGATGATGTGCGGCTTCGCGAACGCTCAGCTCGCGCAGCGCGGCGAAGTGTGTGCGGGTCTGCGCCGGATCGCCGATCGGGGGGATCAGCATGAGGCCGCGGCAGCGGACGTGGGGCGTGGCGGCGAAGCGATCGAGCAGGGCGGGGAGATCGGCGGGCGCCAGCCCGGACTTGCTCGCCTCCGCGACGAGGTTCACCTGCACGAGCACGTCCTGCACGAGCGACAGCGCGGCCGCGCGCGCTTCGATCGCGGCGAGCAGCTCGGGGCGATCGACGGTGTGGATCAAGTGTGTGCCGACGACGAGCTTCACCTTGTTGCGTTGGATCGGGCCGATCGCGTGCCAGCGCAGCTCGGGGCTCGGCAGCGCGGCGCGCTTCGTGTCGAGCTCCTGGGCATAGTTCTCGCCGAAGTCGCGCACGCCCGCGGCGATCGCTGCGGTGATGGCCGCGACCGGTTGCTTCTTCGACACCGCGACGAGTCGCACCGCGTGCCCGCCGGCGCGCGCACGGGCGGCTGCGATGCGCGCTGCGATCGCGGCGAGCCGCTCCGCGAAGCTCATCCGAAGCGCTCCGGTGCGAGCGCGCGCAGCCGCGCGACGACTTCGGCGAGCGGCAGGCCGACGACGTTCGTGTACGAGCCGTCGATGCGCGCGACGAAGCCCGCCGCGCGCCCTTGGATCGCATAGCCGCCGGCCTTGTCGCGCCACTCGTCCGACGCGACGTAGCCCGCGATCTCGTCGCGCGCGAGTGTGCGCATCGTGACCGACGTGGTGACCTCGTGCACTTCGCTCGCGATGCAGCCCGCGAGCGCCCACGCCGTGGTGACCGAGTGCGTCGCACCGGCGAGGCGTGCGAGGAAGTCGGCCGCCTCGGCGGCATCGACCGGCTTGCCGATCGATCCTTCGGTCGCGTCGCGCCACACCACCGTGTCGGCGGCGAGCACGATCGCGTCGCGACGCGGACACGCGGCGGCTTTCGCGGCTGCGAGCCGACGTGCGAGCGCGCGCGGCGACTCGCCCGGCAGCGGCGTCTCGTCGCACTCGACCGCGAGCTGCTCGAACGACAGCCCCGCACTGTGCAACAGCGCAGCGCGGCGCGGCGACGCGGAAGCGAGCACGAGCGCGATCACGTCGCGCATGATGTCACCTGCTAAGCTCGTCGTCATGCAACGACGCACCGTGCTCGTCGCGCTCGCGGCCGCCGCGATCGCCGTGCCGATCGCCGCACGGTGGAACGCCGCCGCCGATCCGCTGGTCGGGCTGTGGAGCGCGCACCAGCTCGGGGGCGAAGGCGATCCCGTGCAGTTCTACTACTTCCACGGCGACGGCCACGGCCTCTATCGCTACGGCAAGGTCGGTGCGACCTACACCAACAGCTTCGACTACGAGGTCGACGGCGACACGCTCGCGCTGACCTTCCGCAAGAGCGGAGCGGAGCACGAGATCGAATTCCACGTCCGCGAAGACGACGGCGCGCGGGTGCTCGAGCTCGCCGACGATCCGCGCGCGGGTGGACGCCGTCGCTACGTGCAAGCGCGCAGCGAGCCGGTGGCGCCCCACGCAGGCGGCGAGCGCGTCGGTGTGCCCGGGCGGATGTGGATCGATCGCACCGACTACGCGACCGGTGGCTACGGCTTCATGCTCTACCAGCTCCGCGGCGCCGGCATCGATGGCCGCGGCACCGGGTGGTTCCATCGCGGCGACTTCGACGACTGGAGCACCGAGTCGCTCGTGTATCGCATCGTCGGCGATCGCCTCGAGCTGCAGTTCTTCTCGGGCGGCGCGCGCGAGGTGACCGACTTCGCGCTGGTGCAGGGCGACCCCGCCACGCTCACGCTCGAGCACGATCCGCGCGACTACTGGCATCCGCACCGCTACCTCGATGCGGGCCCGTCGTTCGGGCTCGTCGCCGCGACCGCCGAGCTCGCGTCGCCCTGAACGCGGCGCGATCCCACACTGTGCGACAGGACACCGGCCACCTCGGGGCCGCGCGACGTGATGCTATGCTTGGCTCATGCGCTTCGCCTGGATGCTCGCCGTAGCGACGGTGGTCGGCTGCAACGTCGACACCACCAGCAACACCAGCGGCATGACGTTGGTGCCGCACTGCGAGGATCTCCAAGGCAACGTCACCTGTCAGACCGCATTCGCGGGCCGTCCGTTCTGCAGCCGCTGCGTCGAGAAAGAGGATCACCAGGGCTGTGTCGCGGCTGCGCCCGCACCGGTGTGCCAGGTGGGCGGCACCGCGACCGAGTCGACGCACAGCACCGGCGAGCCCGAAGAGAGCTCGACGTCGGCGGACACCAGCAGCTCGAGCACCACCGAGCCCGTCGCTGACAATTCGACCGGCTCGAGCAGCTCGTCGACCGGTGAGACGATCGCCTGCAACGAAGAAGGCCAGCTCGACGAGGACTGCGAAGCGATCGACGTCGCGCGTGCGTACTGCTTCGAGTCGCAGTGCGTCGGTTGTGTCGAGGCCGGCGGCGATGCCTTCTGCACGGCGTTCGATCCCGACGTGCCGTTCTGCAATCCCGGCACCGATCGCTGCGAGACCTGTGCGAACGCGGGCGCGGGCTTCTGCACCGGCACCGCACCGATCTGCACCGACGGTGGCGCGTGCGCGCCGTGCAGCGAGCACGCGGAGTGCCCCGACACCGCGTGCCACATCGCGCCCACCGATCCGCTGGTCGGCGAGTGCTTCGATCCGGTCAACGTCGTGTGGGTCAACGGCAACTCGATCTGCCCCGGGCTCGGCACCGAGGCCGCGCCCGCATGCAGCCTCGCGCAGGCGCTCTCGACCTTCTTGCCCGGCGAGTCGTGGGTGGTGCACGTCGTCGGTGCCAACTACGACGAGCACGTCGTCGCTGCGGATGCGACCGTCGCGTTGATCGGACAGGGCGCCGTGTCGCTGCTCGGCGAGCCCGGGCTCGACGACGGCTCGCTGTCGATCGAGGGCGGCTTCGTCTACCTGCAGGGCGTGCGCGTGCGTGACAACCTCGAGTCGCACGGCGTCGTGTGCAGCGGCGGCGGGCTGTGGATGGATCAGTCCGAGGTGCGCGAGAACGCCGAGTACGGCATCTTCCTCACCTCGCCGTGCGACATCACGGTGCGGCGCGCGAGCGTGCACGACAACCTCGGTGGCGGCATCCGGCAGCTCGGTGGCACGCTGCGCCTCGACAACGCGGCGATCGGCGGCAACGGTGACGGCGTCAGCGGGCCCGGCATCAACGCGCAGTACTCCGAGATCGACATCCTCTACAGCACGATCGTCGGCAACGACGGTGTGGGCGAGGACTCGATCCATTGTCTCGACGCGACCGGCACCGTGCGCAACAGCATCGTGCAGGGCGTCGCGACCGACTCGGTCGACATCGACTGCTTCGTCTTCGACTTCTCCACCAACGCGATCGACACCGCGGCGTTCGTCGGTGCCGACGGGGTGCCGGTGGATGCCTACGATCCGCAGTGGTTCGTGAACCCCGACGAGGGCGACTTCCGCCTCGTCAACCCGTCGTTCACGCAGTTCGGTGACGTCGCGGTGTGGGTCGACGGCGATCCGCCGAACGATGTCGACGGCACGATGCGTCCGGTCGGCGGCGAGCTCGGCTTCGCCGGAGTCGACGAGCCGTGAGCGAGCTGCTCTTCCACTTCGATGTCGTGTGTCCGTACGCGTGGCTCGCCTCGCTGCAGGTCGAGGCGTTCGCAGCGGAGCACGGCATGACCGTGCGGCATCGTCCGGTGCTGCTCGGCGGATTGCTGCGGCACTTCGGTGGGCCCGACGATCCGAACCGCGTGCAGTCGCCGGCGCGCGCGCGCATGACTCGGCTCGACATCGTGCGCTCGGCCGCGCTGCACGGGCGCGCGATCGAGGTGCCGGCCGCCCATCCGCGGCGCACGCTGGATGCGATGCGTCTCGTCATCGCGGCGCCCGAGCACGATCGCGTGCGGCTCGCGGCCGCGCTGTTCTCCGCGTACTGGGAGCAGGGCAGGGACGTGGCCGATCGTGCGGTGCTCGCCGAGATCGCGACGGCGCACGGCCTCGCGATCGCGGCGATCGACGACCCCGCGGTGAAGGACGAGCTGCGTGCACGCACCGACGAGGCGGCGCAGCGCGGGGTCTTCGGCGTGCCGACGTTCAGCGTCGGCGACACCAACGTGTGGGGCCAGGATCGCATGGACGTGCTCGCGCGCGCGATCGGTGCGCCACCGCGGGACCCGGCGCGCGCGATCGGAACGTGGTCGCCACCGGCCGCGCCCGCGACCGTGCGCTTCTTCCACGACGTGTCGAGCCCGTTCAGCTACCTCGCGTCGACGCAGATCGAGCGCGTGTGCAAGGCCGGCGGCGCAACGCTCGAGCGCGTGCCGATCCTGCTCGGCGCGCTCTTCCGCGACATCGGCACCGCCGACGTGCCGCTGTTCGAGATGCATCCCGCGAAGCGGGCGTGGGTCGGTCGCGATCTCGAGGACTGGGCCGCGCTGTGGGGCGTGCCGTTTCGCTTTCCGAGCACGTTCCCGATCCGCAGCGTGCTGCCGCAGCGCGTCATGATCGCCGAGCCCGCAGCGACCGCGGCGATCCATCGCGCGGCGTGGGTCGACGATCGGCCCGTCGCCCTTCGTGAGGTGCTCGCGCAGGTGCTCGACGAAGCCGGACTGCCGGCCCGAGATCTGCTCGCGGCCGCGGAGAGCGAAACCGTCAAAGCGGCGCTGCGCACGAACACCGAGCGCGCGCATGCAGCGGGCGCGTGCGGCGTTCCGAGCTACGAAGTGCTGCGCCCGTCGGCGGCGCCCGTGCTCTTGTGGGGCCAGGACCGGCTCGGCATGCTCGCGTCCACGCTCGCCGGCTTCCAGCCGCGACCGTGATCGCGTGCCGCTGCCGCTTCCGCCACCGAGCGTCGCCGAGGTCGTCCAGCTGGCCGGCACGGTCGAACGCGTCGTCTATCACGACGAGCGCACGCGCTACACGGTGATGCGCATGGCGGTGACCGGTCGCGCCGAGCTCGTCACCGTCGTCGGTCGCACGATCGCACCGGAGACCGGCGCGCAGGTCACCGTGCACGGCGACTGGGACAACCATCCCAGCCACGGTCGTCAGCTCGCGTTCACGCGCATCGTGTTCGAGGTGCCGACGACGCTCGCGGGCATCGAGCGCAGACTGACGCGCTATCCCGGCGTGAAGGACGTGATGGCCGCGCGCATCGTCGCGCGCTTCGGGCTCGACACGCTGACGGTCCTGCTGGATCAGCCGCGGCGTCTGCTCGAGGTCGAAGGCATCGGCCAGCGCACGCTCGACAAGATCCTCGAGTACCACACGAATCAAGTGGGTCCGCTCGCGCAGCTCGAGGCCCAGCTGCTCGAGCTCGATCTGCCGCCGTATCTCGGGCGTGCGATCTTCGATCGCTTCAACGACGACGCGATCATGGTGGTGCGCTCGCAGCCGTACCGGCTCGCCCGTGAGGTGCGCGGCATCGGCTTCACCACCGCCGATCGCATGGCGCGCGCGTTGGGGGTCGCGCCCGACAGCGACGAGCGCGTCGAGGCTGGGCTCTTGCACACGATGGAGATGGCCGAGTCGGACGGCAACTGTGCGCTGCCGATCGAGCAGCTGGTGAAGAAGGCCGCGCAGGTGCTCGGCGTCGGCGAGGAGCTGGTGCGCCAGGCCGGCGAGCGGCTCGTGCACGGCGGTGATCTCGTGCTCGAGCACGGCAACGACGGCACGCCGCTGTGCTTCTCGCCGCAGCTCGTCGCCGCGGAGCGATCGGTCGCCGACGCGCTCGCGATGTTGATCGAGGCGAAGCATCCGCGTTGGCAGATGCGCGAGCTGCCGCCGCATCTGTCGCGCGGGCAGGTCGAGGCGGTGCAGGCGATCGCGGATCACGGCGTCGTCGTGCTCACCGGTGGCCCGGGCACCGGCAAGAGCACGGTGGTGCGCGAGATCCTCGGGCTCGCGCGCGCGCACGATCAGGAGCTCATCCTCTGTGCACCGACCGGGCGCGCCGCGAAGCGACTCGAGCAGGCCGCGGGGCACGAGGCCCGCACGATCCATCGCTTGCTCGAGTTCCAGCCCGAGACCGGCCGCTTCGCGCACGGGCCCCAGGACCCGCTGCCACCGGGCCTCGTGGTCGTCGACGAGAGCTCGATGCTCGACGTGGCACTCGCACAAGCGCTGCTCGGTGCGCTCACCGATCGTCACCGCTTGTTGTTGGTCGGCGACGCCGATCAGCTACCCAGCGTCGGCCCCGGCAACGTGCTCGCCGACATCATCACCGCCGCGACCACGCCCGGGTCGCCCGTCGCATGCGTGCGACTCGACGAGGTGTTCCGGCAGGCGCGCGGCAGCACCATCGTCGACAACGCGCACCGCATGCTGCGCGGCGAGCCGCTGCGCCCCGACGAGGCCGGTGCGGGCGGCGAGTTCTTCGTGATCCACGCGCGCAGTGCCGAGCACGCGCACGAGCTGTGCGTGCGGCTCGCGACCGAGCGCATCCCCACCGCGTACGGGCTCGACGGCGCCACCGAGGTGCAGGTGCTCACGCCGATGCACAAGGGCCGCGCGGGCACCGAAGCGCTCAACGAAGCGCTGCAGACCAAGCACACCGCGGGCATGCCCGAGCTCGAGGTCACGAGCGGTCGCGGCCAGGTGCTGCGGCGCTTTCGCGTCGGCGATCGCGTGATGCAGACCAAGAACGACTACGGCAAGAACGTCTTCAACGGCGACGTCGGCGTGGTGTGTGCGGTCGACCGCGAGCTCGGCACGGTCACCGTCGACATGGACGGCACCAAGGTCGCGTACCTCGGCAACGAAGCGCTCGCGCTGGTGCTCGCGTACGCGTGCTCGATCCACAAGAGCCAGGGCAGCGAGTTCCCGGCGGTGATCGTCACGATCCTGCCCGAGCACCAGGTGATGCTGCGGCGCAACCTCTTGTACACCGCGATCACGCGCGCACGGCGGCTGTGCGTGTTGGTCGGCGACCCGCGGGCGATCGATCAGGCGATCGCCCGCACCGATCGCGCGCGCCGTCACACCGGGCTCGCGCGCCGCATCCGTGAGCGCGTCGGGAGTACGATGGGAGACGAGCGATGAGCGGGCACAATCGCTGGTCGAAGATCAAGCGCAAGAAGGGCGCCGACGATGCGAAGCGCGGCAAGATCTTCACGAAGATCGGCCGCGACATCTCGACGGCCGCGCGACTCGGCGGCGGCGATCCGAACGGCAACCCCGCGCTGCGGCTCGCGCTCGCGGCTGCACGCGCAGCCAACATGCCGAAGGACACGCAGGAGCGCGCGATCAAGAAGGGCACCGGCGAGCTCGCGGGCGCCGACCCCGAAGATCTCGTGTACGAGGGCAGGGGGCCCAAGGGCAGCGCGTTCGTCGTCGAGGTGCTCACCGACAACAAGAACCGCGCGGTGCAGGAGGTGCGCCACGCGTTCGTGCGCGGCGGCGGCGAGCTGCTGTCCAACGGTGCGGTGGCGTGGATGTTCGATCGCACCGGCGTGGTCACCGTGGCGAAGGACAAGATCGACGAGGACGGGCTCACCGAGCGCGCGATCGATCTCGGCGCCGCAGACGTCAAGGATTTGGGTGAAGAGTGGATCGTGCTGTGCGACCCGGGCAGTCTGGTCGCCGTGCAGACCGGGCTGGAGGACCTCGCGCCGAGCAGCGCGGAGACGCGGTGGCTCACCAAGCCCGAGAACGCGCTGGCGGTCGCCGGCGACGACGCGGTGAAGATCGCGAAGCTGCTCGCGCTGCTCGACGAGCTCGACGACGTGCAGAACGTCTACACGAGCGCCGAGATCCCCGACGACATCTTGCAGGAGCACGGGCCGTGAAGCAGACGGTGCGCGTGCTCGGCATCGATCCCGGCACCTTGAAGCTGGGCTACGCGGTGATCGAGTGCCAGCCCGGCAAGCTCGGACCGGGCGCGATGCGCTACCTCGAGTGCGGCGTGATCAAGGCGCCGAAGATCCGCGAGATCGGCCCACGACTGCACGCGATCGCGCAGGAGCTCGACACCGTCATCGCCGAGTTCACGCCGAAGACGTGCGCGATCGAGAAGGCCTTCCACGGCACCAACGCTCGCAGCGCGCTGACGCTCGGCCAGGCGCGCGGCGCATTGATGCTGCTCGCACACCAACGCGGCATGGACACGTTCGAGTACGCGCCGGCCCACATCAAGCGCGTGGTCGCGGGCCACGGCGCCGCCGACAAGACCCAGATCGCCGAGCGCGTGCGCATGCTCTTCGGGCTGCGCCGTGCGCCGGCTGCGGATGCCGCGGATGCCCTCGCAATCGCCTGTTGCCACGCACTTGCACGGTGAGCCTCCACTTCCGGCCGCTCGCGACAATGAGGGGGGATGGCCGAGCTCGACGACATCTTCCGCCACCACCAAGGGTTCGTGCGCACCTGTCTGCGCGGCTTCCGGCTCGCGGAGGAGGGGCTCGACGACGCCGTGCAGGATGTGTTCGTCGCGATGCTCGGGCACGCCGGCGAG
>DASZPU010000738.1:0-19253 GCA_035550195.1 Nannocystaceae bacterium
CCAGCTCGAGATAGGCGCGCCGTCGCGTCGTCGACAGCGCGAGGATTTCGGCCTCGCTCCAACCGTAGACGCGGGCGAGCGCATCGACCTCGGTGAGCAACCGACGGGCCTCGACATCGATCTCGCGCCACAGATACGTGCAGATGTCGAACGGCGCAGACCAGCCGTGGCCACACTCGTGGCAGGTCAACGCGAAAGTGATCTCCGCCATGGGATCGAGCTCGGCGATGCGCTCGGCGATCGCATCCCGAATGTCGTCGGGCAGGCGGCGCGCGCCGATCGTGTCACCCGCACGCTCCGCCCGCAGCACGCACGCGTCGAGCAGCGCAGCGACGGCGTCGTGATGATCGGCGATGGCCGCGAGTGCGATCATGTCGAGCGCACGCGGCAATCGAAACCGAACCACGAAGTCGTCGCGTTCAATGACCAGCTCGCCGGGGCGCTCGGGTGCGCCACCTTCGAGCGCAGCGAGATCGACCTCGAGCTCGAGATCGGCGGTGCACGCCGGACATCGGACGAAGCACGGCGCGACATCGCCGAACGTCGCGCGCCGCAGCCCGATGATCGCGCAGTCGCGATCGCCGACCGACAGCTCGCCGGTGACGTCGGGCGTCGCATCGCGGGCCCGCGCTGCGAACGCGAGCGCCCGGGCCGGCGACGACGCATTGCGCAGTCGCTCCCACAGCGCGAGGATCTCGTCGACGCCGAGCCGCCGCATGGTCGTGATCAGGCCGGCTCGACGTACGAGGGCTCGCTCGGTTCCTGCACGCTGTCGTCGCGCTCCCAGCCCTCGTTCTCCAGCTTGATCGTCTGGATGGCGGTGGCGTTGCCACTACCGTCGAGCTCGGGGATCGCCTGGAACTCGCTCACCCACGCGCGAAACACTCGATAGGCGATCACCGTCTGTCCGGCTTCGTTCATGAGCTCGATGATCACGTCCTTGCGGAAGTCCTTGAGCGAGACCTCGCCACCGAGCCCGGCGCCGTAGTTCCACACCTTGTTCGCCCACTGCTCGAAGTCCTTGTCGTGGGTGACGCCGCGCTCGAGCGTGATCGCCTCGTACTTGCTCTGTCCGGGTGATTTCCGCACGCTGCTCGGATCGCCGCCGGCGCGGTGCTCCACCACCTCGGTGGTGCGCTTGAGCGCGCTGACCTTGCTGATGCCGGCCACGTAGTGGCCGTCCCACTTCACGCGGAATTTGAAGTTCTTGTAGGGGTCGAAGCGCTGGGTGTTGACCGTGAACTGAGCCATGATTCCCTCGGTCGATCACGCGGACTCGGCCGCGAGCTGTTGAAGCTTGATGACGACGAACTCGGCCGGTTGAAGCGGCGCGAATCCGATGATGATGTTGACGACGCCGCGATCGATGTCGGCCTGCGTCGTCGTATCGTGATCACAGCGAACGAAGTAGGCCTGGCGCGCGCTGGTGCCCGCGAATGCGCCCTGGCGGAACAAGCCGTGCATGAAGGAGGTGATCGACAGCCGCAGCTGCGACCACAACGGCTCGTCGTTGGGCTCGAACACCGCCCACTGATTGCCGCGGAACAAGCTCTCCTCGAGGTAGAGCGCGAGCCGTCGTACCGCGAGGTACTTCCATTGCGATGCGAGGACGTCCGCGCCCTCGCGGGTGCGCGCGCCCCAGACCACGACGCCGGTCACCGGGAATCGCCGCAGCACATTGAGCCCGAGCTTGTTGAGCTCGCCCTGCTCGATGTCGGTCATCGGCACGGTGATGTCGGGAACGCCGAGCAGATTGGCCTCGATGCCCGCCGGCGATTTCCACACGCCGCGCTCCGCATCGATCCGCGCGATGGTCCCGGCAACGACGCCGCAGGGAGGAAAGTCGCGGAGCCGCCCCTCTTGCAACGCGTCCGTCGCGATCACACGTGGGAAGTACGCGGCCGCGTTGCTGCCTCGCGCCCAGCTCGCGGTGGCCATGCCGGTCGCGGCTTTCGCCGGAGTGTTCCAGTCCGACGGAGGATCGACGATCAACACCGCGCGACGTTCGTTGCAGAGTGCGATGCCCGCATTCCACATCGCGATGACATCGGTGTTGCTGGTCGCCCACGTCGCGAGCGGAATGCACAGTAGATTGAAGAGATCGGCGGCGAGCAACGCATGCATGCCGGTGCGCGCCGACGGGCTGCCGATCACGTCTTCGGTCACTCGCGGCGCGTCACCGTCGCTGCCTCCGACGAACGCGGTCGTGGTCGTTCCCGAGTGCGGAACCGGGACGCCGGCGGCCATCGTGCCGTCGACGCGCGCGAGCGCAGACTCGCTCTCGAGCAGACGATCGAGCGCTCGCGCGGCGCCTGGGGTCGAGGTCACGCGCACGAATCGCTCCTGCGCCGCAGTGTTGCCGGCGGCGTCGAGCTCGAGCAGCTCGAGGTGGAACAGCCCTGCGGAGATCTCGGTGGCGGTGAGCTCTTCGACCGAGACGCGCGCGCGCAGGCGATCGCCCCACACACCCGGGCTCGCGGCGGCGAGGGTCACCACCGTGCCGCCGCCCTGCTTCGGCAAGCCGGCCCGCGAGCTCTTCGCACCGGGATCGGGAGTCGGCGGATCGGGAGCCGGCGGATCGGGGACATCGGGCGCACGATTGACGACGCGCACGATCAAGGCCTCGCCGCCGCCGTTCTGGAAGAACTGCTGCACCGCGAAGCCGAGCGCGGACGCGGCCCACAGGCCGCCGAATCGCCGCTCGAAGTCGGCGAAGCTGGTCACCAACGTCGGCACTTCCACCGGGCCGCGCAGCGCGGCGCCGACGAAAGCCGTGCGCGACGTCGAGACGCCGACGATCGTGCGAGAGTCGCGAGGGAGCTCGCGGATGTACACACCGGGAGCGGTATAGGCCACGCTCATCGTCGTTCCTCCTTGATGGCCGTCACTGGCCGGCGATCTGCTTGAAATGCAGCACGACGAACTCGGCGGGTTGCAGTGGTGCGAACCCGACGATGATGTTCACGATGCCGCGGTCGACGTCGTCCGCGGTCGTGGTGGTGGAGTCGCAGCGCACGAAATACGCATCCGACGCGCGCGCACCCTGGAGCGCCCCTTGTCGCATCAGCTGCTGCATGAACGAATCGATCGCCTTGCGCAGCTCCGTCCACAGCGGCGCATCGTTGGGCTCGAACACCGCCCATTGCGTGCCACGCCACAGACTCTCCTCGATGTACAGCGCGAGCCGTCGCACCGCGAGGTACTTCCACTGCGACGCGAGCAAGTCGGCGCCTCGGGCCGTGCGCGCGCCCCAGATCACCGCGCCTGCGGGCGGGCGATCGCGCAGCGCATTGACGCCGCGTGGGTTGACGAGCCCCGAGTCGGCATCGGTGACCGCGATCGCCGTCCGCAACACGCCCGGCAGCGTCGCCTCGATCCCCGCCGGTGATTTCCACACGCCACGGTTGGCGTCGATGCGGGCGATGGTCCCCGCGACCACTCCGCACGGCGCGAAGCGGCGTGGCCGTCCCTCTTGTAGAGGATCGGGCGCGATGATGGCCGGCCAATAGAATGCCGCGTTCTCGCTGCGCAGCGCGGTCATGCCCCCCGCGAGATCGGCGGCGTTCTGTGCGGTGGCCCAGGCCGCAGGCGGATCGACGACGAGCATCGCGCGACGTCGCTTGCACAACGCCTCGGCCGCGGTCCAGACCGCGAGCGGCGTGTCCGCGGTCGCCGACAGCGGTGGGACGCAGACGAGGTTGACGGTGTCGACGTGATCGAGGCGATCGATCGCCGCGGTGTAGTCGGTGACGCTGCCGTTGCCGCCGTCGATCGCCGAGCTGAACGCCTGCGCGTTCACTTCGATCGGTCGTCGGGCCGGGGCCGCAGTGACACGCGCGAGCTTGGATTCCTGTTCGAGCAGCCGTCCGATCCACCGCGGTGCCGCGGGATCGACCGATACCGCGAAGAACTGCTCGCGTCGGAATGTCTGGCCGGCGGCATCGAGCTGCGCGAGCTCGAGGTGGAAGGTGAGATCATCCGGGGTTTCGTCGAGCGAGCCGCTCGTGCCGTGGTCGACGGTCACGCGCAGCGATCCACCCCAAGCGCCCGCGCTCGCGGCCGTCAGCGCGAGCGACCCACCGGTCACGCCGGCGATCGTCGTCGTCGAGGTCGTGGCACCGGTTGCAACGCGACAGACGATCGCTTGCCCGCCGCCGGCGAGGAAGAACTGTGCGACCGCTTGGCCGAGCTCGCTGTCGGCCCACAAACCGCCGCACTCGCGCTCGAAGTCCGCGAAGCTGAAGCAGTCGATCGGATGCTCGACCGCACCCCACCGCGTACGGCCGACGAACGCAGTGATGGAGGTTGCGACGCCGACGATCGTGCGCGTGCCCTTCGGCAGCTCCTCGATGTAGACGCCGGGGTAGCTCGGCTGCACGGCCATGTCGCGAACCTCCTTCGGATCCTGACGTCGACCTTGACGTCGGCGAAGAGGCTACCGGACGCGGCACGTGGTGAGAAGGCGTTCGATCGACGATCGATCGGACAGTCGTCGTCGATCTCGCCGCCCGGACGGGCGCGCGAGACCCACCCCGGCCGGGGGCGCGTCACTGGCCTGGAGCGCGCCGCGGGACATGCTCTCCGCGGATCAGCCACAACACGTGTGCTCCGGCGACGGGCGACGAGTGTCCCAGCAACCGCGCGAGCGCGAGCATGAGCGCGACGAGCCCGGCGATGCCGGCCGCCGCGAGTGCTGCCGTCGCGGCGGTCGGATACGTGGATCTGTCGGCGACCCAGATCGCACACGCGGCCCACGCGACGACTGCCGGCACGACGAACTGGCGGAAGCCGATCCCCACCGCGCAGCCGATCGCGACGGCCGTGGCGAGCATCGTCACCGTCCATCCCTGCGGTCCGAGGCGGCCGCCCTGCCATCCGTACGAGCTCAGCACGAGCGCGACGTCGGCGATCGTCGCGACGCACAGCCAGCCGAGCAACGCAGCGAACGGAACGGTGAGCACGAAGCGATGACCGCCGCGCTGCACCGCTGCGCTCGCGACGAGGAACGCCGCGAGCGCGGTGGCCGAGGTGGCGACGATGATCGCCACGCTGACGCCGAGGAGCTCGTAGCGGAAGACCGCGACCCATGCAGCACAGAGCACGTTGCTGGCCATCACCCACGGCGCGAGCTTGTCGAACACCGCTTCGCTGCGTCGCGACGGGAGCAGCTGCGCGACGCAGTACGCGATCTGTGCCGCGTAGATGAATCCCCAGATCGCGAACGCGTACGGTGCGGGTGTGAACGGGGTCGGGTAGCGCGCGCTCATCGTGCCGACCGACACCCCGCCGATGGGCAGCAGATCCACGAGGCTGCTGAAAGCGATCGAGAGCACGACCACGCCCAGCGTCGTCCAGCGAAGCATGCGACTGCGGTGGTTCATGGTCGTGCCCTCGTGCGGCGTTCGGTCATGCTTCCGGGAGCTCGACCAGCGTCCACGGCTGCGTGTCGGTGAGCAGCGCCCACACCGAGAAGCCGGGCTCGCCACCGTTCGATTGCAGATCGCCGACGGCGATCGCCCACGCGCGAGTGCCTTCGCCCAGCGGCGCGAGGTAGGCCGCGAGCGGCGGATCCGGCAGCATCGCATTCGCACCGATCACGCCCACCTCGTAGTCACCCGCGGGCACCGTGATCGCATCGCTCTCGTCGGGCCAGGACAGATCGGTCACGAGCAAGGTGTCGTCGGTGAGCTGACCGTTGCCGTCGAGCGTGCCGACGTCGACGGTGGGCGCGACCGCCGAGTGGATGATGCGGAAGGTCGCCTCCGGTGCAGCGTCGAGGTCGAACTGCTCGACGTATGCGGCGAGCTGGAACGCCTGGTTGTCGTCACCCGCTTCGGGCGAGACTTCACCGGTCGCGATCGCGAGGTACTGCTGGCCGGCCGCGAGCTCGCCGCTCGGTTGCGTGCTCACGGGTTCGCCCGTGCAGTCGCTCGGCGCCGCGTGGAACTCGAGGTCGTACGAACCGGGCGGCACTTGCACGCGCGCGAGATCGAAGTACTCCGCGCCGACGACGAGCGGTGTGTCGGCGACGCAGATGTCCACCTCGCCGGCGTCGGGGCTGGCGTGCAGTGCGTACACGATCGGGTTCTGTTGGATCAGCCCGATGACGCCATCCGGTCCCACGGCGAGCAGACCGAATCCGGTCGACTCGCGCGGAAGCGCCGCGAGCAAGCCGGTCGCGACCACGAAGAGCTGCGCACCTTCGGGCAGCTCGGGTGTGGTGAATGCCGTCACGACCTCGCCGCCGCTCTCGATGCCGACCTGCAGCGCCGTGCCCGATGGCAACGCGACACCCTCGGGTCCGCTGTCGGCGAAGCGCGCGACGCCGGGAAGCTCGGGGGCACCGCCGTCGTTGCCGACGTTCACGTCGACGCTCGGCGCGTCGGCGCCGGCGTGCACGAGTCGCACGGCCGCGTTGCCGGCACCGGGGTCGGCGAAGCCTTCCGCGAGCGGCAACACGCGAAACGCATCGGCCTCGTCGTCGGAGCCGAGCACGCCTGCGGCCACGGCCGTGATCACGGCGTCCGCCGGCAGCTCGAGCGCACCGGTCTCGTACGCCGGCGGATCGCCGGCCGGAGCACCGGCCGCGCGCACCTGGAAGTTGTACGAGCCCGCGGGTACTTCGAGGTACTCGCTCGCCTGCGCGTACGGGAGATCGGTGATGACCGGCGTGTCGCTCCCTTCGACGTAGACGTCGACGTTGGGCGCACCCGGTGCAGCATGGACGACGCGCATCGCGGCCGTGTCCGCGTTGCTCGTCGTCGAGCCCGTATCCGGATCCGTGCCGACCGACGTGTCCGGGTCGGTCGTCTCGAGCGTGGTCGTGGTCGGCGTGGTGGTCGGCGAGCTGGTCGGGCTCCCGCTCGTGTCCGCGGAACCCGTCGAGCTTTCGTCGTTGCCCTGCGACGGATCGTCCGACGGGCAACCGAACAACAAGGACAACGATGCGAGGCTGATGAGCTTGCGAGTCATGCGAAGTTCTCCGATCGAAGTTCGAGACGCCGGGAACCGGCTTCGGCGAGAAGCTAGCGCACTATCATGGCTTGTCAAATGTTAGTTCAAAGTTTGTACAATTCGGGATGCGCGGCGTCGTTGGCCGCGAGCAGTCCCGTTCGTGGCACCGTCCAGCACTGCACGCCACGGATCGCGTAGCTGCGACAGATCGCGTCGACCGCGAGTCGAGCCGAGAGATGTGCCGCTTCCATCAGCTTCGCGGGACACGGCAGCCGGACCCAATCGCCCGCGAGCAACAGTCCCGGCACGTCGGTCTCGACCGTGGGCCGGTGCGCTCTCATGCCGACGTGCAGTGCGGTGAAGTCGGCGCGGACCTGGACGTGACGATGCACGACCGACATCCCGACGCCGGGCAAGAAGTGCTCGGCATCCGCGAGCAGTAACGCCGCCAGGTCGTCGCGCTCGAGGTCGTCGGGCACCGCGTAGCAGTGCAGCTCGATCACGCTGCCGTTGCGCTCGCACGCCCACACTCCCGCACGCGGATCGCTGCGGTCGACGAACGCGATGGCGTCCAGCAACCGGCGCCGATCGGTGACGACGAACAACGGCAGCTCGTCGCCGAAGCGGCGGGCACACCAGATCCGCATCACGACGTAGCGCTGGCCCGCATGCATGTGCGCCATCGCGCTCGCCAGCTGCGTGCCGGCGAGACTGTCGGATCGCTCGATGATCGCGCGCGCCGCCCCGACATCCGCCGCGACCACGACGCGCTCGAACACCTCGTCGTCGACGCTGAGACCTCGGCCATCGGACGCGATGCGCTCGACGCCGCGGGCCACGCGTATCTCCACGCCGCGTCGCGTGAGCGTCTTCGCGATCGGATCGATCAGCGCTTCGTCGTACGCACCGTCCAGCCAGTCGTAGAGCAGACCGAGATCGTGACCGAGGTAGTAGAAATGAAACGCGGCCACGAGCTCGGCCATCGAGATCCGGCGCTCGTCGGCGAAGAACGCTCGTGCGAAGGTCGAGAACACCATGCGCAGCGCGGGGGGCAGTCGCGCGGCCGCGGCGAATTCCGCGAAGCTGGTGTGGTCGAGGGCAGGTTGCTCGCGATCGGCGTCGTAGCGCAGCAGCGTCTCGAGCGCGCGACCCGTGCGCGGCCGCAGCACGTCACGGAGTCTGAACATTCCCGAGCGCGCGAGCGCGATGAGGTTGAGGCCCGGCGCCGCGGCGGCGGAGGCGAAACCGAAGCGACGGCCATCCGCGTCGAGGATCGCGTAGTCGTCGATCGGCTTCAGTCGCGCGCCGAGGCCGAGCTCGTCCAACCACTCGCGCAGGTTGTAGTAGTGCCGGAAGAACGCATGGAACCCGTGCTCGATCGGCGCATCGAAACCGTCGTCGAGTCGTTCGCGCCAGCCCGCCAGCTTCCCGCCGAGCCGGTGCTCGCGCTCGAACAGCACGATCTCGAAGCCTCGCCGCGACAACAGCTCGGCGGCCGTGAGACCCGCGAGGCCACCGCCGACGATGGCGACGCGAGGTCGGCCGCGGGGCGCGAGCGCGCCGTGTCGATCGGCCGCGACGAGCACATGGCGGTATCCGCCGAACCGTCGTCGGATCCAGCTCGCGGCCCACGACGGACGCACGGCGCGTCCGCGCGCGTGCTCGTAGATCACCGCAACGGTCGTCAGCAACGCGAGCCCGAAGCCGTAGTCCTCGATCGGGATCGACCCGACGAGCCAACCGAGCTGGTACTGCAGATCGTAGACGACGATGGGGCGCGAGGTGAGGTAGCCGTTGCAAGCCGTCGTGAGCAGCACGACCGCGCCGACGTATGCCCAGCCCGCGCGTCGTTGCAGCAGGCGCACGCCGAGCGCGTGATCGACGAGCGCAGCGCCGGCGACGGCACAGAGCGCGAGTGCGGTGTAGCTCCGCCCGCTCGCGCCGGCCCACATCGCGAGCACCCCCGCAGCCACCGTGAGCAGGTAGATCCAACGCGCACGCTCCGTAGCCTTCGGTGCGGAGGTCGCGAGCAACGACTCCCACAGCAGCAGGCACGCGCACGGCACCGCGAAGAAGAAGGCCCACTCTTCGACGGGCAATCCGAGGATGCGAGGCCCGAGCACGTATTCCGGGTTGAAGTCCCAGTGTCGGCCCGCGACTGCGATGTCCCAGACGACGAACGGCGCCGCGCCGACGAGGATCGCAACGACGGCCGGGCGCATGAAGCCGGGCATGCGTCGGCTCGCGAGTGCGGGCGGTAACCCGATCGCCAGATCGAAGGCTGCGTATTCCCAGCGCATCGGTTCACGCCGACAGTGAGGCGCCCGCGTGATCGGGCGTTGGACCGAGCGCGCGGGCGAAGAGCGTCATCATCAGCTCCTCGAGCCACGCACGGAGCGACTCGCGACCCTTGCACGGTGGTACGAGCTCGAGCGCGCGTCGTCGAATCGCGTCGAGGCGCGCGCGCGCGCTGTCGACCCCGCGCTCGTCGACGACGCTCGGACGACCATGGTTCAGATCCTGGCGCACCGGCTTGCCGAGCTCGGCGACGGTGGCGGTGCGATCCAAGATGTCGTCCGCGATCTGGAAGGCGTCACCGAACGCGGCGCCCAGCGGACGCCAGCGCGCAGGATCGTCACCGGCTGCGAGTGCCCCGAGCGCAGTCGCACTCGCGAACAACGCACCTGTCTTCGCGTGATGGTAGCGCGCGAGCTCGGGCGACGGCTCCGCTTCCCAGGCTTGTCCGGCGACCAGCCCGTTGCCTGCGCTCGCCGCCGTCGCCAACAACCCCACGGCGCGCGCGATGGTCTCGCTCTGCGCCAGGCCGTACGCGAGCTCGTCGAAGGCTGCGACGATCAACCCGTCTCCGCACAACACCGCGAGTGATTCGCCGAAGCGCGCGTGAACGGTCGCGCGGCCGCGTCGCAGCGCCGCATCGTCGAAGCAGGGGAGATCGTCGTGCACGAGCGACGCGCAGTGGATGAGCTCGACCGCGACTGCGGCGGGCATCGCGGCTTCGACGTCTGCGCCGCACGCCGCCGCGACGCCCAACACGAGACGTGGCCGGACACGTGCGCCGCCGGGGAACACCGCGTGTCGCATCGCGGCGCGCAGACGCGGCGGAGCACCCGCGTCGACGAGACGTCGAAACGAACGCGCGAGCGCGATCTCGAGAGCATCGCTACGAACCATGCGTCGTCCTGGGTTCTAGCCTATGTACAAGGTTTGTCAATATGATTGAACAAACAGTGGACAACGATGGAGGTGCAGTGCATCATGACGCAGCGTGGCGGAAACCACCTGGGACGTCGTCGTGGTCGGAGCGGGAGTCGGTGGGCTCGCGACCGCACTGCGCGTCGCCGCGAGCGGGCATTCGACGCTGGTGGTCGAGCGACACCATCGCGTCGGCGGGAAGATGGCGCAGGCGCACCCCGCCGGCGTCGGGGTCGACTGCGGTCCCACGGTGCTGACGATGCGTGACGTCTTCGACGATCTGTTCGCAGCGGCGGGCGAGCGGCTGGACGAGCACGTGCGACTGCGGCAGCACGAGTTGATCGCACGACACGCGTGGCCGGACGGCTCGCGCCTCGATCTGCACGGGGACATCGATCGAACCGCGGCCGACATCGCCGCGTTCGCCGGCTCGCGCGATGCGCAGGGCTACCGTCGCTTCTGTCAGCACGGTGCCGCACTGCTCGAGCGACTCGATCCCGCGCTGCTGCGCGAGCCCAACGACGGACTCTTCGCGCTGACGCGGCGTCTCGGCGCCTCAGGGATGTTGCGTCTGTCGCAGGTGGACTGGCGGCGCACGCTCTGGGAAGCGCTCCCCGAGTTCTTCGAGGACCCGCGGCTTCGCCAGCTCTTCGCCCGCTATGCGACGTATTGCGGCTCGTCGCCCTTCGCAGCGCCCGCGACGCTCAGCCTGATCGCCGAGGTCGAACGGCGCGGCGTGTGGTCGCTCGAAGGCGGGATGATCGCACTGGCCGACGCGCTCGCGCGTGCGATCGAGCGCCACGGCGGACGCATCGCGCTCGGCGAAGGTGTCGTCGAGCTGCGCGCCTCCGCAGGACGGGTTCACACGGTCACGCTCTCGGATGGCACCACGCTGCGGCCGCGCTGCGTCGTGTTCAACGGCGATCCCGCGGCGCTCCGCGACGGATCGCTCGGTGCCGACGTGCGGCACGCCGTCGAGGCCGGCCCGGGCCCGCGATCGCTCTCTGCGATGACGTGGTCGATGCTGGCGGCGCCGTCGGGCTTCGAGCTCGCCTATCACAACGTGTTCTTCAGCGCCGACTATCGCTCCGAGTTCGACGCGCTGTTCGAGCGACGCCAGCTCCCGGAGTCGCCGAGCGTGTACGTGTGCGCGTCGGATCGCTGGTCGACGACGCCCGCGGGCGCGGAGCGATTGTTCTGCCTCACCAATGCCCCCGCCGACCCCGAGCTCGGCGCGGAGACGGAGCCGATATGTCGAGAACGCATGGAACGATCGCTGCGCGCATGCGGGCTCGAGCTCGCGGTGGTGGCGACGGAGCACCGATCTCCACGCGACTTCGCAGCGCGCTTCCCGGCGAGCGCGGGAGCGCTCTACGGGAGTGCGACGCACGGAGCGATGTCGGCGTGGCGCAGAGTGAAGGCGCGCACGAAGCTCGCCAATCTGTGGTTGGTGGGCGGAACGGTGCACCCCGGCGCGGGTGTGCCGATGGCCGCGCTGAGCGGCACGATCGCAGCGCGGCAAGTGCTCGCGGACCTGCGTTCGACGTCGGGGTCGCGAACGGCGGCTACTGCTGGTGGTACTTCGACGGCCTCGCGCCCGATGAAGCCTGCGCGATCACGGTGATCGCGTTCGTCGGCGCTCCGTTCTCGCCGGCCTACTTCCGAGCGCGTCGCCGCAGCTTGCAGGCCGATCCGCTCGAACACTGTGCGTTCCACGTCGTGATCCACGGCCCCGGCATGGACGCGTGGGCGCTTTCCGCCTACCGACGCGCCGACGTGAAGCGCGAGCCCGACGCGTTGGTCATCGGTCGCAATCGCATCGTGCGCGGAGCGAACGATCTGATCATCGATATCGACGAGCGCACGATGCTGGGCTTCCCGGTGCGCGGGCGAGTGCGATTGACGCCCGCTGCATGGCAGCCGCTCGAGCTCGCGCTGGATCGCAAGGGCCGTCACTCGTGGTGGCCAGTGGTGCCGCTCGGCCGCATCGACGTCGAGCTCGACAACCCCGCGCTGCGATTCTCGGGCGCCGGCTATCACGACGCGAACCGCGGCGGCGAGGCGTTGGAGCAGGCATTCGCGGGGTGGCGATGGACGCGGGGAGCGGATCGCGACGGGGCCGCGATCCTCTACGACGTGTTCGAGCGCGATGGCACCGTGCGCAAGCTGGGCCTCGGTTGCGATCACGCGGGCCGACTGAGCGATCTGGTCGCGCCGGCTCGCGTCGAGCTCGCGCCGAGTCGTTGGGGCCTTCGCCGCACGACCCGTGCGGACGACGACAGCGCTGCGCGGGTCCGTCGCACGCTCGTCGATGCACCCTTCTACGCGCGCTCGTGGATCGATCTCGTCCTCGGCGGCCGACAGCTCGACGCCATGCACGAGGTCGTGGACCTGGGGAGATTCGCACGGTCGACGACGCAGCTGATGCTCCCGTTTCGAACCCGGGGTGTGGGGTGGCGCTAGTCTGGCTGGTCTCGTGCTGGGCCGCCGGCTACGTCGGCGCAGTTGCGAAGGTCTGCTTCACCGCGACGAAGCGCCACGAGCATCGCGCCACGATCATCGCACGCGTGTTGCTGGTGCGCCCTTGTGCCGGTGCACCGACTTGGCTCGCTGCGACATTGCCGACGTGGCCGCGCACGTCGGTGCGCGAGCTGAGGTGGGTCGCAGCCATCCAAGATCGAACCGACCCCGCTTGGCAGGTCGCAGCCGATGCGCGGTCGCAGCTGAGTCGTGCGAAGCCCGACGTGCACGTGGTCGCGACTGCGGCGGTCGGTCCGAATCACAAGGTCGACCAGCTCGCGTGCGCGGTCGAGACGCTGGGCGACGACCGCGACGTGCTCGTCGTCGCGGACAGCGATGTCGATCTCGACGCGCTCCAGCTCGACGCAATGATGTCGCCGCTCGCTCATCCCGAGATCGCGGCGTGCTGGTGCCCGACCATCGAGGTCGCACCGCGAACGCTCGCCGACGGGGTGAGCGCCACCATTCTGATCGGCTCGCTCCACGCGTTCACGCTGCTCGCCTCGCTGGACTCCGCGCTGTTCGTGGGCAAGGTGTTCGCCGTCCGCACCGCCGCGCTCGCGGCTGCTGGGGGACTCGGTGCGCTGCGGCATCATCTCGGCGAGGACTTCGAGCTGGCGCGTCGACTTCGCACGCTGGGGCTCGCGACCGTGCAGAGCCCGACGGTGGCGCGCTCCCTCGCGCACGGTCGCGACCTGCGTGCGGTGCTCGCTCGTCACACGCGTTGGTTCAGCGTCCTGCGAGCACAGCGACCGCGCGTCCTGATCGGAGTGCCGCTCCTCATCGCCGCCGCGCCGCTGCTCCTGCTCGCGGCCGCGACGATCGCTGCGCACGCTCCCCACACGGCGCTGGCGGTCGCGACGGTCGTGATCGCGGCTCGGCTCGGCGTCGTGTGGCTCGGCCATCGCCGAGGTGGCCAGCGCGTGCGTGTTGCCGCCCTGCTGCTCGCGCTACCTGCCGACCTCGTGCTGCTCGCCGCATTCGTCCGATCGCTGACCGGGCGAAGCGTACGCTGGGCCGATCGAACGCTGCGGCTCGGCGCGGATGGCCGACTCGAGCCGATCCCCGCGGAGCGCGAGCCACACGGCCGCGATGCGATTCAAGGCGCGGGTCGCAAGAGTGGAGACGCGGCCGACCGGTTGCGCCCAGAGCACCGCGGGGACGAGTGACCGCCGATCGAGCATGGCGAGCGCGTCGGTGATTCGCGCGCCGAGCTCTCGCGTCGCATCGTGCGTCGTCGGCGGTATCGCGGTATCGAAAACGATCGACAGCTCCGGACGCGCGCGCGCGCCGAATGTGTAGCGAATCGCGATCGGTACCATCCACGAGCCCGAGAGCCGCGCGATGCGTGCGGCGCCGCCGTGCAGTCGCAGCGCTTCCGCGGGCGGGCGTTCTTCGCCCTGCGCGAAGACCCACAGTGCGCGTCCAGGCCGATCGAGCACGCCGGCACCGTGCCGTATCGCTCTCGCACCGTCACGCGGATCCCCGCGCCGCAGACCGATCGCACCCGCGAGGCCGAAGAAACGCAGTCGCCGGAGATTCGCCTCCTCCATCAACGCGAACGCATCGAGTCCGAGCACGCGTCGGCAGATCACCAGCGCCACCAGCGGATCCCACCAACAGGTGTGGTTGGAGACGAGCACGATTGGATGCGCACGTGCGAGCTCCGCGAGCTCCGACAGCCCGTGGACGTGCACGTCGAAGGTGCGACGAATGCGGCGCTCGCAGATCCACGCGAACCACCGCGTGAAGACCTTCGACCGCCGCGCCGGAATCACGAGAGCACCGCGGCGTCGAGCAGCGGCCGCGCGACCGCGAGCGGCAGCGCGTCTCCCGGCGAATGCTCGCCGGAGCTCGCCCACCGCGCGCGCACGAGCAGCGCGATGCGGCGAGCGATCGACGACTGCGCGCGTCCGGACAAGCTGTCGTAGTCGCGGCGCCGGATTGCGCGACCGATCTCCGCGTACAGCAACCGTGCGGCACGGATCGCCGGACGGCAGTCGGCGGGCAGCGCCGCGATGCCGCCATCGGCACGAACGTAGAGCTCGTCGGCGACTCCGAGCACACGCTGCACGACGCTCGCGAGCTCGGACGAGCAGCGCGGCGCTGCGAGCAGCGCGGCCCGGGAGAGCCCCGCTTCGTCCAACCACCGACTGGGCAGATACACGCGACCACGCCGCGCGTCCTCGCCGACGTCGCGCGCGATGTTGGTGAGCTGCATCGCCACGCCGAGGTCGCAGGCGCGCGCGAGCACCGTTGCCGATCGCAGGCCCATCACGATCGTGAGCACGACTCCGACGCTCGCTGCCACCCGAACGGAGTACGCCAGCACGTCGTCGAGCTCGACGAGCTCGCGCCCTTCGGCATCCCATGCGAACCCCTCGAGCAGCGCATCGAACGGCGCGCGCGGGAGCTCGTAGGTCTCCGCGACTCGCGTCAATGCGCGCTCGATCGGATCGGGATTCGGACGCCCGCACCAGACTCGGTCGAGCATGCTGCACACGCGCGCATGGCCGCGCCGAGGATCGTCATCGTCGTCGATCGCGTCGTCGGCTACGCGGCAGAAGGCGTAGATCACCGTGGCCGCGCTACGCGTGCGTTCGGGCAGCAATCGCGCGGCCATGGCAAAGCTCTTGGATCCGCGGGCCAACACGGCTCGACACGCCGCGACATCGTCCTGCGACTTCGATCCCCGTCGGACTTCACGCGGCATTTCCGGCTCCCATGCCGATGCGCGCGCGCAACACCTGATCGGCGTCGGGAACTACGCTGTCGAGCACGCGCGCGGACGAGAGCACGCCCGGTACGCCGGCGCCGGGGTGCGTACCGGCGCCGACCAAGTAGAGATTCGCCACGTCCTCGCTCGCATTGTGCGGGCGGAAGTACGCGCTCTGCAGCAGCACGGGTTCCATTCCGAAGGCGGCGCCTTTGAGCGAGAGCAGATCATCGCGGAAGCCTTGCGGCGTGAGCGTCCGCGACGCCACGACCTCGCGCTCGAGCCCGGGGAGGATCGTCTCGGACAAGAAACGCTCGAGCTTCTGGCGATACGGTTCCTGCACCGCCGACCAGTCGTCGCCACTGTCGAGGTGTGGGACGGGCGAGAGCACATAGAACGCGTCGTGGACCGCGGGTGCGAGCGATGGATCCGTCGCGGTCGGCCGATGCAGATAGAGGCTGAAGTCGTCGGCCAGTCGTTTGTTTCGGAAAATGTCGTCCAACAGCGGCCGATAGCGCGGCCCCAACATGATCGTGTGGTGCGCGACGTCTTCGTAGCGCCGGCGCGTGCCGAAGTACCATACGAAGAGGCTCATCGAGTACCGCGCGCGATCGATCCGAGCGTCGGTCCAGTGCCGTCGCGCTTCCGCGGGAAGAAGGTGGCGATACGTCCATCCGGTATCGGCGTTCGAGACGACGATGTCGGCGTCGATGCGTCGCCCGTCGGCGAGCAGGACACCACAGGCGCGACCGTGCTCGAGCAGGATCTGCGTGACTTCGGCATTGCACTCCACGCGGTTGCCTTGCCCTTCGATCAGCCGCACCAGCCCGTCGACGAGCGCACCTGTGCCGCCGCGCGGGAACCACACGCCCCACTTGCGCTCGAGGTGACAGATGAGCGAGTAGATCGAGGTCGTCTCGAACGGGTTTCCGCCGACGAGCAGCGGATGGAAGCTCAAGATCTGTCGCAGACGATCGTCGCGGACGAACGACGCCACGAGCCCGTACACCGTCCGATAGCTGCGCAGCCGCACCATCTCCGGAAGGATGCGTGCCATGTCGGTCCACCGCGAGAACGGCGCGTGCGCAAGGCGCTCGAACCCCACCTCGAAGATCCTGCGGCTCATCTCCATGAACGCGCGATAGCCGGCCAGGTCCGACGGCGCGAGCCGGGTCACCTCGGCCTCCATCGCCGCCGCGTCGCCGGTGTAATCGAAGCCGGTGCCGTCGGAGAATCGGATGCGGTAAAACGGCGAGACCGGCAGGAGCTCGACGTCGTCCGCGAGTCGCCGGCCGCAAAGGGACCAGAGCTCTTCGAACAGAAACGGTGCGGTGATCACCGTCGGCCCGCCATCGAAGACGAAACCACCGTCTTCGTACACATACGCGCGACCGCCCGGACGATCGCGCCGCTCGACCACCGTCACCCGGTATCCGCGCGCGCCGAGCCGAACCGCTGCCGCAAGTCCTCCGAAACCGCTGCCGATCACCACCGCCGTGGCCCTGGCCCGCGGCGACGCCTCAGGAGACGAACCTTGCACACGCGCATCCTATCATTGAACCAACCTTTGACAAGCCCGCGAGCGTCGATCATAGTCGTCGAGGTGCGAGCGTGAGCGACCCCCGCGGCAAGTACCGGATCCAGACCGTCGCAGAGATGACCGGGATCTCTGCAGCGACGCTACGCGCGTGGGAGCGTCGGTACGGAGTCCCGGTGCCGAGTCGTACGGACTCCTCGTACCGCGTCTACTCGGAAGCGGACGTCGAGATGATCCGCCGCGTTCGCGAGCTGTGCGAAGGTGGCATGGCGCCCGCCGAAGCCACGCGTCTCGTGTTCGCGGAGAAGGAAGAGCGAACGATCGCGAGCGCCGGCGCCGAAGATCCGTTCGACGCGATGCAGCAGCAGATCGTCGATGCGGTCGACAAGTTCGACCCGCGCGGCCTGGTGCGGAAGCTCGAGCGCGCGACGACGCTCGGCCAGCCCGGCACGGTGGTCGAGCGCGTCTTCCGTGGCGCGCTCATCGAGATCGGCGATCGCTGGCAGGACGGGCGCATGACCGTCGCGCAGGAACACCTCGCGAGCGAGGCGATCGTCGGAGCCGTGCGGCGGATCCTTCCGCTGGTCCAGCCCGATTCCGACGCGCGCATCGCCGTGCTCGCGTGTTTCGAGGACGACGAGCATTCCTTCGCCGTGCATGCGCTCGCGGTGCATCTGTCGTCGTGGGGCTGGCACACCGTGGTGTTGGGCGCACGCACGCCTCCGTCGGCGGTGCGGCACGCAGTCCGCGAGCTCGCGCCCGGCGTGGTCGGGCTCTCGACGACGATCGCTCCGACCGGCCGTCGTACACGCGAGCTGGTCGACGGATACGCCGATGCATGCGGAGGCACCCCGTGGGTGGTCGGCGGCGCGGGCGCGAAGGCGCTCGCGAAGTCCGTCGTCGCGCGGGGCGGTCACGTCGTCACCGATCCGGATCCGAAGGCGATCCGCTCGCTGATCGAGGGACTCGTCGCGCAGCATCGCGTCGCGAAGCGAGGATGAAGATGGGCATGCTCGAGTCATCCGTGCTCCTCCTGACGTCGTGGTTGGCGGCGGCCGCCGACGGATCCGCAGGGCCGACGCGGGAGGTCTGGGCGGGGCACCAGATCGTGTTCGGCAGCCGCGACGTTCCGTTCGAGGGCACCGTGGCCACCCGCACCGATACGTTCACGCTCGCGCGCGTGCGTCGTCGCGACGACAGCGTCGAGCTCACCCAGATCGCCTGTCGCGTGCTCGTCGAGCCCGTCGCCGGCGTCGAAGTGAAGATCGACGCCGCGGCGCTGCCGAGGTCCGCGATGCGATTCGCGAAGGACGATGCCGGCGAGTTCGTCGCCGACGCACAGCTCGGTTGGGGTGAGGACGATGTGGACGGCGACGGCAACCCCGGCGTGACCGTGCGCGTGCAGGCGCCGGTGTGCTCGGGCGAGCTCTACGTCAGCAACCAATCGCGCACGCGTGCGCAAGCGGCCTATGATCGCGACCGGTTCGAGGGACGCGCCGCGGTGCGCGTCGTGCAGCACATCATCGATGCGAAGGGTGCGTGCCTCTCCGTGGTCGCGCGCGACACCGACGAGCGTGTGCGTGGCCCGTTCGCGTTCGTGCGCGTGGCCGCCGACGCGACGTGTGAGCAGCTGCTCCGCGACGGCTGGCCGGTCGATGCGGAAAGCAACTAGCGGACGACTCGAAGATCGGGAGCTCGCGTCCGACCACCGCCGACGCGTTCTCCCACTTCAGTCACACCTGGCTCCCCAGAGGCGACTCGAGTGGGAGAATCGAGCGCGCATCACCTGCGAGCTCGCATCGACTGCGATCTGCCCGTTGTAGCCCTGGATGAAGCCATCAGCGGTCTTGAGCATCCGGCTGTCGGGATCGGTGAAGTTGCGCTCCGACTGTAGATGCGGCGTGGCGTCGGGTCCCGCACGATGTTTCTTTCGCGAGCGCTTCGTGGGTTCGGCTTCCGAACTTGATTCGGCGCAGGAGCTCGTCTCGGCATCCGCACTTGATTCGGCTAACGTTGCAGCGGCCTCGGCGGCTGTTTCCGCTTCGAGTGCCGCCTTGGCTTCGCGGATCTTCTCGAGCCGCTTCTGTTTGTTGGCGACCCAGTCGGGAAGCTCGTCGCCACGCGCATCGACGCCATGCTCGTCGTCCTCCCTCGCGGCTTTGGCCAGCCACGCGTCCACGTCTGCGGCGAGCTTGGGCTCGAGCTCCTTCATCCGCGCGTAGCTCATCGCCTTGTGCTTCGAGGCGTTCGCCTTCAGCTTCGTGCCGTCGAGCGCGACGTGTCCCAGCTTCACGAGGCCCGCTTCTCGGCACA
>DASZPU010000739.1:0-2464 GCA_035550195.1 Nannocystaceae bacterium
TGCAGTACGACTACGGCGGCGCGACGACGCCGATCTCCGGGCACGTCGACGAGATCGATGCGATCGCGGCGAGCATCACGACGCGCGCGCAGCAGGTCGTCGACGAGATCGCGGCCGCGCGCGCGCTGCTCCCGTACGGCGGCATCGAGCCCGACCCGTGTGCCGCCGACGCGCTCGTGGTCTACCCCGCGCCCGCAGGCATCGCGCCGTCGGATCGCTACACCGTGACGGTGGCGCAGGGCATGCAGAGCGAGAGCTCGTTCGTGTACCGCATCCTCGCGCGCAAGCCCGACAGCAACCGCGAGCTCGACACCTCGTGGACCTCGTTCTCGTTCAGCGGCGCGACGACGGTGCACGTCACCCCCACCGAGCCCGGCGTCACCGGCTGCATCGTGCGCCCGGGGATCGCCGCGATCGCGACCAGCTTCGCCGACGGCACCTGCACGTTCACCATCGATCGCCCCGGCAACCTCTCGGTGGAGTTCGAGCCGAACATCCACAACCCGATCCTGCATCCGATGCTGGTGTTCGCGAACCCGCTCGAGGTCGACGTGCCCGACCCCGACGATCCCGACGTGCGCTGGCTCGGACCCGGCGTGCACGAGCTCGGCGCGGGCCAGCCGATCACGTCGGGGCAGACGATCTACATCGCGGGCGGTGCGTGGGTGAACGGTGCGTTCCTCGCGACCGGGGCCGTGAACGACGTCGTGATCAAGGGCCGCGGCGTGATCTCCGGGCTCTTCATGGACACCGGCGATCAGGAGCTCAACAAGGACGTGCCCGGGATGATCGACATCCCCTACATGGGCTCGGACAACGTGCTCGTCGAGGGCGTCACGCTGGTCGACGGGCCGCGCTTCAACATCCGCGCGCTCGCGTCGCACACCACGGTGAAGAACGTGAAGGTGATGTCGTGGTGGTACTCGACGGACGGCGTGGTCGGGGGCACCGGCAGTCTCATCGAGGACAACTTCATCAAGGTCAACGACGACTCGATCAAGCTGCACTGGGGCGACACGGTCGCGCGCAGGAACGTGCTGTGGCAGCTCGAGAACGGCGGCACCTTCAACCTGAGCTGGAACATCCACGAGGACGTGCACGACTTCCACGTCTACGACAACGACGTGATCCACGCGGAGCACTACGACATCGAGGCCACCGCGGTGTTCCGCTCGCGCCACGCCGGCAGCGGCACGCTCTCGCGCTATCTGTTCGAGAACATCCGCGTCGAGAACGCGAACTGGCGGCTGTTCTACCTCGTGATCGAGAACAACAAGTGGTACGAGCCGTCGCTCGGCTACGGTGAGATCGAGCAGGTCATCTTCCGCAACATCCACGCGTACAGCCTCGACCACCAGCGCCCCAACGTGGTGCAGGGCATCGACGGCGACCACAAGGTGAAGAACATCGCGTTCCAGAACGTGTTCACCGATGGGGCGTGTGTCGGCGGCGCGAACGGAGGCGACTTCGCGATCGGCCCGGACACCACCAACGCGATCCGCATCATGAAAGCCGCCGACGGCAGCTGCGGCTAGCCGTGCTCACCAGTGCACGCGCTGCTCGCTGCGCCGTTGCTCGGCCAGCCACTTGCCGCGGGCGCGCAGCAGATCGCTGCGCGTGATGATGCCGACGAGCCGCGCGGCCGCGTCCACGACGGGCAGTCGCCCCACCTCGGCGATCACCATGCGATCGGTGGCTTCGCGCAGCGTGCCGTCGTCGCGCACGACCACCGTCTCGTGGACGATGCGCGCGCGCAGTGGCGCGTCGTCGGGCGCGCGATCGAGATCGCGGCGGGTGATCACGCCCAGCAGCACGCCGGAACCGTCGAGCACGGGGAAGCCCTGGTGGGTCGAGCCGCGCGCGCCCGAGCTCATCCACGCGCGCGCCTCCGCGACGCAGGTATCGGCGGCGAGCGTCACCACCTCGCGCACGCAGTGATCGCGCACGAGCAGCTGTGCGAACGGATCCGCGGCGTACTCCGAGGGGATCACCGCGCCGCGACGTGCGAGCTTCTCGGTCATGATCGAGTGGCGCATCAAGAGCGCGGAGATGAGAAAGGACGCGCTGCACCCGGCGAGCAGCGGCAAGAGCCCGAGCGGCTGGCGCGTGATCTCGAACGCGAACACCACCGAGGCGAGCAGGGCCCGCGACGCGCCCGCGAAGATCGCCGCCATGCCCACCAGCGCGCCGACGCGGGGATCGATCGCGGCCGAGGGGAGCACGAGTGCAGCGAGGGCCGCGAGCGCGGAGCCGAGCCCTGCGCCGAACGTGAACAACGGCGCGAGCGTGCCGCCCGACGTGCCCGAGCCCAGCGCGATCGCCCACGACACGAACTTCAGCGCGCACAGCACGATCATCGTGCGCCCGAACAGCTCGCCGCCGAGCATGCCTTCGATGTTGTCGTAGCCGACGCCGAGCGTGCGCGGCGCGACGAAGCCGACGACGCCCACCGCCACCGCACCGA
>DASZPU010000740.1:0-5449 GCA_035550195.1 Nannocystaceae bacterium
GGGTCCGCGCGGCACGCTCGAGCTGCGCTGCAAGGGTGCTTGCTTCGCGGCGATCGACGCCACGCCGATCGCGTGTGGCGATGCCGGTGCGTCGGAGCATGTCGAGCTCCCGGCCGGCCACTATCGCGTGGTGCTGATCGATCGCGCGGATCCGACGCGGCGCACCGAGCAGACCATCGATCTCACGAGCGCGGCGACGGTCACGATCCAGCTCGACAACGCGCCCGCCGGCGAGGTCGCGACACCGCGCGGTCGCGGTCGTCCGCGCGACACCGGGGTCGACGACGGCGGACGCAAGCTGCCGCGCTGGGCCGGCATCCTCGGCATGGCGGTCGGCGCAGCCTCGATCATCGCCGGCGGCGTACTGGTCGGCGTCGACGGCAAGTGCCCCGACTTCACCGACGAGACCGGCGTCGGCGCGTGCAAGGAAGTGCTCAAGACCGACGGGGTCGGCTACGCGCTCATCGGCGCCGGCGCGGGCCTGTCGATCGGCTTCGCGATCGCGTTCGGCATCGGCGAGTCGAAGCAGAAGAAGGCCAAGCAGAAGCAGCGCAACGCTGCGTGGCGCTTCACGCCTCGATGGCAGTGAGGCTGCCGGGCGCGGCGTAGTCGGGGTCGCCGAAGCTCGTCACCGGGCCACCATCGTCCGCGGTGACGCCCACCGCATTGAGCAGCGTGCACAAGAGCAGGTTGTGCCCGGCGTCGTCGCTCTGATCGAAGGTGTCGCTCGACGTGACCGAGATGTGCTGCCCGGTCTTGAGGTAGCCGCCGCAGCTGCCGACGATGACGTACGGCAGGTTGGTGTAGCTGTGCGCGAGGCCGTCGCTCATGTCGTTGAGCCAGCACACCGCGGTGTTGTCGAGCAGCGTGGCGTCGCCTTCTTCGTAGGCCGCGAGCTTGTCGCACAGGTACGCGAGCTGCGTGGCGTACCACGCGTCGATCATCGCGATCTGGTAGAGGTAGTCCTCGATCATCGCGCCGGAGTTGTCGTCGGCGGTGTTGCCGTGCGAGAGCTTGTGATGGTTGTACTCGCCGACGAGGCCGTCCCAGTTGAAGATGGGACCGGCGGCACCGTAGTGCCACTGCATCGTCGCAGCGACCGTGCTGCCGCACGCGATCGCGAGCGCGATGAGATCGAGCTGCATGCGCCCGACCACCTTGTACTGCGCGTCGAACTCGATCGTGTTGGGGTCGAGGCCTTGCAGCGCGGCGACCTCGTCCTCGGGGAGCTCGCAGGGTACGAGCCCCTCGAACATCCCCTTCTCGAGGTCGCGGATCGTGTCGAGGTGCAGCTCGAGCTTCTGCTGGTCGGCGCTGCCGATGTCCTTGCGCTGCAGCTCGCCGAACTCTTCCTCGAGCACGTCGAGCACACTCTGTCGGCGCGCGACCAGCCGCTGCAGCTGCTCGGGCGTGAGCCCCGAGAGGCCCATCAAGTCCTTGTAGGCGAGCCAGGGATTGTTCTCGGGCGTCACCGGCTGCTGCGGCCCGGTGTACGACGAGTACGCGACCATGCTGCCCGGCCGCGGACCCACCGAGAGCGTGAGCGCCGGTCGACCGCCCGGGTTGAGCTGCGCCGCCATGACCTGATCGACCGAGATGCCGGTCGCGTAGGTCGTGCCGAAGTCGAGCGGCGCCGCGGTGAGGCGATGGCCCCAACCTTTTTGGTGATCGTCGCCCGCGGTCGCTTGCGAGTAGCCGACCGGCACCGTGTGGATGCCGCGCGGCAACAGCATGCGCGACATGTGCCCGATGAGTGGATTGAGCGCGGTGTCGCCGAGCTCCGCGGACGAGAGTGCACCGAGCGATGCGGGCCAGAACGTCTGCAGGTTGACGCCGTTGCCGGTGAGGAAGCCGATGAAACGGCGCACGTTCTGCTCGGCGCCGCGCGCTTCTCTGGGCAAGAGCGAGTCGAGCAGCGGCAAGCCCAGCGTGACGCCGGCGGCTCCGCGCAAGAACATGCGGCGGCCGTGGCCGCGACGATGGCGAGCGACGACCAGCGTCACGGTGCACCTCCACGGTTGCGAAACGTGCGGGTCTGCGTGAGCGCGACCAGCAGGTCCTGCACGGCGAGCGGCGCGTCGGGATCGACCATCTGCTCGTGCAGCGCGTCGATCGTGCACACGTCGTCGGCGGTGTCCTGCCGCGCGTTCGCGTAGCGGAACCACTGCTGCACGTAGCAACGCTGGCCCGACTTGCTGTCGGCGAGCGCGTGTGCGAGCGCGACCGCACCGTCGAGCTCGACCTGCTCACCGTCGATCGCCATCGTCACCTTCGCGTCGACCGGCCAACCGTTGTCTTCGCTGCGCAGCCCACCGATCGCGTCGTAGCCCTCGAGCGCGAAGCCGGGCTCGTTGATGAGGCCGTGGCAGCCGGTGCACGCCATCGGCGAGGTGAGCAGCGCGACCGCATCGCGGGTGGTGTGGATCTCGCCTTCGAACGGCGGCAGCGTGCGATCGATGTTGGGCGGCGGATCGGGCAGCGGCGCGCACAGGAGCTGGCGCTGCACGAACACGCCGCGGTGGATCGGCGAGGTCATGTCCGCGTAGGCACCGCGCGCGAGGAAACCGATCTGCGTGAGCAGGCCCGCGCGCGTGTCCTCGTCGAGCTCGACCGCGTCCCAACCTTCGGGCGCAGCGACGCCGTAGATCGCGGCGAGCTGCGCGTCGACGACCGAGGTCGGCGAGGTCATGAGCTCGGCGTAGTCACCTTCGAGCTCGAACACCACGCGCGCGATGAAGCGGCGGCTCTCTTCTTGGAGCGCGTCGCCGATCGCAGGATCCCAGCTCGGGTAGAGCGTCGCGTCCTTCTTGAGGTCGAGGTACTCGGCGGTCTGCAGCCACTGCGCGTGGAAGTCCGCGACCGGATCGCGCGCACGATCGTCGGCGAGCAGCCGTCGCGCGGCCTCGGCGACGCCCTTGGCGGTGTCGAGCTCGCCGGCTTCCGCGGCGTCGAGCAGCGCGTCGTCGGGCGTCGAGTTCCACAGCAGATACGACAGTCGCGTGGCGATCTCGTTGCCGGTGAGCGGCACGCTGTCGTCGTCGCCATCGGGGCTCGACAGCTCGACGCGGTACAGCACGTGGGGCGACTGCAGCATCGTCTCGATGACGACGCGCACGCCCTGCTCGAACGCGGTGCCGTCGTCGTACGCACCGTCGGCCGCGGCGAAGAGCTGCTGGTAGCGCGCGCGCTCGTCGTCGGTGAGCGCGCGCCGGAACGCGCGGCGACCGAAGACGTCGATGAACTCGTTCGCGCAGCCGTCGGCGTCCTCGTCGCAGGGCAGCACGTGGGTGAACAGATCGGGATCCGCGACAACGCGCGTCGCGACCTCCTCTGCGGCGCGTCGATAGTCGCGCGCGAGCCGATCGCCGACGGTGAGCAGCTCGGCGTTGTTGTCGAAGCCCGCGAGCCGCGGATCGGGCAGGAACACCGCCGACGGCGAGTCGTCGATGCCCAGCAGATCACGCAGCGTGTTGTCGTACTGCCGATGGGTCAGGCGCACGAGGTTGGGCAACGGCGGCAGCGGCTCGTCGGCACACTTCGCGTCGGGCACCTCGCCCTCGTCGCCCTCGCCTTCGCCGGCTTGGCTCGGGCCGCGATAGCACGCGCACGCGAGCGCCACGAGCAGCAACGAGTGCGCGCGTGATCGGTTCGCGTGGGGGGAGGCGCCGAGGGGGGACAAGGCGGGAGGCTCGGAGTTCTTAGCGCGAGTGGACGGCGTTTCGAGTGAAAAGTGGCGACGCTCGGCGATCCGTTCGCGTGCTTCGTGGGATGCGCCACACGTCACGCATTTCTGCGAGGATGACAAGAATGAGCGACCCGTTGCTGGAGGAACACGAGCGGCTACGGACCCAGATCGACGCGTGGATCGAGGCGTGGTTGCGGCGAAAAGAGACGACCGCGGGCACGACGTCGATGGTGCTGTCGACCGTGCAGCTCGGCGTACCGCTGCAGGAGCGACTCGAGCAGAAGCTGCTGCTCGTACGCGCGCAGCTCGAGCAACGCGCGGCAAGGCTCGCGGGCGATCTCGCGGCGGCGATCGCGGGCCTCGGTGGCGACGCCGACACGCAATCGTTGCAGCGCGCGGTGAGCGACGCGATGGCGCAGGTGGGCCGCGCGGATCAAGACTTCGCGAGCAAGCTCGCCGAGCTCGGCCCGCTCGTCGCGATGTATCGGCGACTGAAGGCGGCGATCGATCCTGGTTGATGCGACCGCAGAGAATTCCCGCGCTCCGAGTCGACGCACCCGCGCGCCCGGCAGGAATCGAACCTGCGACATTCGGCTTAGAAGGCCGACGCTCTATCCGACTGAGCTACGGGCGCGTGGTCGGGGCGAGAGGATTCGAACCTCCGGCTTCCTGCACCCAAAACAGGCGCGCTACCAGACTGCGCCACGCCCCGATCGACGGGGACCATAACCCATCACGCGAGGCTGCGCCACCACGCAACGAGGGCTCGCAGCGCGCGCCCACGATGCGAAACGGACGCCTTCGCGTCGCGATCGAGCTCCGCGACCGTGCGCGCGCCGCCGTCGAGCCAGCTCTCGTCGCGTCCACCGGCACGACCCTGCTGCTCCGCCGCGCGGAGCAGCCATGCATGCGGGTCGTAGCCGAAGCCCCCCGTGCCGCGGGCCTCGCTGCGGACCTCGACGTCCCAACGGCCCTCGAACACCGCGATGCTGCGACCATCCGGCAGCGCTGCGCCGTCGACACGCACGAGCACGAGCACGCACGAGTAGTGTGCGGCGCTGCCATCGAGCCCACGCGCGCGCAGCTCTTCGACGAGCTTGCGATTGTTGGCCGCGTCGTCGCACGGATCGCCGGCCCACACCGCACTGATCACACCCGGCGCATCGCCCAACGCATCGACCGAGATACCCGAGTCGTCGGCGAGCACGAGCGTGTCACCCGGTGCACCGCGCTCGCGCAACCACGCCGCGATGCCGTGCGCCTTCAGCTGCGCGTTCGCGACGAACGTATCGCCGGTCTCGGCGATCGCAGGCGGCTCGCCGTACTGCGTCATCGCGACCACGCGCAGCCCCGGCGCGGCGTCGGCCAGCATCGCCGCGAGCTCGACCACCTTGTGGCGGTTGCCCGATGCGAGCACGAGCTCGCTCATGCACGCCCCGTCGCGGTGCGTTGCAGCTCGACGAGCTGCGCGATGCCGGCGTCGGCGAGATCGAGCAACGCATTCAGCTGCGCACGCGAGAACACGCCGTGCTCACCGGTGCCCTGCACTTCCACGAGCCCCTTGCCCGCGAGCGCGACGACGTTGAGATCGACGACCGCCGCAGCGTCCTCGACGTAGCAGAGATCGAGCAGCGGCTGCGCGTGCTCGCCCGCGATGCCGACGCTCACCGCGGCGACCGGCGCGATGATCGGATCGCTCGCGAGCCGACCGCTCTGTTGCAGCTTCGCGAGCGCGAGCGCGAGCGCGACGAAGCCACCGGTGAC
>DASZPU010000741.1:0-11231 GCA_035550195.1 Nannocystaceae bacterium
TACGCCACTGGATCGACTCGGGGGAGAAACGGAACTCGGGCTCGGCGATCGGATGACTGTCGATCGCGCGGCACTGGAACACGCAGTAGTGCTCGTAGGTGAAGGGCATGAACAGCTCGAGCACGTCCTCGATCTGCCTCAGCTTGCGCACGGCGCTGTCGGAGGTCTTGCGCAGATCCTTGGCCCAGTCCTTCACTTCGGAAGGGATCTTCTCGGGCAGACCGTGGCGGAGGTAGCGGCCGATCTGGCCGATCACCTTGCGGATGTTGGTGGCGTTGAGCACGTGCTCGGGATCGGCTGCCAGCGCATCCCAACGCGAGAGCACCAGCTTCTCGAGCGCACTCTTGCCGTGCTTGCGCAGATGCTTGCGATGGCCGAGCGCCGACAGCTCGGTCAAGCGATCGATCGCGAGGAAGTTCCGATCGGAGGTACCGATTTGGTAGACCGGCTTCGCTTCGTCGCGCAGCAGCGCGCACGTGACGATGCAGACCGCCTTGCACACGAAGTCGACCGGGATGACATCGAGCGGATTGCCGGCGGCCGCGGGCACGTGGCGGAACCAGGTGCCGGCGAGATAGACCAGCGGGCCCGAGGTGTTGAAGCCCTCGTTCCAGCCCGCGAACGGGTAGTCGATCGCCGACTCGACGATCGCCGGGCGCAGGACCGCAATCCGATCACGACATGAATGCAGCGCCAACCGGTGCTCGGCCAGCGCCTTCGTATACGTATAGGTGTTCGGCCACCCGAGCGCCTTGGCGCGATCGGTGCCGGCCTTCGCCATCATCTCGCGCAGCCGCTTGCGCTTGAGCCGATTCACCATGTCGGCCACGCGACGCTCGTCGTTCTCGTGCCCGCGCTCGGCCAGACGCGTGACGACGTCGCTGCGCAGCTCGGCCTCCGTCGCGGGGTCGTCGTTCTCCGCCTCGGTGGCAGCGATGATCTTGCGCAGCTCTTCACACTCGACCACCGCGTCGAACGGCTTGCCGGTGGGCGTGCGCGGCGGCAGCCAACCTTCTTCGACGAAGCCGTCGCGATGGCCCGCCACGTAGCAGGTCGACACGTGCAGCATCCGCGCGTGGTCGCTCTTCGCGATGAACTCCGCGACGTGCAACCCACCGTCGACGTTCGAGGCCAACGACTCGCGCACGTCGGGATTGAAGTCGACGAGGCCCGCGAAGTTGATGACGACGTCGACGTCGCGCAGGAGCCGACCGTAGATCTCCGGCTCGATGCCGAGCCCCGGCTGCGACACGTCGCCGCCGATCACCTCGATGCGCTGCGACACGAACTCGTTCATGCGCCCGTCGTAGGCGTCGTGCAGCGGCTTGAAGCCCGGGCTCTCGTTGACGATCTTCTCGAAGCGCTCGCGTACGCCGCGGCCCTTGCCGCGCAGCAGCACGTACACCCGCCCGATCTGCGGGAAGTGCTGCAGCACCATCGCCAGCCACACTTTGCCGACGAAGCCCGACGCACCCGTGAGCAGGATGTGCTTGCCGGCCAGCGTCTCGCGGATCGAGATCATGCCTTGTAGTCCATCACCGGCCACTCGGCCTCGCGTGCGGCCTTGCGCAGCGTCATGTCGGGATTGACTGCACACGGGTGACCCACTGCGGCGAGCAGCAACAAGTCGGGTCCGTGCGCCGCGTAGGCGAACGACTTCTCGAGCTCGATCGAGTGCTCGCGCGCGTAGCTCTGCAGCCAGCGCCCGCCTTCGAAGCCACCGATCACCGGATCGAGCAGCTTGCCGGTGGCCTTGCCCGCGCGGTACTCGAGGTGGTTGCACACGAGATCGTCGACGTAGCGGAACTTGTCGCGCACACGTTCCATGATCTCGGAGATGCCCTCGCTGATGATCACGGTGCGATGGCCGTCGGCCTTCGCCTTGCGCAACAGCTCGATGCCGCTGTCGAGCAGCTTTTCGTCGAGCACGTCGTCGACGTACTCTTCGGCGAGCACTGCGATGCGATCTTCGGTCATGTCGCGGTAGCACAGGTGTGCGACGCGATTGCCGAGCGTGCGATCGTTCTGCCCGAGCAGCCCGAACACCGGCGCCGATGCGAGCGCTTGTCCGAAGCGCAGCGCCCGTTCACGCATGCCCGCGCGCTGCCCCGCCATGAACAGCGCTGCATGCATGACCCCGTTTTTGACCAAGACCCCTTCCGCACGGAAGAAGGCAGCGGTATGCGATTCGCTCATCGTCGTCTTTTGTCGCGCACTCGCCCTGCGGAGTTCTGCTCGCGCTGTGGGCGTGCGAGTGATCGGCGGCCGAGTCTACCGAGGCGACGCCGCAGCTCAACCCCCGCGAGCGCACGCCGTGCCGGCAAAGCCCCATGGTAGGGATGCGTGGGCTCACAACAACGGCGCGCACGCGCCTGCGCACCCGACCAGGCGCGCCGCGTTCACCGCCCCGAGCCCGCAATCTTCGCGGCATGCATGACGCGCCGCGCGACACGGGTGTCGCGGCACGCTCGCACGGCGAACGCTTCCGCCAGCGCTTTCCCGCGGTCGCGTGCTTGCATGTGTCAGCGGCGTTGGGTGGTTGGATGACGGTAGGACGATCGCTGAACGTCGCGGTGTGGAACTTGGCCTGGCCGATGTTGGCGATCGCGGCGTGTGGGCCGGTGGTCGCGACGGGCGAAGGCGGCTCGACCGAAGGCAGCACGAGCGCCGAGACGAATCCGGACATCCCCGAGGGCGGTCCGGAGTGCTTCGAGGCGATGGACTGCGGCTACGGCTACGCGTGCGTCGACGGATTCTGCGAGTACCAGTGCTACTGCGGATGTGGAGCCGAGCCGCCGCGGGACGATCGCTTCCGTTGCAGCGAGGTCGGTGGCTACGACTGTTACGCCGACCAAGATTGCGGCGAAGGCGAGATCTGTGAGGCCGGGTTCTGCACGCCGGATCCGGATCCGCCGTGCGCCGACATCCCGAGCTTCTCCGGTGAGCTCGAGATCGCGTTCGCGGCCGCGCCCAGCACGATTCGATCGCTGCGCTTCGCCGACGTCGAGCAAGGCGGGGCCGCCGAGCTCGTCGGCGTCGCCGACACGACGGTGTTCCGCGTGCAAGCCGAGCTCGCCGTGCCGATCATCGCGGGCGCCGACTCGCTGATCGAGGTCGTCGCGGGCGACATCGATGGCGACGGTGCGATCGATCTGGTCACGTCTTCGGCCGCGCTCGTCCAGGTGTGGCGCAACGAAGGCGAGCTCGTGCCGCTCGGCGACGGCACGGTCGTCATCGCCCGCCAGCTCGCGATCACCGACACCGACGCGGATGGTTGGAACGAGGTCGTGTTGCTCGAAGAAGGCGGCGGCGTGTGGCGGCTGCGCAACGAAGGCGGCGGCGTGCTCAGCGAGCGGCAGACCTGGGGCGGCTTCGCCGACCACATCGGCATCGTCGACGTGGAACAAGACGGCAACGGCGACGTGGTGCTCGAGAACGACGGCGCAATCTCGATCGTGCAGGGTCCGAGCGGCACGACGCTCGAGCTGGGCTCACCCACGCCGTCGGCGGCGCAAGGGATCCACGGTGGCGACTTCGACGGCGACGGCCGCGACGATCTCGTGGTGGTCGACTTCGACGGTTTCGTCACGAGCTGGCTCGGCAGCGTGCTCGATCACTCGCCGCACACGAGCTCGATCATGATCGGCACGATCGCCACGGCGACGGGTGACATCGACGGCGACGGTCGGCTCGATCTCGTGATCGGTCGCACCGACGGTGCGATCACGATCCGCTTCGGTGCGTCCGCACGGGTCGACGTGGGCACCGGCGAGCCCTTTGCGTGCGAGCACACGTTCGCGGTCACGACCACGCCCGCCTTCCTCGCGGTGGGCGACTACGACGGCGACGGCACGACCGAGATCGCCAGCAGCGACGGCTCGCACCTGCGGGTGCTGACGCGAAATCCCTGAAATCGACCGGGGCGCGGATCGAATCGCGCCCACGCGTCACCACCTTCCCGAGCAGTACGCGACGGCCAGGACTCCCCGGACTCGGCTTCGGCCGAGGGGCCATCATCGCGCGCGCACGGGCGGAGGCTCGTCGAAGACTTCGTCCGTGCGCGGCTGCTCGAGGAACGCGAGCACCGCGTGCAGGAACGCGGCGCTGGTGGCCTCGAGATGCGCCGCATGATCGCCGGCGGCGATCGATACCCACGCGCGATCGGAGGTGCCGAGCCGCGACATCAGCTTCGCGTGATCGCGCGTGCGTGCGAACGGATCGCGTGCGCCGTGGATCACCAGCGTGCGCACGTGCACCTTCGCGGGATCGAGCGCATCGAACTGATCGAACGCACGCCAGTCTGCGCGCACCGGATCGGCCGCGAGCGCAGCTTCGACGTAGGCATCGATCGTCGCCTTGTCGATCACCGCGGGCGAGATGAAATCCGACGCGGCGCTCGCCGCCGTGTTCTGCTGCTGCGGTGGCGTCGCGCTCGCGGGTGGGCCCGCGCCGCCCTTGCCGGGGTTGTCGGGATCGCGCGGATAGCCGTAGAGCACCAGCGCGGACATCGATGCGGGCTCGCGCTGCGCTTGCAGCTGTGCGACGAGCGAGCCGAGCGACCAACCGAGCACGGCCGGCTTCGGCAGATCGGGATGATGCTCGGCGATGCGCGCGAGCGCGGTCGCGAGATCCTTCGCCGCGCGATCCGGCGTGCACCAACCGCTGGCATCGCGCGGCGTCGATCCGTAGCCGCGCAGATCGAGCGCGTAGGCGGCCCAACCGCGCATCGCCAACGCATCCATCGTCGAGTGCCCGGCGAGATCGAAGTCCGGCACGCCGCTCCACGTACGACCGTGCAAGAGCAGGATCGCGCCCTTCGGCTGCGCGGGCACCTTCGCATGCAGTGCGAGCTCGTGGCCGTCGTCCGCCTTCACGCGCTCGAGCGTTCGTTGCGGCAGCGCAGCGCGGCGCTCTGCGGTCGCCGGCGCGGCCTCGATCTGCGCGCGATCGACCGCTTCGACCGGCGCGGACGCGGGCTCGTGCCGCACGGACTGCGTGCCGCAACCGAGCGCGACGACCAGCGCGGCGAGGCCCCTCATCGGCGGCGACTCTTCCACCCGCCGCGAGGGCTGTCGAGCCGACCCTCGTTACGCGAGTCAGCACACGCTCCGGGGAACCTCCCCCCGACCCAGTGCAACCCACATGTGCGGGGGGAAAACTCGGATGCGAGCAACGTGCGGGGAGCTCGCGCGGCGACGGCGTCTTGCCGTGTGCGCGCTGGTGCTCGCGGCTTCGACCGCGTGCACGGTGGACATGGCACAGGAGCCGATCGGCGTCACCGGACCGGGCGCGACGGTCGGCGGTATCGATGACGGCGGCATCGACGACGACGGTGGCAGCGGTGACGATGGCGAAGGCGACGGCGCAGAGCCGGCCGAACGCATCGAGCTGCGCCGCCTCACCAGCGTGCAGTACACGCGATCGATCCAACAGCTGCTCGGCAACGACGTAGCAGTGCCGGCCGCGTTGCCCCCCGACGCGATCGATCACTTCTACACCACCGTCGGCACTGCCCCGCTGTCGTTGTCGTCGTTCGACGTCGAGCAGTACGAGACCGCCGCCCACGATCTCGCCGAAGCGGTGATCGACGATCCGGCACGACGCAGCGTCGTGGTCGGCTGTGACGCGACCTCCCCCGCGTGCACGCCCGACTTCATCGCGCGGTTCGGTCGGCTCGCGTTCCGTCGTGCGCTCAGCACGAGCGAGAGCGAGCGCTACCTCGCGCTCGCGGAGACGATCACCCTGCGCTACGACGGCGATGCGTGGCAAGGCATCGGTGGCGTGATCGCGACGATGCTCGCGTCGCCGAACTTCCTCTACATCGCGGAGATCGGCGAGCCCGACGAGGACGATCCCGAGAAGCGCCGCTACACCGGCGTCGAGATGGCGTCGCGCATGTCGTTCTTCCTGTGGGGCCACGGGCCCGACGGCGATCTGCTCGATCGCGCGGATGCGGGCGACCTCGACGATCCCGAGACGCTGAAGGAAGTCGCCGCCGAGATGATGGATCACCCGTCGGCGAAGGACGGCATCGGTCGCTTCTTCAGCGAGTGGCTGGGCATGGAAGCGATGGCGACGCAGGCGAAGGATCCCGAGGTCTTCCCCACCGCCGACGCGACGCTCTTCGTGGCGATGTCGGGCGAGGTGCAGAAGATGGTCGAGCACGTGGTGTTCGACGAGGCCGACTCGGTGCTCTCGCTGCTCGACACGAAGACCGCGTTCGTCGACGACAAGCTCGCGGCGATCTACGGCATGCCCGCCACCGGCGGCGACACGCTGCAGCCGGTCACGCGCGAAGACGACGACCCGCGCGTCGGTCTGCTCGGCACCGCGGGCGTGCTCGCGCTGACCAGCCGTCGCGCCCGCACGGCGCCGACGTTGCGCGGCATCTACGTGCAGCAGCGCTGGCGCTGCATCGATCTGCCACCGCCGCCGCCCGACGTCGACGTCGAGCTGCCCGACAACCCGGCCACCGACGACACGCCGATGACGATGCGCGAGCGACTCGAAGAGCACCGCTCGAATCCCGCGTGCGCGGGTTGCCACGACCAAGTCGATCCGATCGGGCTCGCGCTCGAGCACTTCGATGCGGTGGGGGCATGGCGCGCGAACGACAGCGGGCTCACCATCGACGACTCCGGCAAAATCGACGAGACCGAGTTCCACGGCCTCGCCGAGCTCGTCGCGGTGTTGCGCGAGGATCCGACCGTCGAAGCGTGCGTGGTGCGACAGCTCTACCGCTACGCGACCGGTCACCTCGAAGACGACGGACGCGACGGTCCGGCCGTGGTCGCGCTCGGCGAGAAGTTCTCGGAGCTGGACGGCAAGCTCGACGACTTCGTCCCCGAGCTGATCGCGAGCGAAGCATTTCGTACCTTCGCGGAGGTGGAGCCATGAGGGCCTTGCCGAGACGTCGATTCCTGCGCGGCATGCTGGGCGGCAGCGCGTGCGCGATCGGTCTGCCGATCCTCGAAGCGATGCTCAACACCCACGGCACCGCGCTCGCCACCGGCGAGGTGCTGCCGCTGCGCTTCGGCACCTGGTACTTCGGCAACGGCATCCCGCCGGAGAGCTGGACGCCGACGACCACCGGACCGGATTGGATGCCGGGCACGTGTCTCGCGGCGCTCGCCGATCCGATCATCAAGCCGTACGTCGCGGTGGTGAGCGGCACCGATCTGGGGTTGGGCTTCGGTGATCACATCACCTCGAAGGCGATCGCGCTCTCGGGCTCGACCAACAACATGTACACCGGCGCGCAAGCGGAGACGGCCTCGGACATGCCGAGCGTGGATCAGCTCGCCGCCGACGTGCTCGGTGCGACCACGACGTTCCGTTCGGTGGAGCTCGGGGTGTCGCGCGCGTACACGGCGGGGCTCGGCACCGACGAGTTCTCGTGCTCGTTCAACGGGCCTTCGCTCTTGCCCGCCGAGTTCTCGCCGAAGTCGCTGTTCGATCGGCTGTTCCTCGGCTTCTCGCCCGACACGCGCAAGCTCGACACGCGCGTCGGTGTGCTCGATGCGATCAAGGGCGATGCGGCCGAGCTGCGCCAGCGCCTCGGCGCCGCCGACAAGTCGCGACTCGATGCCCACCTCGCCGGCATCGACGAGCTCGAGACGCGCTTGTTGATGGAGCCGCCGACGTGCTCGGTGCCCACCGCGCCCGTCGATCCCGCCGACGCGGGCACCAACGAGCCGCTGTCGGCCCGCAGCCAGCTGCTCTGCGACGTGCTCGCGCAGGCGATCGCGTGCGATCTGACCCGCGTGTTCTCGGTGCGCTTCTCGCAGGCGATCTCCGACGTGTTCTTCTGGGAGGTCGGCGTCAACGAAGGCCTGCACACGATCACCCACGATCCCGGCAAGCGCGATCAGTACGCGTCGTCGGTGGCGTTCACGATCGAGCAGCTCGCGTATCTGCTGAACAAGCTCGCCGCGATTCCCGAGGGCGAAGGCAACGTGCTCGATCGCTGCGCGATCTACTGCACGAGCGAGCTCGCCGACGGACAGCAGCACACAGTGACCGACTATCCGGTGCTGGTCGCGGGCAAGGCCGGCGGCGCGCTCAATGTCGGGCAGCACATCAGCAAGCCCGGCGTGCGCACGGCCGCGGTGCCGCTGACGCTCTTGCAAGCGATCGGCTCCACCGCGAGCTCGTTCGGCGACGCGAGCTACGGTGCGACCGAGCCGATCGCCGAGCTGAAAGTCTGACGATCAGCGCGGCAACGCGCGTTCTCGACGATCCCGATCAGGTGGCGTAGCCTGGTCGGCATGCGATTGCGATACGCGGCGTTTTGTTCGGTGCTGGTCGGCTGCGGTGCCACGGTGCCGTCGGGGCAGGACTCGACGAGCACGGGCGAGAGCTCTGCGTCGGATGCGACGGTGTCGTCGACCGATCCGACGTGTCCGATCGGTGGGAACGGTTGCCCGTGCACCAACGGTGGCTCGTGCGACGACGGGCTCGAGTGCAACGACGGGATCTGCGGTACGCCCGGTACGACCGCGACCGAAGCCTCGACGACGACGCCCGCCGATTCGAGCGATACGACACCCGCAGACTCGAGCAGCACCAACGTGACCGATCCGACGGGCGACAGCTCGAGCGAGACCGGCATGCCGGCCGAGCTCGAGGACTGGACGAAGCGTCGGCCCATCCTCGTCACCAATCCCAACGACACCGCGATGATGGATCACCAGGTGTCGATCGATCTCGATTGGGACGAGGACTTCGCGCCCGGCCTCGCCGATCTGCGGTTCACCGACGACTCGGGCACGCAGATCCTCCCGCATTGGGTGGAGAACAGCACCGCGCCGGTCGTCGCACGCATCTGGGTGCGCGTGCCCGACGTGCCCGCGGCCGACGAAGCGACGATCTACGTGTGGTACGGCAACGCGATGGCGACCGCGGAGGAACATCCCGAGCTGGTCTTCGATCACTGGGACGACTTCGAGGGCAACGATCTGCCGATGGGCTGGTCGGCGAGCGACAGCTACGAGGTCGCGGGCGGCGTCTTGTCGACGACGGTCGGTGGCGTCTACACGGACGTGCCGATCGCGACGATGCCGGGCCTCGTCGTCGAGATCCGCGCGCGCATCCCCAACGAGAATCCCAGCGGATGGGCGGGCACGTTCTCGATCGCCGAGACGCAAGGCGACGTCGGCAATCAAGACGCGATGCACATGAGCTTGTCGCCGCTCGGCATGAGCGCATCGCAGGGCAACATGGGCGTCGTGTCGGAGTATTGGAACAACGCACCCGGTGAAGCGGCGAATCAGTTCGACTGGTACGCGCTCGGCATGGGCGACGGCGTCATCCGCTTCGGCAAGACCCACGACTACGGGCGCAACATCGTCTATTGGCACGACTACGCCTACGATCTCCCCAGCGACTACTACGTGTGGCTCGGCGGCCCGTACGGCTCGACGAGCGCGGGCGACGACGTGCAAGACCTGGACATCGACACGCTGCTCGTGCGCAAGTTCAGCCTGCTGCCCGCGGAGACCGCCACGGGCGGCGAAGAAGACGTCTGAAGCTCACCCGCGCTGCAGCACTTCGCCGTCCAGCTCGTCGTCGGTGAACACGCAGGTCTGCTCGTCGCCGAACGCGTAGCCGGGCTCGGCGAGGCTCTGGTAGGCCTCGGTCAGGAAGCGCCAGGTCAAGCTGCCGCGGTCGGCGAAGCACTCGTCGATCTCCACGTCGCCGCGCAGCAGATCGCCGCCGTCCTCGCCCTCGAGGATCGTACCGCGCGCACGACCGGCGAACGTCTTCGTCCAGCGCATGTCGATCGCCATGCGCTCGATCTCGGGGCCGCTCCAGCTCTCGTCTTCGAAGGTCGAGCGCGCGCCGAGGTGGAACGTGCCCTCGCCCTTCGCACCGCGCTCGTAGTCGTAGGTCTCGCCGTCGAAGTCGTACACGTTGTCACCGTCGTCGACCTTCACGCCGTCGAACTCGATCGTCACCTGCTTGTAGAGCGTCTCGGTGTCGCGCGCGAAGTCGACGTTGATCGTGCCGCCCAGCACCGTCGCATCGCGGTCGCGCTCGAGCAGCTCGGGGTGTCGGTTGAGCGCATCGAAGTCGATCGCGAAGCCACCGTTGCGCGCGCTGTCGGCCACCGCGACATCGCCGAACAGCAGCAGATCCATGTCGTCCGCACGCTGTGCTCCCACCGCGCCCGCGTACACCTCCATCGACGAGCCCTTCGCGTCGCCGGAGATCCGCACGATCCACGCGAGGTCGTCGTGGCGATCGTCGGGGTACGGACCATAGACGCGCCAATCGCCGTCGCGACCGTCCTCGGGGTACTCGTTCAACGTCAGCACGATCTCGCCCATCGCCTCGACGGTGTCGGAAACCCACGCGTTGGTGTCGCGCGCGCTGTCGACCGCGAGCTGATAGACCTCGCCACGCTCGCCGCTCGCACGGAAGGCATCGTCGGGCGTCTCGATGCGGACGTCGTCCGATTCGATCACCGCGGTTTCGTAGCCGGTGAGCCAGCAGCCGGCGGAAGGGGCGAGCAGGAGGGCGAGGGCGGCCGTGCGATGCATGGGCGGCCCGTTTTGCGAGGGCCAGGCCGGCCGCGTCTCCGGGAATTTCCCGCTGATGTCGGCGCGTTCGACCGCAGCGTCGCAGCGCACGCGCGCAGCGTTGCGACCCGCCACGCTTCGATGTGCAACGCGATCACTGCGCGAGCATGCGCGCGCCGAGATCCCCGGCCTCGTCTTCACCGATCAGGCGAGCGACGAGCACGAGCGCGAAACGCAACGCGGTGCCGGGCCCTCGGCTCGTGACGATCGTGCCGTCTTGGACGACATCGTCCTCGCGATAGTCGACCTCGCCGAGCTGCGGCGCGAAACCGGGATACGACGTGACCGCGCGCCCCTGCAGCACGCCCGCTTTCGCGAGCGCGATGGGTCCGGCACAGATCGCCGCGAGCTGACCGCCTTCCGCGTGTTGGCGCTGTACGAGCGATTGCACGCGCGCGTCGTCGCGCAGGTTGCTGGCACCCGGCAGACCACCGGGCAACACGATCACGTCGAACGCGTCGTCACCGAGCTCGTCGATGGTGCGATCGACCTGCACCGTGATGCCGTGCGCGCCGGTGATGGTCTTCGCACCGACGCCGACCATCGTGGTCTCCACCTCGGCGCGACGCAGCACGTCGACGACGGTGAGCGCCTCGATCTCCTCGAACCCGGTCGCGAAGAGCACGGCTGCGCTGGCCATGGCGTGTCCAG
>DASZPU010000742.1:0-30316 GCA_035550195.1 Nannocystaceae bacterium
CACTGCAGCGGCAGAGCGCAGCGAGCTGGTGATGTCGAACAAGCGCAGGGCAAAGAACAGCGGAGCGGCCACGAACACGTTCTTGACCCACTGCTGCGGCCGCAGGGTCTTGATGAGCGCAAACAGCACGGCTATGCCCGAAACTATGGCACGCGGCGTTCCGATGTTCCATCATCGGCGCGCATGATTCCCGAGCGCCGGGCCACCGCGCTCCAGCCCGCGCTGGAGCGCCTCGTCCACCTCGTCCGGCACGGCTGGGCCATCTTCGCCATCGCGTTGTCGCTCGCGTTGCCGCTGCCCGCCGCGGAGGGCGCGGACAAGACCCCGTGGGCCGAGGCGGCCGCGCGGGCGAAGAGCGGGCAAGGGCGCTTCGAGCACGAGCTCGACCGGCGGCGCGCGCTCCTGGGCCGTCATCGCGGGCGCGATCCGGCGGCCGTGCTCGCGCTCGCGGGGATCGTCGGCGAGCTCGCCGGGGAGATCGATCCGAAGCGGCTCGAGACGTTCATCGCGGGCGTCGCGAACGATCGCTCGCGTCATCCGCTCGTGCGCAGCTACGCCGGCTACCTCGTCGCGCGGATGCGCGAGCAGCAGGGCGATCTGGTGGGCGCCGGCGAACGACTGCGTGCGGAAGGCTACCTCGTCGCGTGGCAGATCGTCGGGCCGTTCGACAACGCGAATCGCGTCGGTGAGACCACCGCGTACGATCCGCAAAAAGGCACGTTCGCGAAGGATGCCGCGTTCGTCGGCAAGCTCGCCGACGAGCCGTTGTCGTGGCGCGCGTGGGACTACGAGAGCTTGCCGCGCGGGGGCTACGTCGCGTTCGACGACCTGTTGCGTCCGGCCGAGCAAGCGACCGGCTACGCGACGACGTGGGTGAACGTCGAGAAGGACACGAAGGCGGCGCTGCATCTGGGCACGGCGGGCCCGTACGAGGCGTGGATCGACGGCACGTCGGTGGGGCAGGGCAAGGCCTATCGCGCGCCCGATCCGTTGCAGGAGAGCCACGCGATCCTGCTGCGCGCGGGCTGGAATCGCGTGCTCGTGAAGGTGTCCACGATCGAGGGCATGTGGGGGTTCTACGCGCGGATCTCCGCCGCGGACGGTGCCCCGATCCCGAAGCTGCAGCAGCGATCCGATCCGCCCGAGAAGTCGGCGCCCACGGGAGGCGCCGCCGCGACGCACACCGTCGCGTCGCTGCGTGGCGAGCTCGAGCAGAAGCAGCGCGGCAAGGGTGCGAAGGCCGACGCGGGTCTGAAGCTGGTCGAGCTCTATCGCTACGTGCATCCCTTCGATCGCGACGACAAGACCGCGGTCGAGCTCGCGCGCGCGGTCGATGCGAAGGTGAAGAGCGCCCGTTCGGCGCTCATGCTCGCGATCCTCGATCCCGAGCCCAACGGCAGCCGCCAAGCGCTCGCCGACGGTGCCGCGCGTGCGGGCAAGGAGGGCAAGACCTCCGCGGCACTGCACGGTCAGCTCTTGCTCGAGCTCGCGTGGCGCGAGCGATCGCTGGGCCTCGATCGTCGCTACGACGAGCTGCTCGAGTCGGCCCATCGCGCGGCGCCCGACGATCCGATCATCGAGCTCGCGCTCGCCGATCGCATGGGCGAGCGCGGCATGCCCTGGGCTTCGCTGCGCTGGACGGAGGATCTCGCGAAGCGACATCCCGCGTCGCAGACGATGCAGCAGGCACTCGCGTCGCGCATGCGTGATCTCGGGCGCACCGAGGCCGCGCTCGCGGTGCTCGAGGAGATGCAGAAGCGGCACGGCAGCGACCGGGGCACGCTCGCGTTGCGCATCGACGGGCTGCTCGAGCTCGGGCGCGCCGACGAAGCGGCTGCGCTCGCGCGTCGTGCTGCGACGGCGATGCCGGGTCTGCCCGAGGCCCACGCCGAGGTCGCGCGGCTCGAGCAGGCGCGCGGCGATCTACCGGCGGCCGCGGAGGCGCTCGGACGCGCCGTCGCGCTCGCGCCCCAGGATGCCGAGCTGCACGCGCAGCTCGGACGATTGCTCGCACGCACCGGCGCGCGCACGGCCGCGGTCGCGAGCCTGCGCCGCTCGCTGTCGCTGCGTCCGCAGCAGCCGGAGCTGCGCGATCTGTTGTCGTCGCTCGACAAGCGCGAGTCGAAGGATCTGCTGTCGCGCTACGCGGTGAAGCTCGAAGAGATCGGCGCACGCAAGACGCCGGCGTCGTGGAAGGGCCAGCAGGCCGGCTTCCTGCACCATCGCGTCGCGGTGAAGGTGCTGCCCAACGGGCTCACCGAACGGCTCGATCACCGCATCATCCGCATCCTCGACGATCGCGGCATCCGCAGCCAAGCGGTGCAGGTCTACTCGTACGATCCCGCCGAAGCGATGGTCGAGGTGCGCCGCGCACGAGTGCGACGCGCCGACGGATCGATCGAAGAGCTCGGCGATCAACGCATGGTCGGGCTCGCGTCGGCGGGCTACCGCATGTACTACGACCAACGGCAGCTGCAGGTCATCTATCCCGGGCTGCGCGTCGGCGACACGCTCGAGGTCGCGTTCGTGCGACGCGACATCGCGGCGCGCAACATGTTCGATCAGTACTTCGGCGACATCGTGCCGCTGTCGGGCACCGAGCCGCGTGCGTTCGTCGAGTACGTGCTCGAGACCCCGGCCGACAAGCCGATCTACTTCAACGTGAAGGCCGAGAAGCGCAGCAGCAAGGACGGCAAGCTCACCACCTACCGCTACGCGCTGAAGGACGTGCCCGGCATCAAGCCCGAGAACGGCATGCCGGGCTGGACCGAGGTCGCGAAGTACCTGCACGCGAGCACGTACGAGACCTGGAACGACGTCGGCAAGTGGTACTGGGGGCTGGTCCACGAGCAGCTCGTGGTCGACGACGCGATCAAGACCGCGGTGAAGGACGAGCTCGCGAAGCTGCCGGCCTCCGCCGACACGCGTGCGAAGGTCGACGCGATCTATCGCCACGTGGTCCGCAAGACCCGCTATGTCGGGCTCGAGTTCGGCATCCACGGCTTCAAGCCGTATCGCACCACCGACGTCTACAGCCGGCGCTTCGGCGACTGCAAGGACAAGGCGAGCTTGCTCAAGGTCATGCTCGCGCAGGCCGGCATCGACAGCAACTTGGTGCTCGTGCGCACGCGCGATCAGGGCAACGTGCCCGGCGTGCCGGCATCGCTCGCGGTGTTCAACCACGCGATCACCTACGTGCCGAGCCTCGATCTCTACCTCGACGGCACCGCCGAGTGGGCGGGCCCGGGCGAGCTGCCCGTCGGCGATCAGGGCGCGACCGTGTTGCTGGTGAAGGATGGCAAGGGCGCCGAGCTGCGCACGATTCCGGTGAGCAAGGCGAAGGACAACCTGCGCGAGTCGACGCAGAAGGTCCAGCTCGCCGACGACGGCACCGCGGAGCTCACCCAGGATCTCATGGTGAAGGGCGCGGCAGCGGGCGGCATCCGCTACGAGTTCCAGGCCGAAGGCGAGCGCGTCGAGCGATTGCAGAAGGCGTTCGGCGAGATGTATCCGGGCGCGAAGGTCGAGTCGATGAAGGCCGGCGATCTCGACGACATCCTGCGACCGCCCGAGCTGCACGCGGTGCTCGAGGTGCCGCGGTGGGCCCAGGCGCAGGGCGACGGTCGTCGCAGCTTCCGCGTGCTCGGGCGGCCGTCACGACTCGCGCAGTCGCTCGCACCGCAAGACGAGCGCAAGTACGACCTGCTGATCGACGTGCCGTCGATCGAGACGCACACCGTGCGCTATCGATTGCCGCGCGGGAAGAAGTTCGCGCGACTGCCCAGCGCACGCACGCTCGACGGTCCGTTCGGGCGCTTCGATCTCAGCGTCACCAGCACCGAGGACGGCGCCGAAGTGCGCACGACCATCGAGCTGAAGTCCTATCGCGTCGGTCGCAAGGACTACCCCGCGTTCCGCGAGTTCCTGCGCCAGGTCGACGCCGGTCTCGAGCAGACCTTCACCATCGAGGATTCCAAGTGAGCCGCGCGTTCGCTCTGCTCTCGCTCGCGTTCGTGATGCTGCTCGGCGCATGCCGGCCGCACGGGCGCAGCAAACGACCCGAAGGCGACGATCCGAAGGCGTGGGCCGCCGCGCTCGAGAAGCACCTGAAGCGGCATCCCGACGACGTCGAGGCCCGTCGCGATCTCGCGTTCGTGCACTGGCTGCACCTCGATCGCGAGGCCGAGGCCACCGCGTCGTTCGACGCGCTCGCGGGCAAGGGCGATGCGCTCGCTCGACTCGCGCGCATGCTCATCGCGGATGCGCGGCTCGACACGAAGACCGTCTACACCCACGCGTACGCGTTGATCGAGCAGGCCGCTGCGGCTTCGGACGAGCAGTGGGTCGTGCAGGCCGCGGCCGAGGTCGCCGCGCGTCGTATCGCCGCGCTGCACGGCGAGCTCGACGACGACGACACGCGCTTCACCAAGCTCTTCGATCGCGTCGCGATCGAGAAGCTCGACACCGGCACGCGGCAAGCGTTGCTCAGCGTGCGCGCCAACATGGCGCGTACGCGCAACGAGCCCTACGAGGCCTACTATCGCCGCCAGGGCTGCGTGCAATCGTGGCAGGTCGGGCCGATGGAAGGCGTGCGCGGCGAGCTCGAGCTCGCGAAGCAGCGTCCGCAGTGGACGCCCGAGGCCGGCACCGAGGCCGTGAAGCTCGCGTGCGTCGTGCGGCTGTGGAATCCCACCGTGCACGCCGGCGTGCGGCGCATGAAGACCGGGCTGAAGGTGCCCGGTGACACGCTCGAGCTCGAGCTGTCGGCCGAGGAAGCGACGCGCGTGTGGCTCGACGGCACGCTGATCCTGCGCACCGATCGCACGGATCGTTTTCCGCGCACGCGCACCGTGCTGCGCGTGCCGGTGACCGCCGGCGTGCACGAGCTCGAGGTCGCGACCGTGATCCCCCGCGATCGCGCGTGGGTGCTCGTGCGCGCGACGACGCCCAACGGTGCGGAGGTCGAGGTCGTGCCCGGTGCGAAGGCCGACGCGCGCACCAACGGCGCACCGTCGCGCGCGCCGTCGCCGTGGGAACGCCGGCGTGCGCCGCTCGCCGACAAGCTCCACACGCCGCTCGTGGCCATGCTCGCGCTCGAAGACGCGGTGCACGACGGCGACGTCGACGAAGCCGAGCGCTGGCGCGATGCGTTGGTGCGCTACGACAACGCCGAGGCCCAGCTCGCGGTCGCACAGTTCGAGCGCTTCGATCCTTCGCGCGGACGCACGGTGTCGCTCGCACGCGAGCAGGCCGCGCTCGCGAAGGCACTGCAGCGCGAGCCCGTCACCGATGCGGCGCGCCTGCGTCAGCTCGAGCTCATGCTCGAGCGCGGCGAAGAGGCCGAGGTGCTCGAGCAGCTCGCCGAGCTGCCCAAGGCCCGGCTGCGATCGGTGCGCGGCGAGCTCTTGCGCGTGCGTGCCTATCTCGCGCGCGGCGACGAGCGGCGCGCCGACGAAGCGCTCGCACGCGCGACGAAGATCGCCCCCGGCAACTGCCGCGTGCTGTTGGCCCAGCGTGCGCGCGCGCGCGACAAGGACGACGTCGCAAAGGAAGATCGCATCACGAAGGAGCTCGAGCGCTGCGGTGGCAGCCTCGAGCTACGCGCCCAGCTCGCGCAGCGTCGCGGCAAGCTCGATGCGGCCGAGGCGGCGTGGCTCGAAGCGATCGCGCGCGTGCCCGACGACGTCGATGCGATGGAGGCGCTCGCACGGCTCGAGACCACCAAGGGCGACGTGCCCAAGGCGAAGCAGGCGCTCGCCGACGTGCTGAAGCGCAACCCGCTGCGCGGCGCGGCGATGGTGATGCTGGCCGACATCGCCGCGGGCGGTGACGACATCGCCGGCGCGCGCAAGCAGGTCCGCGACGCGCTGCAGATCTATCCCCACGCCGATGCGCTGCACCTCACGGCCGCAGCGATCGGCATCCCCGACGAGCTCGAGCAGCTGCGCGTCGACGGGCTCGCGGCGGTGAAGGAGTACCAGCGCTCGGGCCACAGCTACCCCGGCGTCTCCGAGGTGCTCGTGCTCGATCGCAGCGCCGCGCGCGTGTACGCGAACGGCGGGCAGCGACAGATCGTGCACCTCGTCGTGCAGATCCTCAGCAAGGGCTCGATCGATCGCTACGGCGAGCTGCAGTTCCCCGAGGGCGCCCGTCTGCTCACGCTGCGCACGATCAAGCCCGACGGCAAGATTCTCGAGGCCGAGTCGGTCGCGGGCAAAGAAGGCCTCTCGCTGCGCGACCTCGCGCTCGGCGACTTCGTCGAGCAAGAGTTCGTGATCGAGCGCGAGCCCGCGACCGCGCTGCCCGGCTACGTCGACGTGTCGACGTTCCGCTTCCAGTCGCTCGAGATCCCGTATCACCGCTCCGAGCTGCTGGTGGTGCATCCCGAGGGCATGGACATCCGCGAGGATCGCCGCAAAGACCCGCCGAAGGCGGTGATGGGCACGATCACCGAGGGCGGCGAGAAGCTGGTCACGCGGCTCTACCGCGCGAAGGAAGTCGAGCGCCTCGGCGAAGAGCCGGGCCATCGCGCGTTGCTCGACGAGCTGCCCAACGTGCGCGTCTACACGCCCATCGACGTGCCCAGCTATCTCGACGGGCTCGCGGTGCAGATCCGCCACGGCGGGCGCAGCAACGTCGAGCTGCGTCGGCTCGTGCGCAAGCTGGTCGGCAACACCAAGGATCCGCGGCAGCGCCTGTTCACGCTGTGGAGCTGGGTGGTCGAGAACGTCGAAGACGGCGGCGATCTCGGTGCGTCGTCCACCGCCACGCTCGCGGCGCGTGCGGGCAGTCGCTTGATGCTCTTGCGCACGATGCTGCGCGAGGCCGGTGTGCCGGCCGAGCTGTGGCTCGCGCGCGATCGCTTCGGCGCGGCGCCGCTACCCAACGGTCACCCGATGCTCGAGGAGTACGACGCCGCGATGCTCGCGGTGGAGCTGCCGGGCAGCAAGGATCCGTTGATGGTGCTCACCGCCTCGAAGGTGATGCCGCTGGGCTATCTCGCGCCCGGCTATGCCGGCGCCGATGCGCTGCGCGTGCACCTCGATCCCGGCGATGGGCCTTCGGGTGCGGTGAAGCTGCCGGCTGCGCGCGAGTCGTTGCTCGATCGCCGCAGCTGGACGATGACCGTCGATCTCGACGAGCAAGGCGCCGCGAAGATCGCCGGCAAGATCACGCTGCAGGGCGGTGAGGCCATCGCGTGGCGACAGGCGCTGCGCGAGGTCGATCGCGATCGCATCCGCGAGGTGTTCATGCAGGCCGAGCTCGGCTGGCTGCGCGGCGCGAAGCTGGGCGAGCTCGAGATCCTCGAGGAGAAGGCGCTCGATCGCCCGCTCGTGCTGTCGTTCACCGCGACCGGAGAGGACTACGCGATCCGGCAGGGCGAGGCGCTGCTCATGCGCGCCGATCCGTTGTCGCTGTCGATCGCCGCGCGCATGACCGCGTTGCCCTCGCGCAAGACCGGCATGGTCGTGCCGTTCTCGCCCGACCTGAAGGTCGAGCTCGTGCTGCGTACCAAGGGCATCGTGCTGCGCGAGCTGCCGGAGACCGCGAAGATCGAGAGCACGTTCGGCCGCTACGATCGCAAGCTCGTCGCGGGGGGCGAAGGCCAGGATCACGCGACGCTCGAGCTGCGCTCGACCGTGAAGCCCGGCGTCGTCACGGCCGAGGACTACGCGCGCTTCTCCGAGTTCGCGCGCGAGGTCGAGAGCGCCGAGCAGGCGCTGATCAAGGCTTCGCGCTGATCTTCAGCGTGACCGCGATCGTGTCCCGGTGCTCGCGCAGGCGCAGGCCGTAGCCTTCGTCCTTCAAGCACGCGCGCAAGCCGTCCATCTGCTTGGGCTTGATGCCCGCGATCGGAGCCGGCTCGATCGCCGACACGCGACCTTCGGACAGCGTCACCTTCACCTCGACGCGTTGCGCCGCTGGGCGCGGAGCCAGCTTCGCGGGCACCTGCAGCTCGGGCAGGCACTTCGGCACCGCGTCCGCGAAGCTGCGCAGGCGCGCCTGATCTTCGCCCGCGAGCGTGAACGGTTGCTCGATGTCGACCTTGCGCAGATCGGCCCACGCGAGTCGGCCGGCGAGCAGCTCGTCGACCTTGGGATCGCCGTTGCCGCTCGGACGCGTCTCGTCGGGCGCCCAACCGATCGCAGCGAAGCGCGGCTGCTCGCCGCCTTCGAGGGCGACGAGCGCATCGACGATCTGCTCGAAGCTCGCGTCGGCACCGATCGTCACCCGCACCGTGCGCTCGCGGGGATAGGCCTTCACCAGCGCATCGACCCGGCGCACGAGCGCGTCGGAGCCCTCGGGAATCTGCGCGAGCCACTTGCCGTCGAGCGCGAGCTCGACGCCGCGACCACCGATGTGCGCATGAATCCGCGAGGCCATCATCGCCTGGGAGCCCGCGCCGGGATCGTCGTCGCGCACCACCTCGAGCGGCAACGCGGTGACGACGTTGCCACCGCCGGCGTGCGGCTCGGCGATCGCCAGCTCGACGCGACCGGTCTGCGCACGACGCAATGCTCGCAGCGCGCGTCGCAGCTCGGGCGCGGGCACGTCGGGCGCAGCGGCGAGCAGCACGACGCCGCGGCCATCCTGCGCGAGCGCGGCCCGCAGCGTCTCGGCGACCTCGGTGACGTCCTCGCCATCGAGCGGCATCGTGCGCGCCTGCGGACGACCGAGATCGATCTCCATGCGACCACCGCCGACCTTCGCGATCGGGCCCAGGCTCTCGCGCCGACCGGTGCCGCGCGGCCGCAACAGATTGCCGAGATCGCCGGGGCGCTCGGCGGGCAACGTCGCGAGCACCGTGCGACCGAGCTCGTCGTCGAGCTGCGCACGCTCCTGCACGACCTTCGACCACGGCTGCGCATGCGCGAGCGCGTCGCGTTCGTGGCCGAGCAGATCGACGAGCGTGCGCGGGCCGGTCCAGCGCGGCTGCTCGTGCACGCCGGCATCGGCGAGCTCTTTCGCGACGCTCTCGCGCTCGGCGTAGCGCGCTTGCACGGCGACCTCGATGCGCCGATCGGGCGGAGCCGCGATCGCAGCCGACAGCGTGCCGCGCACGTGATCGTAGAGTCGCCAGTGCGCGTTGTCGCGGATGCGCGCGTGGCCTTCCTTCGCGAGCGTGCGATACGAGAGCGTGCGCACCGCGAGATCGTCGGCGCTCCCGGGCGTCGACAGATCGGTCGAGAGCATCGCGACCATGTCGTTCACGAGATCGCGGGTGCTCGCGTCGGCGAAGCGTTGCTCGGACAGTGCCATCGCTTCGGCGAGCAGCCGCGAGAGCGCGTCGCGGGTGGCCTCGGGACCGCGGCCGCTGCCGTGACCACCGAGCGCGAGCCACAGCGTGTCGCGGGCCGACGCGTCGCCGGCGAAGCGCGCCGCGTCGAAGAGATCGATCAGGCGATCGAGCCGGACCGCGCGCGCATCGGCGTCACCCTTCGCCAGCTTCGCGAGGCGATCGGCCTCGGCCTCGGCGACACCGGTGGGCGCGCCATCGAGGAACGCGGTCGGTGTGCCCGTCCTGCGCCCCGCGCCGTGTCCGCAGGCCGTGATGCCACTGAGGAGAGCCGCACCGAGGAGGACGCGCTGGGGACTGCTAGGCATCGCTTGGTGGCTCGACAACCGGGACCGCCGACGGTTCCCGGAGCGCGCGCTTGGCATAGCATACGCCTCGTGCGGAAGTGGCATGCCCGGGCCAGTATGGGTCGCGCCCTCCGGCGCGACGATGCCGGTTCGCGCGGCGCGAACCGGCGGGCGCTCGTGCGGTGCGCGTGGTGCTTCGCGGCCGGGCTCGCGCTCGCGGGATCGCGGGACGCCGTGGCCGCCGACGTTCGCACGATCTCGCGCACGATCGGCGAGGGCTACATGGTGCGCGTGCCGGGGCCCGAGGGCGCGCTGCTCAGTCGCCGACGGCTGGTGCAGTACGTCGGCGTCGGCGTGTACCGCATCCTGCCGCCGAAGGAAGCCGACGAGCTCGAGCGCGCCGAGGAAGACGGGCAGCTGCAGATCGTGTCGAGCCTGCGCATCCGCCACGACTTCGGCACGTTCACGCGCGGTGCGAGTGGCGACGCCGCGCGCATGATCAACGAGATCGACGGACGACAGATCGACTTGCTCTACGGCTACCTCGAAGGCCGCAACCTCGGCGGCGTCGTCGACATGAAGCTCGGTCGACAGTTCGAGATGTCGGGACTCGACTTCTATGCGTTCGACGGCGCGTGGATCAGGGCGCGCACGCCGGCGCACATCGCCTTCGAGGCGTTCGGTGGCTTCCGCGTCGATGCCTCGGACATCTTCGGCTATCCGACCTTCGAGCTCGACGGCACGCAGAACCAACCGGCCGATCGCGCGAGCACACCGATGGTCGGAGCCGCGTTCGCGCTCACCGACGTGAAGTTCATGGACGCGCGCTTCGCCTATCGGCGCACGTGGACGCCGTCGGGGCCGCTCACCGACGATCTGCTCGCGCCCGACGGCACGCGCGGCTTGTCGAGCGGCGTCGATCAGGAGTTCGTCACCGCGACCGTCGCGCTGCGGCTCGCGGGCGGGCGCGTGTCGCCGATGCTCGCGAGTCGCTACAACCTCGGTACGAGTCGGCTCGACGATCTCAGCACCGCGTTGTCGTGGCAGATGACCGAGATCCACACCCTGCGTGCGCAGTACATCCGCACGATTCCCGCGTTCGATCTCGACTCGATCTTCAACGTGTTCGCGGTCGAGCCGGTCGACGACGTGCGCGTCGTGTACGAGGTGCGGCCGGGGCCGTACTGGACGTTCTACGGGCGCTTCAACGGGCGCATCTTCCACGCCGGTGACACGGCCCAGCTCAGCACGGCGCCGCGCGAGCGCAATTCGTTCGGCGGTGGTGGTGCGGGTGGTTTCTCGTATCGTCGCCGTCGCTTCGCGATGCGCGGCGATCTCTACGGGCTCGGCGGTTACGGTGGTCGACGCGTCGGCGGCGATCTCGACACGCGTACGCACGTCGTCTACGACCGCCTCGCGCTCGACGGTCGCGTGTTCGTGGTCGGCTACAAAGACGATCTGGTGGCGGCGCGCACCGGCTACAGCCTCGCGCTGCAGGCCGGCGGCAACCTGCGGCTCGCGCACGGCGTGTACATCAACGTCGTCGGCGAGCAGCTCTTCACCACGTTCTATCGCTCGGCCTTCCGCGCGCTCGCGATGCTGAGCGTCGACTGGCAATTCCGCGGAGGTCGACGATGAGACGCTGGGTCGTGCTGCTGCTGTGGCTGTGCGCGATGGGCTTTGGGCTGCGCCTCGGTGCGGCGCCGCCGAAGGTGCAAGGGCAGGGGGCCACGCGGCCTGCGGGCGTGGGGCGCGGGCCGGTGCTGCGGCAGGGCAAGCCGCCGCGCAACCGCGGCGAGATTCCGGCGACGACGGGTGCCGCGACCGGGCCGACGATGCGCGGCAGCGCGGTCTACCCCGCGCAGGACATTCCGCTGCGCTTCACGCATGGACAGCATCTGAAGCTCGGGCTCGATTGCAGCAAGTGCCACGAGCGCGCGGCCGGCAGCACGAAGTCGTCGGACTTGCTCGTGCCCACTGGAGCGGCGTGCGACGGCTGTCATGGGCCGCAGCATCCCAAGCCCCTCGACGAGCCCGCGCGTTGCGACAAGTGCCACACCGCGGTCGACGATGCGAACCGCGTGACCGCGGGGCTGCGGATGCCGCGTCCGTTGCTCACCTTCAATCATCGTCTGCACACGAAGCTCGGGCAGGACTGCGAGAGCTGCCACGGCGACATGAGCAAGGTGCGGCTCGGCAGCGTGCTGCAGCTACCGACCGAGCAGTCGTGCTTGTCGTGCCACGATGGGTTCACCGCGACCGATCGCTGTGGTGCGTGTCATCCGAGCGGTGCGGACGGCAAGCTGATGATGCGCGCGCAGGACGACCGTGCACTGCCCGCGCTCGTGCCCCGCGGTGCGTCGTCGTGGGGCATGGCCCACGATCTGCTCTTCGTCGAGGACCACGCGGTGCAGGCGAAGACCGGCGCGAAGATGTGCGCGAGCTGCCACGACGATCAGTTCTGCATCGACTGCCACGACGGTCCGATTCGACCGATGCGGATCCACGCGGGCGACTACCTCACGATCCACGCGCAAGATGCTCGCGCGGCGGTGAGCGACTGCTCGAGCTGTCATCGCCAGCAGAGCTTCTGCATCTCGTGCCACGAGCGCGTCGGCTTCGCGGATCGCCAAGCCGACGGCTTCGGCATCGGCGGCAACCTGCAGTTTCATCCCGAAGGTTGGTCGGGTCCGCCCGGCGTGCCGCAGGCGCATGCACATGCGGCGCAGCGCAACATCGGCGCGTGCGTGTCGTGTCACACCGAGGACTCGTGCCTCGCGTGCCATGCGACATCGACGGGACCGATGGCGGGGTTGGATGTCAGCCCGCACGGGCCGGATTTCGCACGTTCACCGAGGTGTGATGCGTTGGCGAGCCACAATCGCCGCGTTTGTTTGCGGTGCCACACGCCTGGCGATCCGCAGCTCGAGTGTCTGTAGCGTTGCGATTGGCGGCACGACCACGATCAGTTCATCGGCGAGTACACCGTGAACAGCTCGACCTCGGTCATCGCCACGAGTCGATACGTGCGACCGGGATCGATGAACACCGGCGCCGCCGGCAAGAGCTCCACGCGATCGAGATCCGCCCCGTCGTTCACCTCGAGGATCCCACGCCCTCCGGTGAGCATCACGTGCATGTCCTTGCGGTTCTGCGTGGAGACGACGACGTTCTCGCCTTCCTTCACGCGCAACACCGTCGCGACGTACTGATCGCCGCGCGCCCACACGAACGAGCCACCGAAGCTCTTCGCCGAGAACGGCGGGCCGAAGTCGGACTCTTCGTCGAGGCCATCCGAGTCGTCGTCGTCGTCGCTGACGAGCTCGTTCGGCTCTTCGGGTTCGGTCGCTTCGGGATCGGCCATCGTCTTCGCGGGCGACAGCCTACCGCAAAAGCGAGAGCGCCGTGGCTCACTTGGAAGGCGCGGCAGTGCCCTTGGGCTTCACCGGCGCAGGTGGTGCTGCGCCCGCGCCAGGCGGCTTCTGCACCGCGGGCTTGCTCGCATCGGGCTTGAGTGCCGCAGGCTTGCTCGGCTCCGGCTTCGCGGCGGGCTTGCTCGCATCCGGCTTCGTCGCATCCGCGGGCTTCGTCGCATCGGGCTTGCTCGCATCCGGCTTCGTCGCGTCCGTCTTCGTCGTGCCCACATCCACCTTGCCGGCTTCCGCTTTCGTCGGCGGCGGCTTGCTGATGTCGGTCTTCGCAGGCTCGGCCTTGTCGCTGCCCTTGGCCTTCTTGCCCTTCTTGTTCTTGTCGTCCTTCGCGTCGGCCGCGGGCTCGCTCTTGCCCTTGTCTTTGTCCTTGCCGGGCTCTTCGACGTACTCGTCGGGCTTCGGGCCCGTCTCGGCCTTCTTGCTCGCACGACCCGACTCGGCCAGTCGCGCACGGCGTGCGACGTCGTGATCCCACTGCTCGATCTTGCCGTCGCCGTTCACGTCGTAGCCCACGCGGTCGATGTTGCCCGCGAGGTAGTACGTGACCATGTCCATCTTGCCGTCGCCGTCGCGATCGGTCTCGATGCGAAGCAAGCGACCCTTGTCGTAGCGACGCCACGCGTCGACGTACCCGTCGCGATTCAAGTCCTGCTCGTCGAGCGAGAGCTGGCCCTTCTCGTAGTGCCGCCCGAGATCGATCCGACCATCGAAGTCGAGATCGAATTGCTCGCGCACGATCTCGCCCTTGTCGTCGTAGTGGAAGTACGCATCGAGCCGACCATCGAAGTTGAAGTCGGCCTGCTTGCACGCGAGCGCCTCGCCCTGCGAGCCCACGTAGATCGCGACGAGATCACCGCGCCCGTCGTGGTTCAGATCGACCTGATCGGTCCGACCGCCCTTCGCCGAGCAACGTGCCGTGTCGACCACCAGCGCGCGCAGGTTCGGGTTGGGCGGGGCAGCCGCCGCCTGCTCCTCGGCGGCCTCGTCGGGCGTGTTGGACTTCTTCTGCTTCTCTTCGGGCGCGCACCCGGACGCGAGCAGCACCCCGACCGACACCGAAACGACCCAATGCCGGCCACCGCAGAAATCACGCACGAAGGTACTCTAGTGGGCCGCGCGAGCTTCGGCAAGCGCAGGCAATATGATACCTCTGCCGGCGCACCCCGAGGGCCATGAACGACCCGCAGGCAAAGGCGCTGGTTCCGACCGCGCCGCCGCAGAGCAAGATCCGCAGCTTCTGCATCATCGCGCACATCGATCACGGCAAGAGCACGCTCGCCGATCGCTTGATGGGCGCGACCGGCCTCGTGGCCGAGCGTGATGCGAAGGCGCAGTACCTCGACCGCATGGACATCGAGCGCGAGCGCGGCATCACCATCAAGGCGCAGAGCGTACGCATGGCGTACACCGCACCGGACGGCGAGACCTACGAGCTCAACCTCATCGACACGCCCGGCCACGTCGACTTCGGCTACGAAGTCTCGCGCAGCCTCAAGGCCTGCGAAGGCGCGCTGCTCGTCGTCGATGCGGCGCAAGGCGTCGAGGCCCAGACGCTCGCGAACGTCTACATGGCGCTCGACGAGGGCCTCGACATCATCCCGGTCATCAACAAGATCGATCTGCCGTCGGCCGACATCGACAAGGCCAAGAGCGAGATCGAGGAGATGGTCGGCATCGACGCCTCCGAGGCGCTCGCGGTGTCGGCCAAGACCGGCATCGGCATCGAGGAGCTGCTCATCGCGATCGTCGATCGCATCCGGCCGCCGAAGGGTGATCGTGGCGCTCGCCCGCGCGCGCTCATCATCGACAGCTGGTGGGACAGCTACCGCGGCGTCATCTCGATGGTGCGCGTGTTCGAGGGTCGCGTGCTCCCTGGCGATCAGGTGCGCATGCTGTCCACGAACAAGGCCTACCAAGTGATCGCGGTCGGCGTGTTCGCACCGGAGATGGTCGAGCTCACCGAGCTCTCCGCGGGCGAGGTCGGCTTCCTGGTCTGCAACGTGAAGGAGGTCGCCGACAGCCGGATCGGCGACACCGTGGCCGCGGTGGACGACGACACCGCGCAGCCGCTGCCGGGCTTCAAGGAGATCCAACCGATGGTGTTCGCGGGGGTCTTCCCCACGGACAACGCCGACTATCCCAACCTGCGCGATGCGCTCGCGAAGCTGTCGCTCAACGATGCCAGCTTCTCCTACGAGCCCGAGACCTCGCTCGCGCTCGGCTTCGGCTTCCGTCTCGGCTTCCTGGGCCTCTTGCACATGGAGATCGTCCAAGAACGGCTCGAGCGCGAGTACGATCTCGATCTCATCACCACGGCCCCGAGCGTGAAGTACATCGTGCACATGAAGGGCGGCGAGACGCGGGTCATCGACAACCCCGCCAAGTTCCCCGACATCGGCGACACCGACGCGATCGAAGAGCCGGTGATCCTCGCGCGCATCCAGCTTCCGCAGGAGTACGTCGGCCCGATCCTCAAGCTCTGCGAAGAGCGACGCGGCATCCAGAAAGACCTGCGCTACCTGACGCCGACGCGCGTGCAGTTGGTCTACGAGCTGCCGCTCGCCGAGGTGGTGTTCGGCTTCTACGACACGCTCAAGAGTCGCTCGCGCGGCTACGCCAGCATCGACTACGAGCTCGCCGGTCATCGCGACAGCGACATGGTGCGCCTCGATCTGTTGGTCAACGGCGAGAACGTCGACGCGCTCTCGCTCATCACGCATCGCGACACCTCGTACAACCGCGGTCGCGATCTGACCATCAAGATGAAGGACCTCGTGCCGCGCCAGCAGTTCGAGGTCGCGATCCAGGCGGCGATCGGCTCGCGGGTCATCGCGCGTACCACGGTCAAGGCGATGCGCAAGGACGTCACCGCGAAGTGCTACGGCGGCGACATCACGCGCAAGCGCAAGCTGCTCGAGAAACAGAAGAAGGGTAAGCGGCGTCTGAAGGCGATCGGAAGCGTCGAGATTCCGCAGGAGGCATTCCACGCCGTGCTCAGCCTGGAGGACGGGTGAGCGAGCTTTCGGCACGCACGGCGGGGCAGGGCGGTGGGGGCGAGCGCCCTGCCGATCCCCCGGCGGGCTCGGGCGAGCGCAAGCCTCGCTCGCCGCGGCACATCAAGACGGCCGCGAAGATCCTGCAGAAGGAGGCGCGCAAGATCCTCAAGCGCCACGGCTCGCGCATCGCCGCCGAGCCCGCCGAGGCGATGCTCGCGTGCCTCGCCGCGATCGACACCCATCGCGCCGCGGAGAACTGGCCCGCGGTCGAAGAACAGGCCGAGAAGCTCGACGAGCTGCTGCACCAACACGCCAGCTTCGCGCGCAAGAGCGCGGTGCGAGAGACGCTCGAGAACGTCGGCATCGCGGTGATGGTCGCGCTGGGCTTGCGCTCGTGCTTCTACGAGCCGTTCAAGATCCCCTCGGGCTCGATGATGCCGACGTTGCGCGCCGGCGATCACATCTTCGTCAACAAGTTCGTCTACGGCGTGCAGATCCCGTTCACCACCACGGTGGTCGGCGAGTCGTTCCGCGACATCCAGCGCGGTGAAGTGGTGGTGTTCCGTTATCCGCTCGACGAGAGCGAGGACTTCATCAAGCGCGTGATCGGCCTGCCCGGCGACGAAGTGCGTCGCCAAGGGCGCGAGGTCGCGATCAAGCGCCCCGGCGAGACCGAGTTCGAGGTGCTGAAGCGCGAGCCGCTGCAGGAGCGCTGCCTCGACGACACCGGCACCAAGACGATCCCGAACTGCCAGCTCTACGAAGAGACGCTCGACGGCCACACCTACGTCGTGCGCTACGTGATGAGCACCGAGGATCGCGACGACTTGGCACCCAAGCCGCAGATCTGGAAGGTGCCCGAGCGCCATCTGCTGGTGATGGGCGACAACCGCAACCAATCCCACGACTCGCTCGCGTGGACGGTCACGGTCGAAGCGGTCGGCGCGGATCATCTGCTCTCGCTCACCGATCTGCGCGACCTCACCGAAGACACGCTCTTCACGATGGACCGCGACGACGACGTCACCGAGCAGGCCGACGGTCGCCACGATCGCATCACGTATCTCGCGAGCCATCGCTCCGAGAGCCACGATGTGATGCTCGAGGTGTGGCGCAAGCCCACGCTCGGGCACGTGCACGTGTTCGAGACCGCGGTCGCAGGGCTGCCCGGTGGCAAGCCCACCACGGTCGCGGAGCTGCTCGCCGGCGCGAAGGGTGGGCCCGAGCGCGATCGTGCGCTGGAGGTCGGTGCCGGCGTCGATCGGCTGGTGGTGTCGAGCGACGCCGATGGACGCCAAGCGGTGGTGCTGCTCGATCAAGCGCAGGCGGTGCTGCACCTGTCGTGTGGCGCGGGCATCTGTCGCGACGACGCGAAGCTGGGGCTGCAGCTCGGCGAAGTGATCGCGAAGTTCCATCGCAACCACGCCCAGGACGCGCGCGTGATCCTCGAGCCGCCTAAGGCGGTGCGCTACACGACGCACTGGTCGGGGCGCAGCGATGCGCGCGAGCACTTCTTCGAGCGCAAGCTCGTGCAGCCGGGGCTGAAGGGCACGCCCGATGCGAAGAACACGGTGCGCATCCGGGCGTTCCGCAAGCCCGCCGAGGGCACGTCGTTCGTGCGCGACGCGGCGCTGCGCGCCTTCGGCAGCGGCTCGGCCTCCGCAGAGCGCATCCAGCTCGCGGGTGGGGGGCCCGACACGCTCGCCGACGATGCGTTGCGCGTGCAACGGCCCGAGGGCCCGGTGTTCGTGATGACGGATCCGGTGCGCGAGATCGTGGTGGTGCTCGAGTGCGGCGCGGCGTTCTGCAGCGACGCGAACAAGGGCGTCGAGCTCGCGAAGAAGGTCGCCGAGGGCATGCCGTCGGCGGCCGCCGATCGTCGCAAGCTCCGCGTGCTGCTCACCGGCGGCGAGGTGCCGAACTGGGAAGAGGTGCCGGTCGGTGCACCGGAGCTCGCGGAGTTCGATCGCGTGCGACTCGAAGGCACCGTGCGCGGGCGCGAGCACACGCTCGAGCTCGAGGCATGGCTACGCCCCGACGAAGGGCTCGCGGCGAAGGTCACCGCGGTCGCGACGGCACTGTCGCTGTCGTCCGACGACTCGGTCGTGCAAGGTGGCTTCGCCGGCGAGGACGACGACGCGTTCCACTTCGTGTTCGGCGTGCAGGAGTCGACGACCGTCGTGCGCGTGTCGTGTCGCAAGGGCCTGTGCCCGACCCGCGATGCCGCGCGCGCGCTCGCGGTGCGAGCCGCCGCGAAGGCGGTCGATCCCACGAACTTCATCGATCCGAACGCCGAGCGTCCGCGCCCGTTCGTGCCACGCGGCAACGTGAAGGGCCGCGCCGAACGCATCTGGCTGCCGCTGTCGCGCTTCTGGCTGCCGATTCGGTGAAGGGCGCGCAGCGGCCCGTCACCGAAATCGTCAGAGTAATTCGCCGAAGGCGATCAGCGACTGCGACCGCAGGGCGCTGTCGCAATGATCCGTCGACCTCAATTCCTGTAGATCCCCACGCCCGCTTCGGGATCCGGAATCGCCACGAACGCATCGTGCACCGGCGAGTATGCGAAGCGCCCGAACACGTCGTACGTGCCACCGACCGGCCACGGACTGCCGTCGGCGGTCCACTCGCGCGTGTCGAGGTCTAGGCGGAACACGTCGCCGTTCTCCCAGCCCACGAGCACGTCGTGGCTGGGGTCGTAGGCGAGACCGGGTCCGTCGGCGTCGACGATGTCGCTGGGCCCCGTGGTGGTCCACAGCTCGAGCGTGCCGGTCGTGAGATCGTAGGCCCGCACCGTGCCCTCGCCGATGCTGATCATGAGCTGCCGCTCCGGAATGATCTCGGCGGTGCGCTCCACCCATACGCCGCCATCGCCCGGATCGGTCGGACAGATCTCGGTGAGCGTGTTCATGTCGTAGTCGTAGGCGTACAAGCTGTTGTTGGCCTCGAGATAGACGAGGCCAGTGCTCGGGTCGTAGGCCGACGCATAGTTGAACGGGAACGCAGCCGCGATCTCGGAGATGTCGTCGAAGTTCGTGAGCGTCGGCTGCATGTCCTGCCACGTGCGCGTGCCGAGATCGAAGGTCCAGATGGTGCCATCGCCGGAACCGCCCGCATCGCACGCGATCGCGCCACCGGTCGCGAAGAGACGCCCGGCATGATCGATCACCGCGAGGCTCTCGTAGGTGTGGCGGCTGCTCGGGTTGCCGTCGGGGTAGGTCTCCACGCAGTTGGCCGTGGGTGAAGGATCGGTGAGCCGTTCCCACTGCAGCGTCTCCAGCCGGAACCAGTACACCTCGTTGCCCCAATAGTCGTTGTGCCCGCCGCCCCACACGATGAGCGCGTCGTAGCAGCTGCTGAACGTACCGCCGCTGTACGCGAACTCGCCCGCGCAGTAGCCCGGGCCGCATGCGTCGGGGAAGCCGTCCTCGCACGCGCAGTGATCGATCCACTCCGTGCCGCGCGGCGACAACCACTGGCCCGGCGCGAGCGCGGTGATCATCGGGTTGCCGTCGCCCTCGTAGCAGTCCGGCGGTGGCGGTGGATCACCGGTGTCGAGGCCGGTGTCCGACGTGCTGGTGTCGCCGTCGTCGGATGCCGTGGTGCCGGGCGACTCGGTTCCGCTGTCGTCGCTGGGCGCGGTCGAGGTCGACAACGTCGTGCCGATGCTCGAGCCGCTCGCATCGGTCGTCGGGTTCACGGTGTCGCTCGAGGTCGAGTCGTCGTCGGCTCCGGCGACCGGAGATCCGCAGGCGGCGAGCGAGCACACGAGCACGCAGAGGCTTGGCTTGGTCATGGGCGCGAGGCGTCGCTCGTTCTGCAAGCGGCAGACCGCGCTCGTGCATCGCGTCGACACGCGGAGCGTTGCGCCGTGGCGGGGTGGGACCTGCCAGCGTGCGAGGGCTGGCGGCCCCGCCTAGGCCCGGTTTCGGCGTGCTTCGACTTTACATAATCCATCTTATCGGCGTTTCGGGCCGATGGCACGGGTGGCCGCGCCGGGCCACCCGTTGGTCGCGACCGCGCCCTTGGGTCGCAGTCGCTGATCGCCTTCGGCGAATTATTTTGTCACGGCCTCTGGCGGCGGCGTGCGATGGCCAGTGCGAGGCCGATGAGGCTGAGCCATGCGGAGCCTTGGCGGTTGGGGTCGGCCGTGCAGTTACAACCATCGTCGCCGTTGCCGACGCCCGCGGTGCCGCTGACCCCGGTCTCGCCGCTGTCGCCGTTGCTGTCCGTGTCGGTCACCGTCGCGGTCGCGCTCGCATCCGCGTCGCCCTCGGACGCCGAGTTCGACGCGCTCTGCGACTCGTCACCCGACGAGTCGTCGACGCCGCCCGAGTCACCGGTGGTCTCGGCACCGCCGGTCGTGTCGGGCCCGGGCACGTACTCGATCACGACGTCGGATGCGAAGTACGGCTCGGTCAGCGGATCTTCGCCGACGCAGCTCACGTAGCTGTACTGCCACTGCGGCTGGATCACCCAGCCGAGATCCTCGTCGTCCGGCGGACCCGCGGCGTGCACCTGCATCGTGATCGCGACGGTCGTGTCGGGACCGACGGTACCGATCGCGACGCCGGTCGTGAGGTCGCCGGTGGCCACCGCGTTGCCGTCGATGTCCCCGTCCACGCCGTCGATCGCGAACGCGTCGAGCTCGAGCCCGTTCGGCAGCGTCGCGACCAACGTGATGTCGGTCGCGTTCACGAGCCCGACGTTGTTCATGTCGATCGTGATGGTGCTGACCTCGTCGATCGCGAGCGCGTCGGGGTCCGCTGCCGCGCCCGTGCCGTCGCCGGAGAAATCCGGCGAGTTCACCCGGATCGCGAACGCGGCCGTCGTCGGCACGAACGAGTCGCCGCTGGTCTGCGTGCGCAGCACGGCCTCGGTCTGGCCGTTGCTCAGCTGCCCGTCGGTCGACGACAGCGGCACGCGGGTGATGTCCCAGCCCTGTCGGCCCGCGGACGTGTTCACGCCGAGGATCGCGTCGTGGTTGAGGTCGCCGAACGTGCCGGTCGCATCGAGGCTGCCGTCGGGATCGTTGATCTGCGACGCGAAGAAGTTGTCGACCGGGTTGTTGGGCCCGACCAGATCGACGAACGGATCGCTGTCGGTCTCCGCGATCGCGAGCCCGTCACCGGTGAGATCGGCGTCGCCTTCGATCGCGCTGACCACCGCGTAGCCATCGAAATCGCCCATCGGCGGCGTGCAGAAGCCCGCGAACGAGTAGTCCTCGGTGGACAGCTCGTCGACGAACGAGCCGCCCACGAACACGGTGAGATTGCGGATCGGCTCGGCACTGTTGCGGTACGCGACCACGAGCGTCCAGCCCGCGGCGTTGAGCGAGTTGATGCCGCTGTCCTGCGTGCCCGGTACGCCCGCGACCACGTATTCGCCGGCGCCGTGCGCTGCGACGAAATCGGTCACGTCGGCGGTGCGCATGTAGTAGCGCGCGAAGAAGCCCTGCGCGGACGTCTCGTCGATGTCGAGCGGCGTCGCGGCGTCGGGATCGACCGAGAGCGTGTCACCGCCGTAGCTCAGCACGATCGGATCGTCGAGGAACGGGCGCACGTCCTCGACGCCGTAGTAGGTGCTGCCGCCCCACACGAGCTCGGCGTAGAGCACCTCGGACTCGAGCGGCAGCACGAGATCCGCGGCGGACGAGCTCAGCGTGAAATCGTCGGTGGTGTTCGCGAACCACGGGTTCGCGAGGTTGACCGGATGGTTGTCGATCGACAGCGGATCGAGCGTGATGAACGTGCCGATCGAGTCCTCTGTACCCGGGCCGTTCTGGTTCATCTGCTTCGACAACCCGAGCGTGTTGCCGGTGGCGACGACGTTGCCGGCGGCCGTGGTGTTGAAGCGCAGATCGCTGGCCGACGCGGCGGGCGAGAACACCGCCCCCAGCATCGACACGAGGGGAATCCATGCACGACGAAGCATGCGCGCACGCTAACAGGCTCCCCCTGCCCCGAGTTGTGCGGCGCCCTACTGCGACGATTGCGGCTCGCTCACGTCGCGGGCGGGAACCATTGCACGTCGAAATGCACGTGGCTCGCGATCGCGCGGGAAGCAGCATCGCGGGCCCGCGGTATGCTCTCGCCGATGGCCAAGCACCGCGCTCTCGCCGACCTGCTCGCGCGGGCCAGCTCGGCGCACAGCCGCGTGCCACAGCGCCTGCGCGACGTCCCGATCACCGCGGATCGCGAGCGCGTGCTCGAGCTCGAGGCCCTGCTCCACCTGCGCGACGGCTTCAAGACGCTCGATGGCGCGCTGATCGTGCGTCCGTCGTGCACGGTCGCGTCGATCCGCGGCGCCGACGACTGGAACGCGCTCACGCTGTGGCGCGGCACGTGGCGTCACGCGAACAAGCTCTACTTCTTCGCCGAGGACGTGCACGGGCGACAGTTCGGGATCCATCGTCGCGACATCGTGACGCTCGATCCCGCGACCGGTGCGGTCGAGCCGTGGGCCGACGATCTCGAGGGCTGGGCGGCGAAGGCGATCGCGTCGGCCGACGCGCTCGGGGCCGCGCGGGTGCGCACCTGGGAAGCCGTCCATGGACCGCTGGGCGCGCACCAGCGGCTGCAGCCCAAGGATCCCTCGGCGCTCGCGCTCGATCTCGACACCGAGCTGCGCGCGCGCGACGACGTCGATCTGATGAAGCGCTGGGCGGTCTGGTTCCGGGCCCACGTGGCCAATCCCGAGGCGCCCGAGGTCGATCCGATCGCGTGGTGGGGCGAGGACTGACGCGGTAGCATCGCGTCGCGATGCGACGCGCGTCGATCGGTGTGCTGCTCGGCCTGGCGTGCCGCGTGCCCGACACGCTCGGCCTACCCTGCCTCTCCGACGCGCACTGCGACGCGGGTCAGCACTGCGGCAGCGACGGCACCTGTGAAGCCGGCGTGGGCACCTCGGAGGGCACGACGGTGCCGCTCACGACCGAGAGCAGCTCGACGAGCATGACGACCACGCTCGGCACGAGCTCGACCACCAGCGATCCGACGACGTCGAGCTCGGGCACGAGTGTCGACGAGAGCTCGAGCTCCACCACCGAGATGGGCTGCGGCGCCGCGGTCGGCACCTGCGATGCGGTCGACGTGCTCTTCGTCGTCGACAACTCCGGCAGCATGGACGACGAGTTCGCGCAGTTCGTGCCCGCGCTGTCGAACTTCGCGGAGCTGCTCGGCGAGGTGACCGAAGGCATCTGCTCGTATCACATCGGGGTCACCACCACGGAGACGGCGCCCAACTTCCAGACGCCCGAGTGTCAGGTCCGCGGCGCGCTGTCGAAGAGCGGCTCGCTGCTCGGCGGCGACTCGTGCTTCGGCGACGAGGCCCATCCGCCCTACGTGACCGAGGAGGACAGCCTCTCGGTGCTCGGGTGCCTCTTCGCGGTCGGCACCGCGTACGACCCCGACGAGAAGACGATGGACACCGCGATCGCGGCGATCTCACCCGAGCTCAACGCGGCGAGTGCATGCAACGCCGGCTTCATCCGCGAGGATGCGGCGCTGCTCATCGTGCTCATCACCGACGAGGACGACGACGACGACAGCAGCGATCCGTTGGAGACGATCGAGCGCACCGGCTCGAGCGGCGATCCCACGGAGTGGTTCTCTGCGATCGGCGTCGTGAAGCCGCCCGAGTCGACCGGCGTGCTCGGGCTGCTCGCGACCGACGATCAGGTGTGCGATCCGTGGATGCCGGAGCCCGACAACGACGACGGCACCGGAGCGGAGATCGCGATCCGCATCCTCACCTTCATGCAGCACTACACCGGCGTGGGTCTGGGCGATCACATCTTCGCGGGCGACATCTGTCTGCCGACCGACGAGCTGTTCATGCAGATCGGCCACATCAACGCGGTGCTGCAGAGCGTGTGTGCCGACCACGAAGCGAGGTGATATACGATGACCACGATGATGCAGCGTGTGCTCGTGCTGGGGTTCTTGCTCGCGGCATGCGGCGATCCGAAAGGCGCTGCGGGTGCGGCCGCTGTGCCGGCCGAGAAGATGGATCCGTCGAAGATGGATCGTCGCGTCGAGCCGAAGGTCACGCCGAAGACGCTGCAGATCGATCCGAGTGCCGTGCAGGGCCTCGGCGACGGCAGCGTGCGCCCGGTCGAGGACAAGGCGGCGCCGAAGGCCGGTGACGGCAGCGTCGTGCCCGCGCCGGCACAGTAGTGCTAGGCTCCCGCCCTCCCCCGCCACGTCGGGGGCCCGCTCGCGTAGCTCAGTCGGATAGAGCGGCGGTTTCCTAAACCGCAGGCCGCAGGTTCGATCCCTGCCGCGGGCGCCCGGCATGATTTCGCGGGCGCGCGATCGTGGCGGCACGCCGCGGCACTACCTCCACGAAGAGGTGCCCGTGTCGCAGTCGCGAATCCATGACTTGATGTTGTTGCTCGGTGCGATGGTGGCGGTGCCGGCGTGCACGGAACGGCCGCCGGTCGACGACGAAGGCGGCGTGACGCCGGAGGAAGCCGACGCGCTCGATCAGGCGATCGAGCTGTGCAAGCCCTACGGGCGCAAGGTCTCCGGCTGCTATGCCGAAGCGTATCCCGACGAGCCGATCGGCTACGTCGCGATGGTCGGCTACTGCGTCGCGTCGTTCGGATATGCGAGCACCGACGTGGCCGAGTGTGGCGACGCGATGGCCGACTACTTCTCGTGCCTCACCGCGCTCGACTGCGACGTGCTCGTCGGCGACTACGACGACTCCGCCGAGCCCGGCGATGGCGAGCCCGAGCCCTACCCGTGCGAGGCCGAGGAGAACGCGCTCGAAGACGCGTGCGATTGGGGTGAAGAGGTCGACAGCGCGCCCGAGTCGGACTCGGGTTGAGCGACCGATGGCCGCGCGATCCCTCGCGTTCTCCTGCAGTGACGATCCTTGGCGCCAGGTTCAAGGGCGTCTGCGTGCGATCGCACGAGCGGCGAGCCGTGCGCGTGGGCTTCCGTCACCTGCACGCTGCGTTAGCATTGCGCCGCGATGATCCCGGCGACGAACGTGGAGCCGCCGAGCTCGTGTCCCGACGAGGACACGCTGGCGGAGTTCGTCGCGGGTGCGTGCAGTGATCGTACGCGCGAGTCGATCGAGCGCCACATCGATGCGTGCACGCGCTGCGCCGAGACGCTCGCGCTCTTCGGTGGCGCGTTCGCGGTGCGCTCGCTCGCGTTGCCGCTGCGCAGCGACGACGATCGCAGCGACGTCTCGGCCGACGCCGAGGGCCGCACCGACGACGGTCATCACGACGGCGAGGATCCGCCGCTCGATCCGGAGCAGCGCTTCGCCGGTCGCTATCGCATCCGCGAGTGCATCGGTGCCGGTGCGGGCGGCACCGTCTACGCCGCGTACGATCCCGAGCTCGATCGCGTCATCGCGCTCAAGGTGCTGCGCGGCGCGGTGACGAGCGGCGCCAGCTCGCCGAATCGCTTCACGCGCGAGGCCAAGGTGATGGCGAAGGTCGCCCATCCCAACGTCGTCGCGGTGCACGACGTCGGCGTGTCGGGTGGCCACGTGTTCATCGCGACCGAGCTCGTCGACGGCGACACGCTCGATGCGTGGCTCGCTGCGAAGACGCGCAGCTGGACCGAGGTGCTCGACGTCTTCGTGGCCGCGGGCCGCGGGCTCGCGGCCATCCACGACACCGGGCTCGTGCACCGCGACTTCAAGCCCGGCAACGTGATGGTGGGCCGCGACGGTCGCGTGCGCGTCACCGACTTCGGGCTCGCGCGACTGCGACCGGAGATCGAACAGCGCGCCGACGAGGATCTCGTCACCGCCTCCGACGTGCCCACGATGTCGCCCGGCATGCTCGCCGAAACGCTCGCGACCCAGACGCGCACCGGCGCGCTGGTCGGCACGCCCGCGTACATGTCGCCCGAGCAGTGGCGCAGCCAGCCCGCCGACGCGCGCTCCGATCAGTTCTCCTACTGCGTCGCGCTCTACGAGGCGCTGTTCGGTCGCCGTCCGTTCATCGGGCGCACCGCCGCTGAGCTCTCCGCGTCGGTGTGCGACGACGATGCTCGCGCGCCGCACGGGTGCAAGGTGCCGCGTTGGCTGACGCAGGCGGTGCTGCGCGGGCTGTCGCGCACGCCCGAGCAGCGCTTCCGCGACATGCAGGCGCTGCTGTTCGCACTCACCGACGGGCCGCGTCGCGTGCGTGCGCGTCGCGGTGCGCTCGCGATCGGTCTCGCGCTCGTCGCCGTCGCGGGTGCCGGCTACGGCGCGCGTGGCCTGCACACCGAGGGCCCGTGCGACGGCGATCGCACGCGCTTCGAGCAAGTGTGGGACGACGACGTGCGCGCATCGTTGGCGGAGCGGCTGGTGACCTCACCCGGTGAGTTCGATGCGCTCGCGCCGTTGGCCGACGACTGGATCGCGCGCTGGCAGAGGAGCCGCGCCCAGGCCTGCGGTGAGCTCGACGGCGAGGATGCCCGCGCCGCGCTGTTGCAGGTGTCGTGTCTCGATCGCCGCTTCGTGCAGCTGCGCTCGACGCTCGCGGTCATCCGCGAGCCCGCGCTCGGCCGCATGCCCGCGGCGCTCATGCTCGGTGGCGTGCAAGCGCCCGAGCGCTGCCTCGAGGGTGCGGTGTTGCTCGACATCGAGCCGTCGTACGGCACGCCGGTCGCACGCGGCCTCTCCGAGCAGCTCGCGCCCGACATCGATCGCATCGAAGCGCTGCGCCTCGCCGGGCGCCTCGACGAAGGGCTCGCGGTCGCGATCGGCGTGGTCGCGCAGGCGGAGATCGACGGCGACCATGCGGTGCGCGCCGAGGCTCTGCTCGCGCTCGGGCAGATCCACTCTGCGCGCAAGGAGCCCGCGCTCGCCGAGCATGCGCTGCGCGCTGCGGTGTGGGCGGCCGAAGCGAGCGGTCACGTCGAGGTCGCCGCCGACGGCTGGACCGAGCTCGCCAGCGTGCTCGGCACGATGCAGGAGCACTACGACGAAGGCATCGCGGCCGCCGAGCGTGCGCGCGCGGTGCTGCAACGCATGCACGATCCTGCGCGCGAGCTCACCCTCGAAGCCGACGTCGCGACGATGGAGAGCATCAACGGGCACTACGAGGCTGCGCTCGCCGCTCACAGCGACGTGCTCGCGCGTGCGCAGGAGCTGCTGGGCCCGAACGATCGTCAGGTCGCGCGCATCCACATGAACATGGCGGCCGTGCTCGCGAACCTGGGCCGCATCGACGAGGCCTCGGCGCACGCCGACGCCGGGCTCGCGATCCAGCGCGCCGAGTATCCCGGGCCGCATCCGGTCACGGTCGAGATGCTCAACACCGTCGGCGCGCTCGCGGTGCACGAGGGCGACCTCGCGCACGCCCGCGCTGCGCTCGAGCAGGCGCTCGCGATGGCCGAGCTCGCACTGCTCACCGATCACGCGACCACGGCGAGCGTGCTCACCAACCTCGGCAACATCGAGATGGACGAAGGCCGCTACGCTCCCGCAGTCGAGCGACTCGAGCGCGCACTGTCGATCTATCGCAGCGTGCACGGCCCGGAGCACGCCGACGTCGCGCTCGCGATCCACAATCTCGCGGGCGCGTACGACAAGTCCGGCGACGTGACGAAGGCGATCGCGCTCTACCGCGAGGCGCTCGCGATGCGCCGGCGCGTGAGCGGCGAGGACCACCCGGGCACGGCCAACAGCATGCACAACCTCGGGCTCGTGCTCACCAACCACGGTGAGCTCGACGAGGGCATCGCGTTGCTCGAGGGCGCGCTCGCGATCCGCGACGCGAAGAAGGTCGATCCGTTCCGCCGGGCGTCCAGCGCGTTCATGCTCGCGAAGGCCTACGATCGCCGTGGCGACCGCGTCCGAGCGATCGCGCTGGCAGAGCGCGCCCGCGTGCTGCTGCAGGGCATCGCGCCGCGCAAGGCCGAGGTGCTCACCGCCGTCGAGGCGTGGCTGGCCGCCCACTGAGAGCCACAGCCGATCGCAAAGCGCCCCTCTCCCCCCGACGCTCTCGCGCTACCGCTGAGCCCTCGCGCTTCTCGCTGGGCGCCCACGCGATTCGCTGTCAGCCTCTGAGTGGTTCTGCGGATTGCCGGCGCAGGTCGCAGCGCCGACGATCGCGAGCATGAGAGCGGTGGGAGCTCTGCTTGCAGTTGCCGTGCTCGCGTGCGGCAGCGATCCGAGTACGCCGGCGACGAGCGCGAGCGCGACGATCGGCGAGACCAGCACGGTGGGCAGCGGCCCCGGCGACTCCGAGGACGAGGACGCGCCGGTCGACTCGAGCAGCGGCAGCGAAGGCGAAGCCGAGAGCTCCAGCACGGGCGTCGCACCGCCGCCGGTCGTACCCGGGCTCTACGCGGAGTACTTCGCGGGCTACCACGATCTCGCGCTCGCGCGGGTGGAGGCCGGCATCGATCACGTGTGGGTCGAAGCGGCGCCCGATCCTGCGCTGCCGCTCGATCACTACAGCGCGCGCTGGACCGGCTGGATCACCGCACCGACGACCGACACGTACACGATCGTCACCGAAGCCGACGACGGTGTGCGCGTCGCGATCGACGGCGCGGTCGTGCTCAGCGACTGGACACCGCACTTCGTCACGCGCAACGAAGCGACCGTGATGCTGAGCGCGGGCGTGCCGGTGCCGATCGTCGTCGAGTACTTCGAGATCGACATCGAAGCGAGCGTGCGCCTCTTGTGGTCGAGCGCGACGATGCCCGAGACGCCGATCGCCGACGACGTGCTGTCGACCGTCGAGCTCTCGCCGGAGCTGCCCGGACCGAAGCCGCCCTACGCGAATCCGGTGGTGCCCTTCGACTGCCCCGATCCCGGCGTGCTCGCAGTGGACGACGGCTACGGCATGGCGTGCACCGGCGGCAGCTTCCCGCTGCGATTCTCGCGGGACCTCGTGAGCTGGGCCGATACCGGCGTCGCGATCCTGCCCGGCGGCAAGCCGAGCTGGGCCGCCAACGGCAACCGCAACTGGGCGCCGGAGCTGCACCGACACGGCCGCGGCCTCGCGGCGTACTTCACCACCGTCGACGGTGGCAACACGCTGTGCATCGGCGCTGCGATGGCCGACTCGCTCGCGGGTCCGTGGACCGAGAGCGCCGGTCCACTCGTGCAGCATCCGTCGGGGGTGATCGACGCGACCTTCGTCGTCGACGGCACGACGCCGTATCTCGTCTACAAGATCGACGGCAACTCGATCGGACAGCCCACCCCGATCCTCGCGCGTCAGCTCGCCGAGGACGGACTGTCGTTCGCGCCCGGCAGCAGCGAGACCCAGCTATTGGTCAACGACGGCGGCACGTGGGAAGGCGGCGTCGTGGAAGCGCCGTGGATCGTGCAACGCGACGGCAGCTGGTACCTGTTCTACAGCGGCAACGTGTACGACCACCGCTATCGCACCGGGGTCGCGCGTGCACCTGCGTTGCTCGGGCCCTACGAGAAGCACGGCGCGCCGATCCTCGGCAACAACGAGCGCTGGGTCGGACCAGGTCACGGCAGCGTCGTCACCGTGAACGGGCTCGACTACTTCGTCTATCACGCGTGGAACAACGCCGGCGACGGCACCAACGGCGCCGGTGGTCGTCACGTGCTCGTCGATCGCATCGAGTGGATCGACGGCTGGCCGCAGCTCCACGACGGCTCACCGAGCCGCTCGCTGCAGCCGTGGCCCGGCGATGCGGCCGTGTGGACGCCGCCCGCGGTGCCGGGCTCGCCGTAACGCGTCACACGTAGCACTGCCCGCACACGAGCAGGCTGTGCACGTCGTCCCAGGTGACGTGGGTCATCGGGATCGCGCGCACCATGATCTCGCCCGACTGGCCCGCGAGGAGGTTGTTGCGCACGTCGGTGCCGCCCATGCGGCTGCTCTCCTCGAGCGCGTAGCCACCGAACGCGCCCTGCAGGCCGGCCTCGATGAAGCTCGTCGGATCGGTGTTGAACCACTGCCCGCCGCCCGGCGCTTCGACGCCCGCGACGCGATCGCTCTTGCGCAGCGAGCCGGTGCGCGCGAGCTCGTGCAGCTCCCAGATCTGGCGCTGCAGCGCGCGCACGACATCGTTCGCGAGGGCGCCCTCGCGCGCGGCGACGGGCGGCAACGCCGACCACGCGGGATCGAACTGCACCGGCGGCGCGACGAAGGCCTCGTCGATCATGCGCAGCAGCTCGCTGGTGTCGAGCTCCTCGAGCAATGCGACGCGCGGCACGAGCCCGAGCAGCGCACGCAACCACGTCTCGAGCGCTCGTCCCTCGGCTGCGTGGCGCTGTGCGATCTCTACGGCGGCGCGATAGAGCTCGCGATGCGTGCGCGCGATGGGCATGGGGTCGATCGCGACCTCAACGACAGCGGCG
>DASZPU010000743.1:0-4935 GCA_035550195.1 Nannocystaceae bacterium
TCGAGCTGCGGCTGAGTGGCCACTACAACACGGCCCGCGAGATCGAGCTCGCGGCCGGTGACGACGAGTCGCTGCGGCTCGAGCTCTCGCGCGATCGCACGGGCGCGCAGAAGAACCTGAAGATCGCCGGATGGACGCTCATCGGCGTCGGTGTGGCCGCGCTCATCGGCGGCGTCACGCTCATGGCGATCGACGAGAATCCGATCAAGTCGGACTGTTCGGGCAGCCACGTCGACGCGTTCGGCAACTGCGAGTTCCGCTGGAACACGATGGCCGGTGGCGCGACGCTGTTCGTCGGCGGTCTCGCGGCCGCGGGCACCGGCACGGCGCTGGTCGTGATCGGCAGCAAGAAGCGCCGCACCGAGCTGCGCGGTGGCCCGACCCACGCGAGCATCACAGTCAGGTTTTAGTCGGCGATCGTGGCCGCGATCCCACGGTCTTGCGCACGACCGGGATCGCGCGAGCGCCGTGATTGCCCAACTCGGGATCGTCGGACGATGCGGTCACCCACGCGCTACGGCGCACGGAACGACGTCACTTCCGTGAGCCCACGCGTGTCCGATCGGGCTCGTGCATCGTGCATCGCGACCAATCACCGTTCCGCTCGCGATCGTGCAACTCGCCCAAGCGCAGCCCGATGGTTGGTACTGCAATCGTCGATCGTCGCACGAAAAGCGGTCGCCGCTCGAAACACCCGGCGCTATCCTGGCGGATGTTGGCTTGGTTGGGCCCGTCCTGTTGCGCGAGGAGACGATGGTGTCATGCAGCTGGATCCGACGACCTCCGAGAGACGACGACATCCGCGAACGCTGAGCCACACCGAAGCGGTGGTGAAGACGCGGCATGGCATCTTCCACTACGACGTCAGCAACCTCTCCGCTGGCGGCGCGCTGCTCATCGGTGAGCCGTCGCTGCGCGAGGGCGAACGCGTCGACGTGATCCTGCGGCTACCGCTCTATCCCGAGGTGCGCGTGCAGGCGAACGTGGTGCGCTGCGTCCGCGACGACGGCCACACCGAGATCGCACTGACGTTCGTGCACGTGGACGACCGCACCGAAGATCACATCCAGGCCGCGCTGCTCTCCGAGATCGAGCGCTCGCAGACCGAAGGCCGCATCGCCGACGTGCTCGGCTGACGCGTCATCCCCACGCATCCGCGACGCGGGCCTCGACCACGATCGGCACCCGCGTCACGACGCTCGCCATCGCTGCACGCATCGTCTCGGCCACCAGCGCACGCGCTTCCTCGGCGCCTTCGCGCGGAGCCTCGGCGATGTACTCGTCGTGCACGCACATCACCCCGCGCGCGCCGATGCGCGCGAGCGCGGGCCGCAGCTGCACGAGCGCACGCTTGAAGCCCTCGGCCGCAGTGCCCTGCACCGGGATGTTGAGCGCCGCCGGCACGCTCGCGCGGCCCTCCGCAAAGCGCTTGCGCCGTCCGAGCACCGTGCGCACGAGCACCGCCGCGCTGCCGCGACAACGATCCGCAGTGCGACGGTGCCACGCCGAGATCCCGGGGAACGTGGTGAAGAACGCCTGTCGTGCCCGCCGCGCCTCGACGTCGTCGAGCACCACGCCGTAACCATCGCGCGCGTAGTCGCGGAAGCGATCGGCACCCATGCCGAAGAGGAAGCCGAAGTTGACCGCCTTCGCGAGCTTGCGTTCGTGCGCGGTGACCTCGGCCTCGGGCTTGCCGGTGAGCGTCGCCGCGGTGGCGAGGTGCGGATCGCTGCCGCGCTCGAACACCGCCGCGAGCGCGTCGCACGGTGCGAGCTGGGCCGCGACGCGCAGCTCGATCTGTGCGTAGTCGGCGATGACGAGCACGCGCCCCGGCGCGGGATGGAAGCACGCGCGCAGCCCCGGTGCGGTGTGCTCGGTGGGCACCTGCTGCAGGTTGGGATCCGTGCACGAGAAGCGCCCGGAGTCGGCCGCGAGCGGATGCAGTCGACAGTGGATCCGATCGGCGCGCACGAAATCGCGGGGCCAGTGCGCGTAGGTCGAGATCAGCTTGTCGAGCCGTGTCTGTCGCTCGGGCTGCTCGGTGCGCGCTCGTTCGTCGCGCCACGACGCCGCGATGCGCTCGAACGCTGCGGCGTCGCAGGGCATGCCCGCGCGTTCCATGTCCACGACGGCGGGCAACAGCTCGCACTCGAGCTGGAACGACGGCACGAGCTCGCGCTTGCGCAGCATCGGCACGAGCGCGGGCGCGAGCGCGAGCACGGCATCGGCCACCGCACCGCACTGCACGAGCCCGTCGTGCTCCTCACCGGGGATGCGCCGCGGCGTCGCGAGCGATCTCCCGAGCACCTTCTCGACGCACTCCGCGAGCTCGTGCGGTTGTTGACCGCGCGTGCCTTCGGCGAGCAACACCGCCGCCGTGCGCGTGCACCCGAGCCGTCGCGGTGACCAACCTTCGCGCCACGCCGCGAGTCGACCGAGCGCCGCCTGGGCGCCGTGGATCACGACGTACGGCGCATCGTCGCCGCCCAGCCAGTCGAGCAGGTGCGGCACCGCGTCGAGCGCAGCAGCGGTGAGCACGACGACGTGGGGATCGTCGTCGGTCGCTGCGCGTGCCAACGCGATCGCCCACACCTCGCCGACGCGATGATCGTCGATGTCCGCCCACGGACCCGGACGCACGGCGACGACGGCCAGCGCGATCGAGCTCGGCTGGGCGCGCGCCCACGCAGCGACGATGTCGATCGCCGACGCATGCGTGTCGACGATGCGCACCGCAGGCGTCGGCCAAGGTGGCGACGCCGGCCCGAGCGCGTCCATCACGGCAGGCGCACCGAGAGCCCGAGCACGAGCCGCACGCCCGCCGGCGACACGCGGTAGACCTCCTCGGGGCCGGAGGTCGTGTTCACGTGGAACCGCTGCCGTCGCAACGCGACCAGGGCGTCGACGTTCGCGAAGATCGCGAGCCGACGGATCGGCGCGTACTCGATGCCGGCACCGAGCCCCAGCGCGATCCACAGCGCGCGCTGACGCTGCGCTTCGACGCCGGGCCCACGCGCGCTCGCCGAGAGTGCGCCCATCTCGAAGAGCCCGCACACCGGCAGCGAGATCTTGCGTTGCGTCGGCGCGAAGCAGCCCTTCAGCGTGCCGATGGTGTTGCGCACGACCGCGCCGACGCCGTCGCCGGTGCGACGATCGAACGCGTGCCCGACCTGCGCACCGACGCGACCGCGACCGATGAGCAGCGTGACGTCGCCTTGCAGCCATGCGGCGACCTTCGGCACGATGCCGAGCGCGGGCCCACTCGCGACGCCGAGCGCAACGCGGACCTTCGGCTCCTTCGTCGGAGCGCGGGTCGCAGCGCGCGGCGTGCGATCGCGCGTCGTCGCCTTCGGCGGCTCGGCGAGCGTCGCCGCGACGCGACGGGGATCGATGCCGGTCGCGACCACGAGCGCCGCCGCATCGGCGAGCGTCTCGCAGCGATCGGCCTCGAGCCTGCGCTGCTCGATCGTGCCGCCGATGTCGACCGAGAGCTGCAGCAACCATCGCGATCCGAACGGCGCCACGTCGCCACGCACGGTGACCTCGGCGGTGGGCTCGAGCTCGACCTCGCGATCGAGCAACGTCGCCACCACCGTGCGCACGCGATCACCCTGCGGACAGCTCGCGGGTGCGTTCCACTCGAGCTCGATCGCGAGCGGCCCGTCGCCGACGAGCGCAGCCGGACGCTCGGGCACCGCCGTCGGATCGTCGGGCTCGTCGACACCCGGCGCAGGCGGCAAGGTCGGCGGGGTCGGGCTCGTCGGCACCGTCGGCCCTTCCGGCACCGACGGCTCGCTCGGCGCGGGCGTGGTGGGCTCGACCTTCGTCGGCGTCGGCTCGCTCGGCACGAGCGGCTCGCTCGGCGACGCGCACGAGATCCACAGCGAGAACAGCCCGATCGCCGACACCGGCTCCGACCATAACCTGGAAAACGCCGTCCGCCATGCACCGCCGCGGCACGACCACGCGCGACGCGAGTTGGGACACGCGCGCGCCGATTGCCGCGGGCAACGCCGCTGCCGTACGGTGCCAAGCGATGTCCGACGTAATCCCCGACGCTCGACATGTTGCGATGATGGTGTGCGTGTGTCTCGCGGCCTGCGGCGGCAAGGCCAGCAGCGACACGACGACCGACGACGGCACGACTTCGGACGTCGCCGACACGAGCGCGGCGGGCGAGGACGATCCCGGCGACGGTCCGGGCACGACGCCGATGGACGGCACGGGTCCCGTCACCACCGACGCGACCGAAGACACCGGCCCGAGCGACGACGACGACGACGGCGTCGGCTTCGTGCTGCAACCCGACGGCGGCGGCCCGGCCAACGAGTGCGATCCGAAGACGCAGGATTGCGAAGACGGACAGAAGTGCACCGCGTGGTCGAACGACGGCGGCACGTTCTGGAACGCGAACAAGTGTGTCGACGTCACAGGCAGCGGTGTCGCGGGCGACCCCTGCTTGGTCGAAGGCTCGGGCGTGTCGGGCATCGACGATTGCGACAAGGGCTACATCTGCATGAACACCGACGAGGAAGGCATGGGCACCTGCGTCGAGTTCTGCGCGGGTCAAGACGAGGACTGCGATCCGGGCAACATCTGCGCGGTCTACAACGACGGTGTGCTGCCGATCTGCTTGGTCGGTTGCGATCCGTTGTTGCAGGACTGCCCCGAAGGCCAGGCGTGCATCGACACTCCGAACGCGCGCTTCATCTGCTTCACCGATGCGTCCGGCGAGATCGGACAAGACGGTGATGCGTGTCCGCCCGCCGACGGCGAGAACTCGTGCGATCCCGGACAGTGGTGCGGACCGAACAGCGCGGGTTGTACCGACGTGAACTGCTGCACGCCGTACTGCGATCTCGGTGCACCGGCATGCACGGCGCCCGACGAGTGCGTGTCGTTCTTCGGCGATCCCGAGAGCGCACCGCCGGGCTT
>DASZPU010000744.1:0-6788 GCA_035550195.1 Nannocystaceae bacterium
CGCCGGCCCACGCGGCACCACGACCGATTCCGGTGGCGTTCGTCGCACCGCCGCTCGAAGGTCAGCTCAACGTCAACGCCGCCACGCTCGAGCAGCTCGAGCTCTTGCCCGGCGTCGGGCCGGTCACTGCGCAGCGCATCCTCGACTACGCCAAGCAGCACCCGATCAAGCACACGAGCCAGCTCATGCGCGTGAAGGGCATCGGTCGCAAGACCTACGATCGCATGAAGCCGTATCTCGTCGTCGAGGGCGAGACGACGCTGCGCGTGGCGACGCCGAAAGCCGAATAGCGGCGCGTCGCGGCCCGGCGGGCTCGGATCATTTCGGTCCCGCTCGGGTCGCGGCGCACTCGTGCTAGTCTCCGCGCGTGTTTTCACGTGCACGCGCGGCGACGATCGCGATCGCGATGACGGTGCTGCTCGGCGGCGCCGCGTGTCGCCCGAAACCCGTCGATGCACCCTATGCAAAGGGCGAAGCGCCGACGGCCGACGAGCTGCTCGCCCGCGCGGCGCCGCAGCTGCCGGCCATCCAAGTCCCGCAGGCGAAGGTGATCGCGAACCGTGCGTTGCGCGGCAACCTGGCGTTTCTCGCCCAGGCGCCGTCGCGCTTCCGCGGCACCGTGGGCATCGCCGGCAACGAGCTCGTCACGCTCGCGTTCAGCGAAGACGGCTACGCGTTGCGCTACAAGCTCGACGCGTTTCCCACCGGCTTCTATCACGGGCCACCGGCATCGTGCGCCGTGGAAGCGCTCATCGGCGTCGCGATCGACGAGTCGGATCTCGTCGCGCTCGTGCTCGGCGGTGCGCCGGTGATCGAAGGTCCGCACACGATCCTGCAGCAACGCTGGGACGGGGTCGCGCGCCACGAGTCGCTCGAGCTCGCGAACGCGACGCACGTGCAAGCGCTCTACTTCCGCCCGATCGAAGGCGAGTGGCGCTTCGTCGGCGGTCAGCTGTGGCAGCGCGATGCGAACGGCGGCAAGGGCAAGCGCCTGTGGCAGCTCGAGCACGAAGGGCTCGCGAAGACCGGCGACTACGTGCTGCCCGAGCGCACGAAGATCACCGCGCCCGGCAAGCGTCGCGACAACCTCGTCGTCATCCAGTATCGCGATCGCGAGCTCGATCCTGCGTTCGCGAAGCAGAGCGGCGGCGAGGGTGGGGCGAGCGACGGCGGCAAGACCGACGGTGGTGACGACGGCACGCCGACCGACGAAGGCGGCAGCGAGTGGGGCGGCGACGACGGCTGGGAGGGCGAGCCGGGCGAAAACGCCGAAGCCGATCCTCCGGCCAAACCGCCCGAGCCCGAGGCGCCACCCGCGAATGCGGATGCGCAGCCGAGCGTCGATGCGCAGCCGGTGCCGAAGGTCTTCCACGTGGATGCGACCGGGCTGTCCGATCGCGGCGATCTCTGTCGTTGAGACAGCATCCCGTCGATCTGCCCGCCGCAATCGCGGCCAAGTGACGGCTCGGGAACCTTGTCCCGCGCTGGCGAAACACCCCGAGGGGGATCGTGCGCGCACGCGCGCGAGCGGTGGGTTTAGGATCCTAACTTGCCCCTGGATCGCCGGAGCGAGTGCGGATGAACAGCAGCGACGAGGCGAGCGAGACACCGACGGTGGCCGAGCAAGGGCTGCCGGAGGATCCGCATTCGCCGGCGTCGGAAGAGACGCGCGAGGGCGTCGAGAGCAAGGTGTTGCTCGCGCGCGCACGCAACAAGCTGCTCGGTTGGCACGAAGATCCGGTGCACGTCGGTCGCTATCGCGTGCACGAGCGCATCGGCACCGGTGGCATGGGTGTCGTGTACGCGGCGCACGACGACGAGCTCGATCGCCAGGTCGCGATCAAGATCCTGCGCACCGATCTCGCATCGGGCTCCGCGGGTCGTCAACGCTTGCTGCGTGAAGCGCAGGCGATCGCGAAGCTCTCGCATCCCAACGTCGTGCACGTGTACGAGGTCGGTCAAGAAGCCGGCCAGGTCTTCATGGCGATGGAGCTGGTGCGCGGCGATACGCTGCGTCGCTGGTGTCAGAGTGCGACGCGCAGCAAGCACGAGATCGTCGAGATGTTCCTGAAGGTCGGCGAAGGCCTCGCGGCCGCGCACGCCGAAGGCATCGTGCACCGCGACTTCAAGCCCGACAACGTGCTGGTCGGCACCGATGGTCGTCCGCGGGTCGTCGACTTCGGGCTCGCGCGTGCGAGCGGCGACACCACCACCACGCGCGAGGTCGCGGTGCCGCTCGCGGCCTCGTCGTCGGCGAGCTCGCTGCGCGACTTCGACATCACGCGCACGGGCACCGTGGTCGGCACGCCGGCATACATGGCGCCGGAGCAGCTCGAGCGCGCCGAGCCCGATGCGCGCAGCGATCAGTTCTCGTTCTGTGCATCGCTGTTCGAGGCGCTCTACGGCCAGCGTCCGTTCCACGGCTCGACGTACACCGAGCTCACCCACAGCCTCTCGCAAGCGCGTCCGCTCGCGGTCGATCCGGTGTCGGTCGGCGTGCCGCGTGCGCTGCATCCGGTGATCCTGCGCGGGCTCTCGCGCGATCCGATCGAGCGCTACGCGACGATGCACGAGCTGCTCGCGGCGCTGCGCGTCGGCATGGCGCAGCGCAACGAACGCGGGTGGAAGCTCGCGCTCGCCGGCTCGCTCGGCCTCGCGGCCGCCACCTTCGGCATCGGCTCGCTCGCCCGCGATCACGCGCACACGCCGAGCGACGACGCGCCGGTCGCCTCCGCGAAGCTCGACGAATGGCAGTCGATCGTCGCGGCCACCGATCTGCCACCGACCATCGACACCGCGCTGCAAGGCGATCCCAGCCGCCTCACGGTGCATCGCCTGCACAACGGCCTCACCGTCTACGTCGCCCATCGTCCACTCGAGCCGTTCGTCACCGCCGCGCTGGTCGTGCGCGCGGGCAGCCAGCAAGAAGGCGAGCACCAGCAAGGCATCAGCGAGCTCGCGCTCGATGCGATGTGTGCCGGTGGCGAGCGACTCGGCGTCGTCGATCCGGTCACCGAGCGCCCGCTGTTGAAGCAACAGCACGAGCTGCTCGCGCGCTTGCCCGAGGTCGAAGATCCCGAAGGCCGCGCGGCGATCCTGCGCGCCGTCGATGCGGCGCAGACCGCCAGCGCATCGCTCATCGCCCCCGACGAGCTGTGGCGAGCGTCTCGCATGCTCGGCGGTCGCGACCCCATGAAGATGAGCGGCCTCGGCACGCTGTTCGCGGTAGCGGTGCCCCGTCATCGCCTCGGCACGTGGGTGCAGCTGCTCGCCGAAGCGGTGCAGCATCCCAGCTATCGCCTCATGCTGCAGTCGGCGCAGACCCGCATCGAGGTCGCGCAGGCGATGTCGGAGTGGAGTCAGCTCGACATGCTGACCGGCCGCATGCTGCGACAGGCGACCGGCCAATCGTCGGATCTCGAGCAGATCGTCGACACGCTCGAGCGCGTGCCGCTCGCGGAGACGAAGGCGTTCTACGAGACGTGGTTCCGCCCCAACAACACCGCGATCGTGCTGGTCGGTGACATCACCGGCGACCAAGCGGTGCCGCTGGTCGAGCAGTACTTCGGTGCGTGGGCGCCCGCGGCGATTCCGGTGACCGAGCAGATCGACGTGCCGCTGCCGCAGGCGCGCATGAGCTACGAGACGGAAGGCGCGGGCCCGCCGCTCGTGCGCGTGTCGTGGCCGCTGCCGCCGGCCTCGTCGCCCGAATATCTCGGCTTCACTGCGCTCGAAGACACGCTCGCCGGTCTCGACGGCGTGCTCGCGGTGATGCTGCGCGATCGCACCTTCGGTGGCACCGCGTGGCTCGGTGGCTATCGCGACTTCAACATCGAGGTCGCGGTGCTCGACAACCAGTCGCTCGCGGACACCGAAGAGATGGTGATGGGCGCGATGCGAGCGGTCGCCGAGGATCGCGTGCCCGACGACGTGTGGCCGCGCGTGCTCGCGAGTGCCGAGCTCGCGCGCCATCACTGGTCGCGCAGTCCCGGCGCGCTCATGCAGCTCGTCGCGGATTCGTATCTCGATCACCGTCCGTGGAGCACCGTCGCCGCGACGCTCTCCGCTCCGCCACCGACGCGCGCCGAAGTGGTCGCGGCCGCACGCGCGCTGCTGCAACGCGGACGCGTGGTCGGCTACAAGCAGCCGGGCAAGGCGTGGACGCTCGACGCCCCCGATCTGCCCACGCAGCGCCTGCCCAGCAGCTACGGGCAACAGAGCCAGTTCTTGCGCACGCTGCTCGAAGCTCCGTCGACTCCGCTCGAGCCGCGCTTCCTCGTCGCGGGCAGCCACTACGAAGTCACCGCGCACGGTGCCGGTCGCGTGATCACCACGAAGAGCGACGCGCCGGTGTTCCGACTGCAGTGGGTCTATCCGATCGGCGTCGCCGAAGATCCGTGGGTGTGTGAAGCCGCGCAGTCGCGTGTCGTCGAGGTACCGATCCCCGGCATCGACGTCGACTACTACTGCACGAACGAAGACACCAGCATCGACATCGTCGCTCCGGTCGCGCGCTTCGACGAGGTGATGCCGCAGATCGTGAAGTGGCTCGGCAGCACGGAGTTGCCGGCGCGACAGGTCCGCGATCTGCTCGATCGCTCGCTGCAGTGGCGCACCGACGCGCGCACCGATCCGATGGCGCGCGCCGACGCGATGCACAACTTCGCGCTGCGTGGCGAGCACAGCCTCGGCATGCACTTGCCCGACGACGCGACGCTGCGTCGCCGTGGCCCCGCGATGATTCCGCACGCGTGGGAAGCCGTCGTCGGCTACGACCCCGACGTGCTCTACGTCGGGCCGTCGCCGGAGCAGCTGCGCGCACTGCTGCCGACGCCGACGAATCGCACGAAGGGCGGGCTGCCACCGCGAACGTTCCGCACGATCGATCGCCCGACGGTGCTCGTGCTCGACGATCCCGAGCGCGAGCAGGCCAGCGTGCGCGCGGCGGTGCCGTGGAATGCGACGGGTGCACGCGACACGTTGGCGGCGCAGCTGCACGCCGAAGCCGCGCTCGAGAGCAGCATGACCGGCCCTCGCGAGCTCGATCCCGAGTTCCCCAGCTACGACGTGCGTTGGTCGCCCGCGGCTCCGGTCGCGATCGGCATCGGCTACGCGTGCGGCAACGAAGATGTGCCGTTCGCGTTGCGCACCGCGATCGACAACCTGCGCAAGCGACTGCCCGAGGGCGAGTTCGCGGCCGCGCGCGATCGCCTCGAGATCGCATTCCGTGCCGATCGCAGCGCGCCGCCGTACGTGCCCGAGCTCGTCCGCGCATGGGGTCCGGGCAAAGACGATCCCCGCGTCGCGCAGTGGCTCGCGCTGCCCAGCCTGTCGTACGCCGATCTGCAGCGCTACTATGACGCGGTGGAGCGCAACGAGCCGGTGCTGTCGGTGGTCGGCGACATCGACAAGATCGACATGGCGGCGCTGCGCGAGCTCGGCGACGTGATCATGGTCGACCTCGAGGACGCGATGCGTGATCCGGCGCTGTTCGAAGTCGGCTGGGCCACGCCGCCGATGATGATGGACGAGTGAGCCGCTCCTGCTACGTCGTCGCGTTCGTCGGCGGGATCGCGGGGCTCACGTGGGAGCTCCTGTGGATGCACCACGCCGCGCTCGCGCTCGGCGTGTCGGCACAAGGCGCTGCGCTCACGCTCATCGCGTTCTCCGCGGGCATGGCGGGCGGATCGCTGCTCGCCGGACGCGTGCTCGCGTCGCGCGGGCTCGATGCGTTGCGCGCGTGGGCGGTGCTCGAGGTGGTGCTGGGCTTGCTCGGACAAGCGCTCGCGCCCGGCTTCGCGATGGTGGCGAGCTGGGACGCCGCGCTGTGGGCCAGCGCGCCCGCGTCGGCGCAGTGGATCTCCGCGCTCGGCGTGCTCGGCGTGCTCGCGTTGCCGGCCGCATGCATGGGCGCGACCGTGCCGGTGTTCGCCGAGGTCGCACGTCGGCGTGACGCATCGATCGGCTTCTTGTACGCCGCGAACGTCGGCGGTGCCGCGCTCGGCGTCGTGCTCGCGAGCTTCGTCGTGATCCCGGCCGCGGGAATCTCCGCGACCACCGATCTCGCGAGCTGCATCGACATCGTGCTCGGGCTCGCGTTGTTGGTGATGGCGAAACGTGCGACGCCGTCGAACGTCGACGCCAGCGCGAGCGCGCGCGGCGAGCCGCCTTCACGCGTCGCATTGGTGATCGCGAGCGCGACCGGCTTCGCCACCTTCGCGCTGGAGGTCGCGTGGTTCCGCTCGCTGCGCGCCGCGTTCCAAGCGACCACCGAGAGCTTCGCGCTGGTGCTGTTCGCCGTGCTGGTGTCGCTCGGCGTCGGCGGTGCGATCGGCACGCGGTTGCAACGCAGCCAACGCACCTCGCTCGGCACACTGCTCGCGGTCGCGGCCGTGCTCGTCTTGCTCGGCACGCCGTTGATCGAGCGCGCCGACCTGTTCGCACTCGCGCTCGCGCACCAGTCCTACGGCACCATCGTGCTCGGCCGTCTCGCGCTCGCACTGCTCTTGCTCGCGCCCAGCATGATCGCGATCGGCATCGCGCTGCCGTGGTGCTTGCAGCAGTTCTCCGATCCGCGCAGCGTCGCGCGGCTCTACGCGGTGAACACGGTCGGCGCCGTCGTGGGCTCGCTGCTCGCGGCCTGGTTGCTGCTGCCCGCGATCGGCTTCGCGCGCACGTCGTGGCTCGCCGCGGTTGCACTCGCGGGCGCTGCGGTGTTCGCCTCGCCCGCGCACGCACGCATGAAAGTGGTCGGCACCGTGGCGGCCGCGATGCTGCTCGCGTGGCTC
>DASZPU010000745.1:0-2729 GCA_035550195.1 Nannocystaceae bacterium
CGCCGCTTTCGATCTGGCGGCGGAAGGTGTGCAGCACGGAGCCGCGCGAGCCCAGCACGTTGCCGAAGCGTACGCAGCACATCTTGGTCGCGCTCGCGCGCGCCTTCGCCTGCACGATCATCTCGGCGGCGCGCTTGCTCGCGCCCATCACGTTGGTGGGGTTGACCGCCTTGTCGGTCGACACGAACACGAAGCGCTCGACGCCGTGCGCATGCGCGGCCTCGACGATGTTGCGGGTGCCGCGGACGTTGTTGTCGATCGCCGCCGGCGGATGCGACTCCATCATCGGCACGTGCTTGTAGGCGGCGGCGTGGAACACGACCTCGGGGCGGTGCTTGGCGAAGATCCGCTTCACCGCCACGGTGTCGCGGATGTCGGCCAGCGCGGTGACCGTGCGATCGCCGAGCAGCGCGCGGATCTCCGCGTCGATGTCGAACAGATTGTTCTCGCCGTACTCGAAGAGGATGAGCGCCGCGGGCTCGAGCGCCGCGAGCTGGCGGCAGAGCTCGGAGCCGATCGATCCGCCCGCGCCGGTGACGAGCACGCGCTTGCCCCGGAACGCCGCGAGCACCTCGCCTTGGCGCGCGGGATCGCCGGTGACGACCTCGCGACCGAGCAGATCCTCGATCTTCACGTCGCGCACCTTCGCGACCTCGGCGCGACCGGAGAGCAGCTCCCAGTACGCCGGCACGGTGCGCAGCGGCAGGCCCGACGTGCGGCAGCGCTCGACGACTTCGCGTCGCGCAGCGCGCGTCGCCGCCGGCATGGAAAGGATGAGCGTCTCGGCACCGGTCTGCGCCGCGATCGCCTTCGCATCGTCGATGCGACCGAGCACGGGGATGCCGGCGATCTTCTGGCCCTGCCGCTCCGGCGCGTCGTCGAGGAAACCGACGACGGTGTAGCCGGCCTGCGGACACGCGCGCAGCTGCTCGCCCGCCAGCCGACCATCGCGATCGGCTCCGACGAGGATCGCTCGCGTCGTTCGATCGGCCTGCGGCGCGTTCGCACGTGCGTGCGCTTCGTCGTGCGCGCGCACCAGCGCACGCGCGCTCCACTGCAGCGTGAGCGTGAAGACACACTCGAGCGCGACGACACCCGCCGGGATCTCCGCGAACGGCGAGAACTGCCGCGCGAGCAACATCACCGCGCTGCCGATCGCGGTCGCGAGCGCGAGCCGCTCGGTCTCGACCAGGCCGAACAGGCGCCAGCTCATGCGATGCACGCCGAACGCACGCGCGAGCCCGATGCGCAGCGCGATGATCGGCGCGAGCGCCCACGCGAACGTCGCGGTCCACGGTGCAGGCGGCAGCGCCTCGAAGCGCACCACGAAGGCGGCCGCGAGCGCGACCGTCACCGCACCGACATCGATCGCGGCCCGAATCAGGTCACGGTGCCGCGCGGAGGTCGGCCATTTGGTCGACCGAGCGGCGGATTGCGGGAGGGGACTTGCCGAGAGCTGCTCGGGGCGACACGTATCTGGCGGAGTCGACATCATGAGTGCGAATCGTTCGAATGGGACCTCCGCAGACGTAATGTCCGCCGCACAGCGCAGCAACGAAGTCCGGCACGCCAGGACGTCCCGCTGTGGCACTCGCATCGTGGCCGCGCTCGCACTGTTCGCGACCGCGCTCTCGGGCTGCGCCGCGGACAAGTTTCGTTACACGCGGATGGACGCGGAGAGCCACGGATTCGAGGCGCGTGACCTCGACGACATCATCGCGGACGCCACCACGCCCGCCGAGGTCGGCGTCGAGCAGGTGGTGTACGACTTCGACGCCGAGAAGGACGAGTACCGGATCGGGAAGAACGACGTGCTCGACATCTTCGTGATGAGCCACCCCGAGCTCAGCTCGAAGCGTGCCGACTTGGGCCAGCCCACGGGCATCACCGTCCGCAAGGACGGCAAGGTGCACCTGCCGGTGGTCGGTGCAGTGCCGGCCGAAGGTCTCACCCTCACCGAGTTCGAGACCAACCTGCGCACCGCGGTCGCGCGCTTCATCGTCGACCCGCAGGTCAGCGTGGAGATCATGCGCTACGAGTCGCAGAAGTTCTTCGTGCTCGGGCAGGTCGGCAAGCCCGGCACGTTCCCGGTCGACGGCGACACGACGTTGCTCGAGGCGGTGACCCTCGCAGGTGGCACCACGCCCATCGCGGATCTCGAGGGCGCGACGGTCGTGCGCAAGGGCGAGCTCTTGCCGATCAACCTCGGCGATCTCATCCGTCGCGGCGACACCACGCGCAACGTGTTCATGCGCGCGGGCGATGTGGTGTTCGTGCCGGACAACACCGACCGCAAGGTGTACGTGCTCGGCGAGGTGCTCACCCCGAAGGTGGTTCCGATGGCGCCGCGCGGCATGACGCTCGCCGAAGCGCTCGCGTCGGCCGGCGGCCCCACGCCCGCACGCGCCCGACGTGAGATTGCGGTGATCCGCGGCGGCTTCGCGAAGCCGGTCGTGTACACGATCGACCTCCAGAAAGCGCTGCTCGTCGACGAGCAAATCCGACTGCGGCCGGGCGATCGCATCGTGATCGCGCCGACCGGCCTGTCGAGCGCGAGCCGCTACATGCAGCTCGTTCTGCCCTTCCTGCAGGGTGCGCAGGCGATCGGGCTCGCCGCACAGGGTGGCGCGAGCGTCTCGCAACGCGCGGCCGCAGCGGCTGCGGCGGCTGCCAACTGACGCGCCGCAATCACGGCGCCCGAGCAGCATTCGACATCGCTCGGGCGTCGC
>DASZPU010000746.1:0-10950 GCA_035550195.1 Nannocystaceae bacterium
CGATCTTCCCCGCGCTCGGCGGTGGCTCCGGCGTCGAGTTCGCGAAGTGGTCGATGGCCGGCATGCTCATCCTGCCGCCCTGCGTGTTGCTCGGCACCACGTTCCCGCTGATGAGCGTCGGCATCCTGCGCCGCGATCTCGGCCGCTCCGGCGAGATCCTCAGCATGCTGTACTTCACCAACAGCCTCGGTGCGAGCTTCGGCGCGCTGTTCTCGGGCTTCGTGTTGGTGGCGAAGGTCGGCCTCCCCGGCGCGCTGATGGTCGCGGCCGCGCTCAACATCCTCATCATGATCATCGCGATGCGCGACCGCACGCCCACGCGTGCGATCGAAGCGCGCGCGACCGAAGACGGCGCGGCACCGTCGTCGAAGGTCACGCTCTATCTGCTGGTCGCGCTCGGCACCGGCCTCTCGTCGTTCATGTACGAGATCGGCTGGATCCGATTGCTGTCGACGATCCTCGGCGCCGCCACGCACAGCTTCGAGATCATGCTCTCGGTGTTCATCCTCGGCCTCGCGCTCGGCGGGCTGTGGGTCCGCAAGCGCATGGATCGCTTCCGTCGCCCCGAGATGGCGCTCGCGGCCGTGCAGGTGATCATGGGTCTGTCCGCGATCGCGACGCTGCCGGCCTATCGGCTCGGCGTGTGGGCGATGGGCGGGCTGCTCTCCGAGCAGTGGATCAACTTCGTGAGCGCCGACGGCTCGCGCACGGTCGGACTGTGGATGCAGTTCAACGTGCTCAAGTGGCTCATCTGCATGATGATGATGTTCCCCGCGGCGTTCTGTGCCGGCATGACGCTGCCCTTGCTCACCCACGTGATGCTCAAGCGCGGCCAGCCCGAAGGCGTGGTCGGCAAGGTCTACGGCTTCAACACGCTCGGTGCGATCACCGGTGCCGTGCTCGCGGGCCTCGTGCTCATGCCGATCGTGGGCTTGAAGGGCGTGCTCGTGCTCGGTGCGCTGGTCGACTTGATGCTCGGGCTGCTGCTCATCCGCGGCGAGATCAAGCTCGGTCGCGCACCCGCGAATGCGCCTGCGCTCCTGCGCAACATCGCGATCGGCACGGTGGCGGCGGTCGGGCTCGGTCTGCTCATCAAGATCGATCCCACCGTGCTCACCTCGACGGTGTTCCGCAACGGTCGCGTGCACCTGCCCGAGACCTACGAGATCGAGTCGTACGTCGACGGTCGTACCGCGAGCGTCACGGTGGTGAAGACCGACGTGAAGCAGAACCACCACGTCATCTACACCAACGGCAAGCCCGACGCGTCGGTGGTGCTCGATCGTTGGCCCGAGGGGCACGACAAGAGCCTCGGTCCCGAGATCGCCGGCGACGAGCCCAACCAGTTCCTGGTCGGGCTCATCCCGCTCATGGCGCGCCCCGACAGCAAGCACGGTGCGCTCATCGGCTTCGGCTCCGGCGTCACCTGTCACACGCTGCTCGCGTCGCCGCACCTCGAGCGCCTCGACACCGTCGAGATCGAGCCCGAGATGGTGCGCGGCTCCGCGTTCTTCAAGCCGGTGAACTACCGCGCCTACGACGATCCGCGCAGCCACATCCACTTCGACGACGCGAAGGCCTACTTCGCGTGGGCCGGTGACAAGTACGACTTCATCATCTCCGAGCCGACCAATCCGTGGGTCTCGGGCGTGTCGAGCTTGTTCACTGTCGAGTTCTACCAAGAGGCCAAGCGCTACCTGAAGCCCGGCGGTCTGCTCGCGCAGTGGATGCAGGGCTACGAGCTCAGCGACGACCTCATGATCAGCGTGCTCGCGGCGCTCGATCGCGAGTTCGAGGACTACCTCGTGGTGCGCATCGGCTCGTCCGACTGGGTGATCATCTCGTCGGCCGACGGTCCGATCGGCGAGCTCTCCGACGCGCCGCTCGCATGGCCCGACGCGCAGGAATCGTTCGAGCTGCTCGGCATCCACGACATCGGGCAGATCGACGGCCTCATCACCGCGAACAAGCGGATGCTGCATCCGTTCCTCGTGGACAAGGTGCCCAACCGCGACAGCCACCCCATCCTCGACACGGGCGCCGAGCGTGCGCGCTTCCTGAAGTTCCGCGCGGAGTTCATGCATCACATCCGCTGGACGCCGGCGCCGGTGCTCGAGGTGCTCGGCGGCATTACGCGTCGTCCGTATCCCGCGGGCGGCATCGGTGACGCTCGCGATCCGCACATCTTGTTCGAGACCGAGCAGGCGGCGTTGCTCATGCGGCGCTACACCGACCCCGACGCGCGCGTGCCCCAAGAGCTGTCGGCCGCGGCGATGAACGCATGGAAAGATGCGACCGCGAACCTGCAGCTGGTCGAGCATCCCGACTGGGAGCAGTGGTTCCAGGCGACCTACGACGTGTACGAGGAGAGCGCTTCGCACGTCGATCTGCGCACACAAGCGTGGTGGCGCGAGGTGCTGGCCGTGGCGGCGCGTCCGGATGTTCCGGAAGACGTGCACGACGGCATCGAGCTGCTCGACGGGCTCGTGCAGCAGGATGCGGATCGCATCTGGGAGATGGTCGGCAAGACGATCGCGCGCGAAGACTTCGCGATCCCGCTGACCTTGCGCACGGTGGCCGGCGTGATCGCGTTGGAGCTGCGCGGTGCACCGGCGACGGAGCGCAAGGAGTTCGTCGAGCGCTACATGGTGAAGCTCGGCAACGGCGGCGAGAACGAGGACTACGCCTACCGGACGATCCGCGCCTACGCAGCGCGCGATTGATCGTCAGGGGCCGCAGGCGTCGGGCCGCGGGTCGCGATCGCAGCATCCGGCGGCGGTCCCGGCCTCGCATTGCTGCTCGAGCTCGGCGAGCGATCCCACGTCGAGCTCGTCGCGACACACGCACACCTTCTCGCAGCACTGCTCGCCGAGGCTCATGAGCGGCGTGCACGCGAAGCCGCTGCTGCACGCGGTGTCGTCGGCGGCTTCGCAGTCGCTGTCGGAGCCGCAGTTCGCGGAGCACATCGAGCGCTCGAGCACGTACTGACCCACGAGCTCGCAGCGCCCCTCGACGCAGGCGAAGCGCTCGTCGGTCCCGCAGTCGAGCTTGGTTTCGCAGGGGTCCTCGGGCGGTGCGATCGACTCCGCGAACACGCACAGCAGCTGATCGCACGCGAGCGCGGGGAAGGTGATGACGGGCTCCTGCGGGATCTGTCCGGGTCCGTGGTTGCACGGCGCACCGACATCGGTGCGCGCGCAGGCGGCGAACGCGAGCGCGAGGGCTGCGAGCAGGCGGCGGTGATCGAGCATCTTCTCGATCCACTCACGAGCGCGCCGGCGGTTTCCTCGGTCGCCTGCGACAGCGCGGCGTGAGGCACCACGAGGGTCGCTGCGACTGCGTGGGTACCCGGCAGTGGACCGCGCGCTCGACTCGTGGGTACGCTGCCGCACGTCGGAGCGCCGCGATGCACATCGACAACGCGGAGGACTTCGAGCGTCACGTGTTTCCCGGCGATCCCAGGCCGGGGCACGAGACGTTGCGGCTCGAGTTCAAGCGGCAGCTCAACGATCAGCGGGATGCGGCGATCGACGTCGCCGCGATGATGAACGCCGACGGTGGCACGCTCATCTACGGCGTACACGAAGACGAGGGCCGCGACGGCTACAAGGTCGCCACCGGTCTACATCCGATCGACGTCGATCTCACCAAGGCGCAGCTCGAGGCCGCGATCGATCACTGGCTGTCGCCGGTGGAGCAGCGCCCCGAGATGTTCCCGTTGCATGTCGCCGGGCACAACGTGCTGGTCGTGCGCGTGCGCGCCAACGTGCGCATGGTGGCCGTGAAGGCCGAGGCCGAGAAGCGCGAAGGATTGGTGTTCATGATCCGCAACAACCACGGCAACCATCCGATGAGCTTCGAGCAGGTCGAGTCGCGGATCCACGGCTACGCCGCGCGCGCCATGCGGATCCGCCTGCAGGAGTTCCTCGACAGCACGCACAGCCACGCGCGCGGCGAGCCGCTGCCGGCGCGGCTCTACTACGGTCGGCGCATGAAGGAGCCCGACGATCGCCAGCAGAATCGCGTCCCCCAGGAGTGGAACGACTGCACGCTCGTCGCCGCCGGCGAGTGGGCGGCGACGCTCGAGCTACGCCGCGCCGAGCGGCCGCAGAAGACCTTCCGCGTCGAGATCCCGTACGAGCTCGTCGTGCTCGCCTGGTGGCAGCCCTCCGAGGGCGTGAAGCATCCCGGGCGCCCCGCGCTGCTCGTCGATGCCCACTTCCGGGTGCCGACCACCGAAGCGGGCGTCATCGAAGTATTGCCGCTATTGCACGCGTGACGCATCGCGAGCGCCGTGCAAGCGTCGCGACGCCGGTGACGCACGAGAGTTGTTGCATGCCACAGCTCGTGCGCGAGCCCATCACGCTCCGCGCGAACGTGCTTAAGGTCCGCGCGTGCCCAAGGACTCGTCCGCGCGCGCCAAGAAGGCGATGCGCATCGTGCAACCGCGTCGCGGCGCGGGCGGTTGGGAAGTCGTGCGACCCGGCGGCAAGTTCCCCGGCGCCATCGCCGACAACGAAGAGACTGCGATCGCACGCGGTCGCGAGATCGTCGCGCGCACCGGTGGCGGACGCTTGGTGATCAAGTCGGCCGCAGGGACGGTCGTCGCGGTCGAGCTCGTCGATCGCTTTGGCAACGTCGAGCCGTTGGCGCACGAGTCGAGCGACGGCGATCGCTGAGCGTCTGCTTTTCGCTTGCGCCCCACGGCGGGCTGCGCTAACACTGAACCACATGGTTCAGTATCAAGGGGCCCGCCTCGACGCCTCGTTCGCCGCGATCTCGGACGCCACGCGACGTGGCGTGCTCGAGCAGCTCGGCCGTGCCGACGCTTCGATCACGGACCTCGCCGACAAGTTCCACATGACGCTGACGGGCATGAAGAAGCACGTCGGCGTCTTGGAGCAGGCCGGGCTCGTGACCACCGAGAAGATCGGTCGCGTGCGCACGTGTCGGCTCGGGCCACGGCGACTCGAAGACGAGAGCGCGTGGATCGAGAAGTACCGCCAGCTCTGGGAATCGCGCTTCGACGCGTTGGACGACGTCGTCGAAGCACTCGTACGCAAGGAGAAGACCAATGGACGCAGCAAGAAAGAGTGAGCCCACCAGCATGAAGAACCCCACGACGATCGAACGGAAGTCCGAGCGCGAGCTCGTGGTCCGACGCATCTTCAACGGCCCCGCGCGCATCGTGTTCGACGCGTGGACGAAGCCCGAGCTGATGATGAAGTGGTGGGTGCCGGTGTCGACCGGCATGTCGCTGATCTCGTGTGAGCAAGACGTTCGGGCCGGCGGCACCTACCGGCTGGTGTTCACGCATCCGCAGGCGCCGGAGCCGATCGCGTTCCACGGGCGATACCTCGAGGTCACGCCGCCCTCGCGGCTGGTGTGGACCAACGAAGAAGCCGGCGAGGACGGCCAGGTCACCACGGTGACGTTCGAGGAGCGCGACGGCAAGACGCACCTGCTGCTGCACGAGCTCTATCCGTCGAAGGAAGCGCTCGACGCCGCGCTCGCTTCCGGCGCGACCGATGGCCCGCTCGAGCAGTTCGTGCAGCTCGACGCGCTGCTCGACGAGCTACGATGAGGTCGAGGCTCTGGGGTGGCTAGCGTGACGCGATCGCGAAGCCCACGAAGCACAGCACCAGCAGCACCATCCACGCGACGATGCCCAGCGGGTTGCGCTGTCGCTCGGGCATCGGTGCCGCGGAAGGCGTGGGCGCGGCGATCACACGCTCGCCGCGCGGTAGCCCCAGCACGTCGGCGCGTGCGCGCTCGACCTCCGCGCGCGCGGTCGCGGCGTCGAGCGGGCGTTGCTCGCGATCCTTCGCCATCAACCACTCGACCAGCATGCACAGCCGCGCGCCGAGCCGCGTCGAGAGCGGTCGCGGCGAGTCCTGCACGTGCATGCGCATCAGCTCGCGCACGTCGTCGGACTCGAACGGCATGTGCCCCGCGATCATGCGGTAGAGCAGGATCCCGACCGCGTAGAGATCCGTGCGGCCGTCGATCGTGCCGCCGGTGATCTGCTCCGGGCTCATGAACCCCGGCGTGCCGCAGGTGCGGCGCTCGCGTGTCAGTCGCGCCTGCGCGCCCTCGCCGTCGAGTACCTTCGCGACGCCGAAGTCGACGAGCTTGATCACGGTGCGACCTGCGTCGCCGGTGACGATCACGTTTTCCGGCTTCACGTCGCGATGCACGAGCCCCCGCGAGTGCGCGTGGCCGAGCCCTTCGAGGATCTGTCCGATGACCTCGAGCGTGAACGCGGTCGACAGCGGCTTGTCGAGCAAGCGCGTGAGCGGAACGCCGTCGAGCAGCTCCATGCAGATGTACGTGACCTCCGTGCGTCCGTCGGGCTTGCACGCGCCGACGTCGAGCACCTGCACGCAGTTCGCATGGTGCAGCCGCGTTGCACTGCGCGCCTCGTGGGCGAAGCGCTTCTGCGCGTCGATGCTGCTCGCGAGCTCCGGATGCAGCAGCTTGATCGCGACGTCGCGTTCGTACGCGAGGTCGTGGCAGCGCAGCACGATGCTCATCGCGCCGCTGCCGATCAGCGCGTCGACCCGGTATCTCCCGGCCAGCGTCGTCCCGACGAGCTCATGGCCCACGGGCGCAAGTCTTGCTCATCTGCGGCGCTTCGCCAGCTGTTCTGGATCACGCTGCCCGAAGCGTGGTGGCTCTCACTTCGGGATCCGTCGCGCGACCAGCACACCGACGGCTATCACCCCCAGTGTCGCGGTCGCCATCGCCACCGCCACGGGCAGGAGCGCAGCGCCGAACATGAAGCCGAAGGTGGCGAAGAGCGCAGGGAACTGCGGCACCGAGGTCGACAGGAGCAGCGCGTCGAGCTCGCAGGCCCGGCGCTCGTCGTCGGTGCGGCGCGCCTCGGGCAGCTTCGCCAATGCACGCGCGACCAACCATTTTTGCAGCTTGTAGCCCAGCGGCGTGACGGCGAGCGCGAGCGGGGCGCAGATCCACATCCACGGGGTGATGCTCGGACGCAGCCACATGCGCACGTCGTCGAACTCCGGCGGAAACATGATCTGTCGCAGCCCGGTCTCGGCCGCGAGCGCGAGCGGCGTCGATACACCGACGATCGCGAGCACGACATAGAACTTCGCGCGCGTCGGTGCCGGCTTCGCCACCGCCTTCGAGACTATATGATCTTCACGGTGAGCAGCAGCGACGTGATGGTGTCGAGCTTCACCACGCGCGGCAGCGGCAGGTTCTCGTAGCGCAGCGTGAAGGTGGCCGCGAGCGCGAGGCGCTCGGCCAAGGTGACGTTGAGCGCGCTGATCCAGTTGAAGCGGAAGCGCTTGGCGACGAGGAAGCTCTGCAGGTACTCGAAGCCGGTGTCGAACGACACGTGCTCGTTCAGGTTGTTGGTGTAGCCCGCGAACAAGCGCGCCGCGTGGTTGATGAGCGTCTTGCTCGGGCGATTGCCGGGGTCGGCGGCCTCGGCCGCATCGAGCGCGTCGTCGCGACGCAGATCGAACTGGAAGTCGTAGCCGACTTCGAACCACATCTTGTGCTTCTCGTTGGTCAACGCGTACATCGCGATGCCGGGGTCGACGTTCAAGCGCAGGTCGAGGCCCTGGAAGCGATCGTGCCGCGCCGTCGTCATCAAGAACGCGGAGAAGTTCGGGTGGAAGAAGACGTCGTAGCGCACCTGGCCCTGCGCGTTGCCGACGGTGAGGTTCACCTTGCTCTCGTCGATTCCGTCGGTGGCTTCGTCGTCGAACGCCGCGACCGCGGCGCGACCATAGTTGCCCGCGGCCGCCGCAGTGAACTGGTGGATCTTCCGGCGGATCAAGAACTTGCCGAGCCCGGTCACGGCGATCGAGCGCGCGTTGCCGGTGTTGAAGATGCCGCCGAACGAGAGGTTGAGCTCGGTCGCGTCGGTCTCTTCGGCGGGCTTGGTGCCCGAGGCCGCGAACTGGCCCGAGCCGCCCAGATCGGTCGACCCGGTCGAGGCCGGATCCTTCTTTATGGTGCCCGCGGGGACCGAGGTCTCGTTGGGCGGGCCGGCGAGCGCGACGAGCAGGGCGTAGGCTGCGACGTGGGGCACGATGCCGACCTTATGACAGCCGGCGCCGTTCTCCACAAGCTAACGACGGGCGCCGATCACTCGATGACGCGGAACTCGATCCGGCGGTTCGCGGCGCGCCCGGCCTTGGTCTTGTTGTCGGCGATCGGCTGTTCCTGGCCCGCGCCCTTGGTGGTGATCCGCCCGCCCTCGATGCCCTTGCTCACGAGGTAGGCCTTCACCGCGTCGGCGCGCTGGCTCGACAGCGCGATGTTGCTCTCGGGCTTGCCCTGGTCGTCGGTGTGGCCGGTGATCTCGAGCCGCACGCTCGTGTGCGTCTGCATCGTGCTGACGACCTCGTCGAGCAACTTCCGCGAGCTCTTGCGGATCGTCGCGGTGCCGCTGTCGAACGTGATGCCCTTCATCACGCCGGTGAGCTTCTTGACCTCCGCCGGCGCCTCGTCCGGACAACCGTCGCTGTCCTGGAAGCCGTTGCGGGTCTCGGCCTGATCGGCGCAGTCGTCCTTGTTGTCGTAGATGCCGTCGTCGTCGCTGTCGGGCACCGGACAACCGCGCGCGCCATCGCCCTTCTGCTTCGGGCAGCGATCGATCTTGTCGGGCACGCCGTCGCCGTCGCTGTCCTTGTCCTCGGGGCAACCGACGTCGTCACCGGGCTCGGTGGGACACTTGTCGTCCTTGTCGAGCCAGCCGTCGTCGTCGCGATCGGAGCGACGCGACTTCAGGATGCGACGGAATCGCAGCGTGACGTCGACGCCGAAGAGCAGCTCGCCGTAGCTGACGTTGCTCTGGCGATCGACGGACTTCGTGACGATGTGTCGGCCGTCGATGCGCACCGCGATCCACTGGTTGATGTAGGCCTTGAGGCCGAGCCCCCAGTGGAACGCGCCGTCGACCTGGTTGAGGATCGCGGCCTTCGATTGCACGCCGATGAGACCGCCGCCGATCGCGAGCGTGGGCGTGATGCGATACGGCAGCTGGCCGAGCACCATGATGCGGAAGACCGAGACAGTAGCGTTGGCTCGCGCGCTGCTGCTGTGATTCCCGGACGGACCGAACTCGACGCCGAAGCCGAGGAACGACAGCGGCATGAACGCGGCGCGGAATCCGAAGTCGAAGCCGGCGCGGTTCATCGATGGACGCGTGCCGGTGCCGGCGTCGAAGAGCGCGTAGTTGCGCGGCACGAACAGCGCACCGATCGAGACGCCGAGGTCGAGCATGTTGCGCTCTGGCGCCCAGCGCTTGATCCACGGCTTCTGCCGCTCGTACTTGATCGCGGCCTTGCCGGTGGTGCGATCGGGCGCGACCGGGAGCTCGGGCAAGTCTTCGGCCTTCTCGTCGTCCGACGCTGCTTCTTCGTCGGAAGACTCGTCGTCCTTGCCCTTCTTCTTCTTCGACTTCTTCTTGTCGGCCTTCTTCTGCTTCGACTTCTTGTCGCGCTTCGACTTCTTGTCGCTCGCTTCGTCGGGCTCGCTGCCCTCGGGCACCGGCAGCTCGTCGTCGGTCGCTTCGTCGTCGGACGGCGCCGCTTCCTCGTCGGAGGCGGGCTCCTCCTCGTCGGTGATCTCTTCGTCGGGCTCGGCCGCGAACGCCTCGGGTGCGCGACTCATCGCCCACGCGAGGGCAGCGACGAACGCGATGCGACGACCATCGAGCAGGGTACGGATCGACACGACGATGCGATGCCAGCCTACAAGAGTCGATGCGAGCAGGTCAAAAGCTGAACACCAGCTCCGTTCGCACGCCCTCGAAGTCCGGTAGCGTGCGACACGATCCGTTCACGCACACGCGCCCGCCGACCTGCCGCCCCGCGAACACGCGTAGGAAGCTGGCATCGAAGAGATTGACCTGTAGCTGCACGCCGGGCCAAAGATGCGGCCTGCAGGTGCTGCCGGCGGAGACCGTGCAGCGCTCCCGCGACAGCGACAGCTCCCCGGGCGGCGCGGGCTGCTGGCTGTCGAATCCTTGCAAGAACGTGATCGACATGCGTGGCGAGAGCCCGTAGCCGATCGCGGCGATGGCCCGCACGAACTCGTCGCGGGTGCCCTCGGTGACGTAGGTTTCCCAGCGGCCCTCGACCTTCACGAGGATCGCGTGGGTGAGCGCGCCGGTCTTCGCGACCGGGATCTGCAGCGAGAGCTCGCCGTGGGGGAAGCGGCGCTTGAGCGAGCCGTCGTCGAGATGGCGCTCGTCGCGATAGCCGCCGGAGAGCTGCAGCACGAGCTCGCTCTGCGGACGGCGCCAGATGATGCCCGCGTAGTGATGCGTCGCGATGCGACCGTCGGCGCCGAACACCTTCAGGCCCACGGTGTCCGAGTACGCGTAGACCATCGAGTTGCCGTAGAGCGTGATGCCGTGCGGGCGCCACGAGTGATCGACGCGCACGCGACCGCCGGTGGAATTCGCGTTGCCGGGCACTTGTTGATCCTCGCGCTCGAGCGTCGGGTTCTCGGCGTACTGCATCGTCGACGCCTGCGAGAGCGCGACGAGATCGTCGCGATAGTGCTTGCCTTCGACGAGCACGGTGGTGGTGCCGAGCGCGAGCGTGCTGTTGCCATAGATCGCGTAGCCGCGGTGCGCCGAGCTGGCGAGCTTGGTGTGCTCGAGGTTGGGATTGCGCAGCATGCCGGCGGCGCCGACGAACAGATCCCACACGCCACCGATCTTCGTGCGGCCGATGTCGCCGCCGGCGCGATGCAGGTGCTCGTCGACGACGCCGCCGGTCAGCTCGTCGCCGAAGTCGATGTACGCGTAGTGCGTGCCGACCTCGACGCGCCCGGGCAGCGTGGCTTCGACACGACCGGCGGCGACGAGATCGGAGCACGTCGTCCACAACGGCGAGCCGAGCCGCGGGTCGAGGCTCTTGCGTCGATCGCAGAAGCCGTCGCCGCCGTCGGGCGCGAACGTGT
>DASZPU010000747.1:0-8463 GCA_035550195.1 Nannocystaceae bacterium
AGCACGAGTAGGAAGGGATCCGACCGTTAAACAGCCCCGTCAGCCCTTCGAGCGTGCCTCGGCCGCGCCACCTCGAGCGCGCCGCCGACCGAAGCGCTGAACGATTACTCGGTCACGCTCCTAGCGCCAGCGCAACGCGATGAGCGTGCGCGGGGCGCCGCGCCAACCCATCGCTTCGAAGCGCGCGACCACGTTCGTGATGCCGGCGAGCTCGAGCATGCGCTCGCAGAAGCCCATCGTCTGGTTGCAGGCGGCCTCTTCGGCTTCGGCCGACATCTGGTACTGCACCGACACGATCGCGCTGTCCTCGAGCACCTCGTCGACGGTCACCGCGTCGTAGTCGAAGAAGCTGCGCTGCAGCGACTGGAAGCGCATGAACGTATCGTGCGCATCGCCGTCCGCGATGAGGTTCGGATGCTGCGTGCGCACGAACTCCACCTGGAAGCGCCCCCACATGCGCACCGCGATGAGCTGCCCGCCCGCGACCTCGCGCACGATGCCGATGCCGAAGCGCTCGAACGTCTCCATCGGGTACCAACCCTCCGGATCGATCGGCTGCACGAGCAGCGCAGAGTCTTCATCCTGCAGATACTGCGACCAGTCGATCGCCTTGTGACCACGGATCATCCGCACGTAGTCGACGAAAAGGATCCCTCGCACGCGGCGGGCCATTCGGCGCACAGTACCGCGAAGCGCAGCGCCGTCGAAAGCAATCGACACGCGCGCGACTTCGATCGTGGCCACTCGATCGCGCTCGCGCGGTAGCGAGCGTGATTCGTGCTCGATCGACCGGAGTGATCTCGCAGGAGCGCAGCATGAAGCGCACACGATCGAACGGCTTCGACAACCAGCTCGTCCACCGGCCCCACAGTGATCCCCACGACTACCGAGCGCACCTGTTTCTGCGTGGGATCACGAATGCGACGCGGTGATCGATCACCGGCGTGAACGAGGCGGCGATCGTTTCGTCGCCGGCCCTGGCGGTCATGGCTCGTAGAGCACGTCGAGATACGCGCGCATCAGATCGCCCACCGCGCTGCGTACCGGCAGCGTCGCCGCGAGCCCATAGATCGGTGCGAGCGAGCCTTTCTCGGACGGGTTCGCCTGCACCTCCGCGACCGCGTCGCGCAGATCGGCGAGGAAGCGCGCGGCGACGCCGGGCTGCGTGTGGCGCAGCGTGACGCAGAGATGCACGGCCGCGGGGCGATGCAGGCCGTTGAGATTCCAGTGTCGCTTCGTCATCACTTCGAGCACGCGATAGATGTCGAGATCGTCGGACGCGAACGCGATGACCCACAGCGGATCGCCGAGCACCTTCAAGCCGGGGATCGCTGCGATGCCGCCTTTGATCTCGCGCGCGGTCTCGAGGATGCGACGCGTCGCGTCGAGGTACCCGTCGCGGCCGATCGATACGAGCGCGGCCCAGCACGCGGCCGACAGCGCGCCCGGCCGACTGCCCGCGAACGTCGGCGAGAGATAGAGACCACCGGGCCAGTCGGTGGCGGTGAAGTACTGATGCTGGCGCAGCTGCGGCGAGCGGTAGAGCACGACGCTCGTGCCCTTCGCCGCGTAGCCATATTTGTGCGTGTCGGCGGAGATCGAGGTGACGCCGGGCAACGAGAAGTCGAAGCGCGGCACCGGCCAGCCGAGCTCGCGTGCGAACGGCAGGATGAAGCCGCCGAGACACGCATCGGTGTGGAAGCCGATCTTGCGTGCGCGGGCGATCTCCGACAGCTCTTCGATCGGATCGACGACGCCGTGCGGGAAGCCCGGCGCCGAGCCGACGATGCAGATCGTGTGCTTGTTGATCGCGCGGCGCATCGCGGGCACGTCGGCGCGACAGTCTTCGCCGACCGGCACGCGCACCAGCTCGATGCCGAAGCTCTGCGCAGCCTTGTCGAACGCGACGTGGGCCGACATCGGTGCCACGACCTCGGGCTTGGTGATGCCTCGTTCCGCGCGCGCCCAGTCGCGGTACGTCTTCATCGCGAGCATGATGCTCTCGGTGCCGCCCGAGCTCACCACGCCGCAGACGCCACCGGGCCAGCGCGTGTCGTCGCCGACTTTCGCTGCGCCGAGCATGTCGGCCGTCATCGCGACGATCTCGGCCTCGAGCTTCACGACCGACGGCCACAGATCCGCGTGCAGCGGATTGGTCTGCGAGTAGCCGGCGTAGATCTCCGAGAGGAACGCGATGTGCTCGTCGTCGCCGTGATAGACCGCGCCGGAGACGAACCCGTCGCGCCAGCGATCGCGCTCGCGCGTCGCGAGCATGCGCAGCTGTGCGAGCACTTCGTCGCGCTTGCGACCGTGCTCCGGCAGCGCGACGGTCTTCGGTAGCTCGTCGCCGTAGGGCTTCGCGGCGCGCCGGATCTCGCCGAGCAGCTTGTCGTACTCGCGGGCGATGCGATCGCGCAGGAGCGGCAATCGCTTCGCACGTTGGAAGAGACGATCGAGCGCGCGCGAGCCGGCGCGCGTGAGACCCCGACGGATCCGCGAAGTGGGCGCGTTGGCCATGCGCGGCGGAGGGTAGCACCGGGCCCACGCGCATCCGTGCAGCACGATCATGCGCGGTGGCCAGGGTGGCCCGCTGACGGGCCACTGGTGGCCCGCTGGCGGGCCAGCTGGCCGGGCCGCAACGCGCAAGCTCGCGGGATCACGTGTGCGCACGCGTGATGCACAGCGGCCGCGCATGGCCGCACCGCGTCACGTCGAAACCCGTCGGTTCACCATGCCTCTGTTCGCGCTCGCCTCGTGGGGCTGCGCGCCGCTCGACTCGCAGCCAGACGACGCGCGCATCATCGGAGGTGCGCGCGCAGACATCGAGGAGTACCCGCATCAGGTCAGCGTGCAGAGCTCGCGCGGGCTGTTCTGCGGCGGGTCGATCGTCGCGGCGTCGTGGGTGCTCACGGCGGCGCACTGCGTCGAAGACGATCCGCCGGGCCTCGCGATCGGTGCGGACAGCTTCGTGCTGCATCCCGGCTACGATCCGTGGGCGAAGCCGCCGCGCAACGATGCGGCGTTGCTCCGCTTGGCGCAGCCGCTGCACCCCGACGACGCGGTCGCAGTGATCGAGCTGGTGTCGCCCCAGGACGCAGAGGATGGGCTCACCGATCCCGGCGTGCTCGCGAGCGTGAGCGGGTGGGGCCGGCTGCAGCCGAACGGCAAGCTCGTCGACACGCTCCGCGCGGTGGATGTGCCGATCGTCGCGAACGCCACTGCATCGGCGGATTACGGGCGCACGATCGGCAGCGAGCACATCGCGGCGGGCTCGCTCGCGGATGGTGGACGCGATGCCTGCCAGGGTGACAGCGGCGGGCCTTTGGTGGTGCCCGACGACGACGGGCAGTGGCGGCTCGCGGGCATCGTGAGCTGGGGTGCGGCGTGTGGCGAGCCCGAGGCGCCGGGCATCTACACGCGCGTGTCGTACGTGCACGGCTGGATCACGCGTGCGATGCGAGGGCGTGCCGACGAAGCCTGTGCCGACGACGACTGGGTCTGCGGTGACGGCGAGTGCATCGACTGGGAGTGGACGTGCGACGGCGGCGACGACTGTGCCGACGGCAGCGACGAGCTCGACTGCGACGTCGAAGATCCCGGCGAGTGGACGTGCGACGAGGGCGAGGTGCTGTGCGACGAGAGCTGGTGCATCGACGAAGGGTCGTGGTGCGACGGCTTCGAGGATTGCGACGACGGCACGGATGAGGCGGAGTGTTGAGGGTTGCGACCGCCGCCGTGATCGGCTCGCGCAGGGTTGCGACCGCCGCCGTGATCGGATCGCGGAGGGTTGCGACAGCGCCCTGCGGTCGCAGTCGCTGAGCGCCTTCGGCGAATTACTTTCGCACGGCCCCTTCGGGGATTACGGTCGTGCGAGGCGCCGGTGTACTGGGGCCGTGGCCTTCCACAGCGCGCGGAACGACGCGTACGCGTCGTCGTAGCGCGCGCGATGCTCGGTGCGCGGCTGGAAGCGCGCGGCGATCGGTACCTTCGCACCGAGCTCGTCGACGCGCAGACGACCGAGCCCGAGCGATGCGATGAACGCAGCGCCACGCGCGTTGCTGCGCACGGGGTCGCGCACCTGGGCGATCTCGCGGCCGAGCACGTCCGCGAAGATGCGGCACCACGGCTCCGAGCTCGCGCCGCCGCCGATGATGCGGATCGGATCGAGCCGACGGCCGACGAAGTGCTCGGCGGCTTCGAGCAACCAACGGGTGTTGAGCGCGACGCCTTCGAGCACCGCGCGCACGAGGTGCGCACGCGTGGTCGACAGCGACACGTTGGTGAACGAGCTGCGGATCGTCGGATCGGCGGCGGGGCAACGCTCGCCGAACAGCCACGGTGTGAAGATCACGCCGTCACTGCCGGGCGGTGCTTGGGCGGCGAGCGCATCGATGCGCGCGAAGGCTTCGTCGGGCGGGCCGCGATCGTCGGCCGCATCCCGCGGCCACAGCACCGCATCACGCAACCAGGTGACGCACGCGCCCGCGGTCTCCTGCGAGTTGCCGAGCATGTAGCGGCCCGGCAACGCGGAGGGCAGGGCCGCCATGTTGCGCAGGATGTCGGTCTTCTTGAACGGCAGGTGGCACGACAACCACGACGACGTGCCGATGTAGAGGTGCGGCTCGAAGTCACGCACTGCACCCGAGCCCACCGCGGCGGACTGCACGTCGGGCGTGCCGCCGAACACTCGCACTTCGCGATCGAGGCCGAGCTCTTCGGCGGTGCGCGCGGTGATCGTGCCGATCGCATCGGTGGCGCGCACGAGCTCGGGCAAGCGCGAGCGCTCGAGCCCGGCCATCTCGAGCAAGCGCATGTCGTAGCCGATGTGGTCGATCTCGCGGTTGTCGGTGACCCAGTGCAGCGCGATCGAATCGACGGTCGCGCAGAAGCGGCCACACAAGCGATGGTTGAGCCAGTCCTTGGGCTCGAGGAACATGTGCGCCTTGCGGTGCACCTCGGATCGTTCGTGGCGCAGGAACTGGATGTGCGCGACCGGTTCCTTGCCGCCGAGCGACGGGATGCCGCCGGTGCGGCGCAACCACGAGGCGAGCTTGCGCGCGCCGTAGCCCTGCACGCGCACGACTCCGCCGACGAGCTCGGGCACGTACTTCGCACCGCGCGTGTCCATCCAGACGATCGCGGGATGCAGCGGACGCCCTTCGCGATCGACGGCCACGGTGCCGGCCCACTGCGCGGTGACGCAGATCGCGATGACGGATTTCGGATCGTGGCCCTCGCGCCACAACGCGTGCGTCGCTTCGACGATCGCACGCCACCAGTCTTCGGGATCTTGCTCGGCGCCTCCGCCGGGCAACAGCTGCAAGCGCGTCGCTGCAGACGTGCACGCGATCATCTCGCCGCCGACGGTGGCGAGGCCGACCTTCGGGCCCGAGGTCCCGAGATCGATCGCGAGCACACATTCCGCCGGCAGCGCCACGGCGCGCGCACTCTATCTCAAGTGCAGGGATCGCGAGCGCGCGGGCGTTCGGATGGAACCACTTGCGGCGCTCGTGCGTGCAGCATCAAGATGATGCCGATGTTCCGCGTGCTCACCGTCGTCCTCGCAGGGGCCTTGGCCGGATGCGCACATTCCCGTGGCGGCGGCGATGCGGAAATCGACCCCGACTTGCAGCCGCTGCAGCCCATGGCGCAGGAGCAAGCGCCGGTGATCGAGCCCGACGAAGAGATCGGCGAGCCCGATGCTCCGGGCGCCGAGCTGATCGGCGCGCCCGCGCCCGAGGTCACCGGTCCGACCCAGCACGTGGTGATGGAAGGCGAAGACGCGAGCACCCCGGTGCTCACCGGTCAGCCGCAACGCCCCAAGCGCGGCTCCTTCATGACCGGCATCAAAATGGCCCCGACCGGGGATTGAGCGCAGCCTTCGCGGTTGGGCCGACGGCGGGAGTAGTCTCCGCCGCATGAAGGACTTTCGCGATCGCGTCGCGGTCATCACCGGTGCGGGCAGTGGGATCGGGCGTGCGCTCGCCGACGAGCTGACCGATGCGGGCATCGGTGGGCTCGCGCTCGTCGATGTCAGCGACGCGCGGTTGAAGGAAGCGGAGCGCGAGCTCGCGGGGCGCGTGCGCACCTCGATCCACGTCGTCGACGTCTCGAATCGTGCCGCGATGCAGGCGTTGCCCGAGCAGGTGCTCGCGATCCATCGCCGCGTCGACATCGTCATCAACAACGCCGGTGTCGCGGTCGCGGGCGAGCTCGAGCAGCAGAGCTTCGAAGACATGGAGTGGATCGTCGGGATCAACTTCTGGGGCGTCGTGCACGGCTGTCGCTTCTTCTTGCCGCACCTGCGCAAGAGCGACGACGCGTACATCGTGAATCTGTCGAGCATGTTCGGGCTCATCGGCATCCCCGGACAGTCGTCGTACTGCGCGACCAAGTTCGCGGTGCGTGGCTTCAGCGAGTCGATCGCCGCCGAGCTCGGCGACACACCGATTCGCGTGATGAGCGTTCATCCCGGGGGCATCCGCACGAACATCGTGAAGGACGGTCGCTTCGTCGCCGGCATGGAGACCTTCCACGTGAAGATGATGCGGTTCTTCGAGAAGCGCACGATGCCGGCGGAGAAGTGCGCGGCGCTGATCGTCGACGCGATGCGCAAGGGGCGTTCGCGTCTGTTGGTCACGCCCGAAGCCCACGTCACCGACGTCGCGAAGCGTCTCTTCCCACGGCTGCCCCAGAGCTGGGTCGCGAAGGCGAGCGCGCTCGTCACCGGCAAGCAGCGCTGACTACTTCGCGACCGTACAGAACGTGCGCGCGAACGCGGAGATGCCGATCTTCGCCTGTCGCCAGTCGAAGTACTCGTTGGGCGCGTGGTAGCCGTGATCGGGCAGCGACAGCGGCAGGAAGTGCACCGGCACGCCGAGCTCGCGGGCGATGACCGGCACTGCGCCGATCGATCCACCTTCGCGGACGGTCACCGGACAGCGCCCGGTGCAGTGGTGCAGCGCATCGACGATCGCCGTGTGCACGCGTCCGCTGGTCGGAGCGCGGAACGGCGCGAGCCAGCCCGACACCTCGACCTCGACCTCGGGGTTGTACTGCCGCACGAACTCGCGCAGCGCTTCCGCGAGCATGCGCGGATCCTGATCGGGCACGAGTCGGAAGCTGATCTTCAGCTCGGCGGCATCCGGGATGATCGTCTTCGTGCCCGGGCCGGTGTAGCCGCCGGTGAGGCCGTGGATCTCGAACGTCGGTCGCGTCCAGATCCTCAGCATGATCTCGAGCGGCACGCGCGTGGTCATGTGATGGAGGTCGAACGCGTGCTGGAAGTACGCGGGGTCGAAGCCCGACTTCAAGAACGCGGCGACCTCGTCTTCGGTCGGCGAGAGCGCGCCGGCGTGCCAGAACGCGGCCCCATCGATCGCCGACGCGAGCTGGCACAGCTCCTTGATCGGATTGCGCGCGACACCGCCGACGAGCCCGGAGTGTACTTCCTTGCCCGCGGTGCGCAGCCGGAGGCTCGCGTACATCGAGCCGCGCAAGCCGGTGGAGACCGCGGGCTGCTCGTCGGTGGGCCAGATCGTGTCCGACACGATCACCGCTTCGCACGCGAGCTGATCACGACGCGCCGCGATCACTTCGGCAAAGTGCGGGCTGCCGATCTCTTCTTCGGTCTCCCACACGAAGGTCACGTCGATGGGCACGCCGCGTTCGATCGCGAGCTGGGCACCGCGCACGGCACAGAGCGCCGGGCCCTTGTCGTCGGTCGCACCACGACCGCGATACAGGAAGCCGCGCTTGTCGTGCTTCTCGATCTCGAAGTGGAACGGATCGGCCTGCTGCCAAGCCGGCCCCGCCGCAGGTTGCACGTCGAGGTGGTTGTAGACGACGAGGCGTGCGCGCGCCTGCGGATGTGCGAGTCGAGCGATCACCGTGGGAGTGCCGCGCGTCTCGACGAGCTCCGCCTGCGCACCGATGGCCTCGAACATCTCGCGCGCAGCGAGAGCGCCGGCTCGGATCTCGCGATCGTCGCTCATGCCCGGGCTCACCGTGGGCAGCTCGACGAGGGTGCGCAGCCGCTCTCGGAACCAGGCCTCGGAGCCTTCGGCGTCTTCGTCGAGGCCTGCGAGAACGGCGTTCGAATCCATCGAACTCAGCGTTACCATGATGGTGCGTGGTGGCCAAGCAGGAGGTGCAAGCGCACGGGCGCGCGGAGCCGAGCATCGTGACCGCGGTTGCGCCACTGTGGGCAATTGTCTGCGCGCTCGCGAGCGCGGGGTGCAGCGCAGCGCGGGCGATCCCCGAGGCGCCGGCGCACGACGAGCTGCCTGCGGTGCGTGGCGGCGATGATCGCCTCGGTCTCGCAGCGCCGCCGTTCGAGCTCGATGGTTGGATCGGCGACGATCCCGGCGACATCGCGGATCTGCGCGGCCGCGTCGTGCTCGTGCGCTTCTGGACCGATACGTGCCCCTACTGCCGCGCGACCGCGCCCGCGCTCGTCGAGCT
>DASZPU010000748.1:0-3706 GCA_035550195.1 Nannocystaceae bacterium
CGATCGTGGTCACGCGCTCGGCGACCTGCGCCGACTCGGGATCGATCGTCAGCAGCTCGCCCCATGCCGCGAGTGCCTGCCGCTCGCTGCCACCGCCGGCTTCGTACAGCCCCGCGACCTGCTCGAGCAGCTGCGCACGCGCGCTGCCCGATGCATCGCGCAGCCGCGCTTCGACGACGCGCGTGTGCCCGACGCGATCGCCGGTGGACTGGTACGCGCTCTCCAGCGCGTCGAGCAGACCCGACGACGGTGAGGCCGGCTGCTTCGCGAAGATGGTCTCGAGCCCGCGCAGTGCCGCGGCCGAGCGCGTGAGATCGAACGCATCGCGGAACGAGCCCAGTGCGTCGTCGTGCTCACCGAGCTCGAGCTGCACGTCGCCCAGGCGCACGAGCGTCTCGGCTTGCGCATGATCGTCGGCCGCGAGCCGCGTCGCCTCGCGCAGCGCCAGCGCGATCGCCTTGGGGTTGCCGTTGCTGCGCGCGAGCCGTTCGATGCGCGCAGTGAGCTCGAGCGTCGCGTGGCCCTCGTCGACCAGCGGAAGCAGGATCTCCAGCGCCCGTCCGCTCTCGCCGAGGATCTCCTCGCACAGGTGCGCGGCGTAGCTCGCCAGCGTGACGCGCTCGGCGGGATCGCGATCGACCTCCGCCGACTTGCTGCGCAAGAGCTCCACGTGATCCGAGCCGTTGCCCAGCTGCACCGCGAGCCGACCACCTTGCTCGAGCACGTCGCGCAGCGCATCGGGCTCGGCGACGTCGATGAGCGCGACCCAGGCCGCCAGCGCACCGCTCGGCTCTTCGAGTCGCTCGAGCCGCAGCTTCGCGAGCGCACGCAGTGCCACCGCACGCTCGGCGGGATCGTGCACGAGCTCCGTGCGTGCCGACCACACGTCGGCCAGATCGCGCCACCGCCCCGCCGCTTCGAGGCGCGGGATGACGAGCTTCGCCGCGGCTTCGTGGCTGCTCTCGAGCTTCGCGAGCGCGACCACGTCCGCGAGCGCACCGGTGCTGCCCGGCTGCAGCTCGAGCACCTTGTCGTAGAGCTGCAGCGCCGCCGGCACGTCGCCGATCGGCCCGGCGTAGAGGCGCGCCGCATCGAGCAACAGCGCCGCACGCTCGGCCTCGCTGCGCGCGAGCTCGGCCCGCTTCTGCAGCACGTCGACCGCTTCGCCGTGCCGCGACTCGGCCAGCAACGCGTCGCCATAGAAGGACAGCGCCTCGGCATCGTGCTCGGACTCGCCGAGCAACGCCGCGAGCGCATCGACCTCGGACGCACGATCGCCGCTGCTGCGGTGCAGCTCGGCGAGCCGCAGCCGCAACGCGCGACGTTCTTGTCCGGGATCGCTGGTCTCGATCTGACGCTCGACCACGCTCACCAGCTCGCCACTGGCACCGCGGCGCTCGTACGCGCGCGCGAGCCGAGCGAGCGCCTCGCGATCGCCGGGCTGCACGTCGAGCAGCTCGCGCCACGCGACCTCCGCCTCGGACGGCTGCTCGAGCGCATCGTCGAGCAGCATCGCGAGCCGACGCAGGTGACCCACGCGATCGCGATCGCCCTGCGCGAGCTCGGCCCGCTTGCGCAGCACGTCCGCGAGCCCGGCGTGATCCGCCAGGCGACCGAGCGTGGTGTCGAGCAACGCGAGCGCATCGCCGTGATCGGGATCGATCGCGAGCGCGGCCCGGAGGATCGTCGCCGCCGAGCCGTCCTCGGCGAGCTCGTGACGCACGCGACCCGCCCACACCAACAGCTGCACGCGGCGCTCGGCATCACCCGCGAGGCCCTCGCCGTCGGCCGCAGCGACCAACGCATCGGCGAGCTGGCCCTCGAGCCGCAGCTGCGAGGCGAGCTGTGCGGCCTCGCTGTCGAGTCGCTCGAGCAACTCGGTGGGCCCGGGCTCCGCGAGCGCGCGCAGGAGCGCGGCGAAGCCGGCTTCGATGGTGTCCTGGCCGCGCGACTGCAGCTTCGCGATCTCGAAGTAGAGCTCGTGGCGCTCCTCGGGATCGCTGGCATGCGCGAGCTTCCACTCGTCGATCTCGACCTGGCGGCGCACGTTGCCGGTGCGCTCGTAGATCGGACGCAAGAGGCCGAGCACGCGCGGACGCATGGCGCTCTTCGCCTGGGCGATGCGCTCGAGCATCGCGATCGCGTCGCGATCGTCGGGGATCTCCGCGAGCATCTGCTCGAGCGTGTCGACGGCACCGTCGGAGTCCTCCATGGGGCCGTCTTGCAGCTCGGCGATGCGCAGCGCGACGAGGTTGCGCTCGTCGGCTTCGGCCGTACGCGCGATGCGATCGCGCAGCGCTTCGAGCAGCTCGGGATGACGGTCGGTCTCGCCGAGGATCGCTTCGAGCCGCGCGCGTGCGATGTCGTACTCGGGGCGGATCTCGAGCATGCGCGCGTAGGCCCGCGCCGCTTCGGCGGGATCGTCGAGCAGCTCCTGCGCCAGCGTGGCGAGCTTGCGCAGGAGCTCGATCTGACGATCTTCGCTGGTCGCGTTGTCGATCTCGCGCCAGTACGCGTCCGCGAGCGGACGCCACAGCTCGGCCTGCGTCAGTGCGATCTCGAGTTGTGAGAAGATCGCCGGCTCGGGCTTCGCCAACAGCAAGCGCTGGTACAGCGGCACCGCGTTCGCGGGCTTGCGCAGCGGGCCGCTCCACAGCTCGGCGGCCTCGCGCACGATCGCGAGCATCGCGTCGCCGTCGTCGCCGGCACCCTCTTCCTCGGTGAACTTGGTGAGCAGCTCGGCGTAGCGCTCGGAGGCCGAGAGCACACCGGCGAGGCGCCCGAGCTGATCGCGGACGTAGCGGTTGCTCGGCTGCTCGCGGAAGAGCCGCGTGTAGCTCTCGAACGCGCGGTCGAGATCCTCGAGCTGTTCCTCTTCGATCTGGGCGATGCGCAGCAGGATCTTGCCGCGCACCTGCTCGTCGGCCGCTTCGGCCAGGCGAATCTCCTGGATCTGGATCAGCCGATTCCAGTCGCCCACCGCCGCGAACACCGGCTCGAGCAGCTCGGCCACGCGCACGCGCATGCTGCCGTCCTCGAGGTAGCGACCGAGCGCCTCGCTCGCGACCGCGTGATCGGGATCGAGCTTGAGCGCGGTCGAGAGGTGGCGGATGCCGGTCTGCGGATCGTCGAGCTTGTCGCCGAACAACCGACCGAGTCGCAGATGGGTGTCGACCGCCGCATGCCCGCTCTGCTGCGCGAGCTTGCGTCCGAGGTGCGCCGCGAGCTCGCGCCAGCGACCGGCCGCTTCGTAGAGCGGCTCGAGTGCATCTTGCACCTCGGGGCGCACGAGCCCTTCGGCGGAGAGGCGCTCGTAGAGGTGGATGGCCTCGTCGGGGCGATCGAGCTGACGCCGCATGAGATCGGCGGCGCGAACGAGGAACGAGTCGCGCAGCTCCACGTCGGTGGTGCGATCGGCCCGCGCCGCGAGCAGGTTCGCGAGCGCTTCGTACTCGCCTTGCTGCAAGTAGATGCGCTCGAGCGCGTCGGCGGCCTCGGCATCGCCCGGCGACATCGCGATCACGCGCTCGTAGGCATGACGCGCCTCGTCGTAGCGACCGAGGCGATCGAGCGCGACCTGACCGATGGCCCGCAACACGCGGCCCTGCAGCTCGGCCTCGAGGATGTGATCGACCGTCGCGACGTAGGCCGCGAGCAGACCCTCGGCGCGATCGGCTTCGGCACCGAGCGCCTCGACCTTGCCGAG
>DASZPU010000749.1:0-5856 GCA_035550195.1 Nannocystaceae bacterium
GCTTCGACGACTTCGACGGTGGCTACTGCACGACCCACGGCTGTGCCGCCAACGCGGACTGCCCGGCCGACTCGCTGTGCGTCGCGTACGGCGACGACTCGTTCTGCTTGAAGTCGTGCACGGCGGACGGCGATTGCGAGCTCTGTCGCGACGCCGATCATCCCGCTGCATGCAGCACCGACGTCGAATTCGTCGAGGCCGGTACGACCGGCGCGGTCTGCTTCGCGCCGCGGTGATACTCTGGCCCGCGCGCCGATGCGCGTCGGCGCATCGATGAGCGCAGAGACCGTCACCGGCACACCCGCCGACAGCGCGAGCTTCGTGCGTGCGCACGCGCGCGAGCAGGTGCGCGCGCAGCTGTTCGGCGGCGAGCAGCGCCCCACGTGGATCGGGCGCTACCAGGTGCTCGATCGCCTCGGGCAAGGCGGCATGGGCGTGGTCTATCGCGCGCGCGACCCCGTGCTCGAACGCGAGGTCGCGGTGAAGGTGTTGCACAGCGAGCGTGCGGTCGACTCGTTCGCACGCGCGCGGCTCGTCGACGAGGCCCGCAACCTCGCGCGCGTCACCGCGATGAACGTCGTGCAGCTCTACGACGCCGGGCAGAGCGACGACGATCGCGTCTTCTTGGTGATGGCGCTCGTGCGCGGCCGCGATCTGCGGCGGTGGCTGCGTGAAGGCACACGCAGCATCGCCGAGGTCGTCGAGGTGTTCCGCGCGGCCGCGCGCGGGCTCACGGCGATCCACGAGGCCGGGCTCGTGCACCGCGACTTCAAGCCGGAGAACGTGCTCTACGGCGACGACGGCATCGTGCGCGTCGCCGACTTCGGGCTCGCGCGACTGCTCGACGGCGAGGACGCGCATGCGAGCGCGTCGGTACAGGCGGTGATCGGTACGCTCGCGCTGTCGCAGCTCAGCACGCCGCCGACGCGTTCGCGCGCGATGGTGGGCACGCCGGCGTACATGGCACCCGAGCTGTTCGAGGGTGGTGGTGGCGACGTGCGCTCGGACGTGTTCGCGTTCGCGGTGTCGCTGTTCGAAGCACTGTACGGCTCACGCCCCACGTCCGATGCGCCGATCGATCCGCGGAAGATCCGCGGCCCCCGCGAGCTCGAGCAGGTGGTGCGACGCGGGCTCGCGGTCGATCCCGAACAACGCTGGCCGAGCATCGCGGCATTCATGACGGCGGTCGTGGGCGCCACCACGCCGTCGCGTCGGCGCCGTCGCGCCGCGCTCGCGCTCGCGTCGATCGGCATCGTCACGGCGATCGCCTTCGTGCCGCGCGATCCGGCGCCAGACGGCTGCACTGCACGCGCGGCGCTGCTCGAGCAGGCGTGGACGCCGGCACGGCGCGACGAGGTGCAGGCGCAGCTCGCCGAGGTCGCGGGCGACTCGACGCGCGCCGTGCTCGACGGACTCGACGCGCGCGCGCTCGCCTACCACGAAGCGATCGCCGCGACCTGTGCACTGCGCGACGACGACGGATTCGACGCACGCATACGTTGTCTCGATCGCGACGGCCAGACCATCGCGTCGTTGATCGATGCGCTCACGCGAGGTGATCCGGCCGCAGCCGCACGCGCGCGCGATGCCGTCGATGGACTGCCGCGCCCCGAGCAGTGCATGCACGCGGTGCTCGGCGGCGGAGCGGATCCCAGTGTCGCCGAGGAGCAGGCCATCGCCGCGGCCGAGGCCAGCTTTCATGTCGGGCAATACGACGACGCCATCGCGCGTGCCGAGCGATTGCTCGCGAGTGACGAGTCACGTGCGCGCAGCGTGCAGGCGCGAGCGCTGCTGGTGCGCGGACGGGCGCGCATCGAGCAGAACGACGCGCGGCGCGGAATCGACGACCTCACCGCCGCCTACCATCTCGCCGACGCCGAAGGCGAGCTCGACACTGCGATCGCCGCGGCCGACATGCTCGCGTTCCAGGTCGGTCACGGACTCGGAGATCCGGTCGAAGGCCGCAGGTGGCTGCGCGCCGCCGAGTCGCTGTTCGCCCGGGGTGCGCGCGGCATCTCGCGCGTCGATCTGTGGGTGGACGACGCTGCGCTCGACGTGATCGAGGGTCGACCGCACGATGCGTTCGCGAAGCTCGCGACCGCCGAGGTCGTCGCCGAGGTCGAAGCACCCGACTCACGCGCGATCGTCGACGCGTACACCGATGCCGGCGAGGTGCTCGCCGATCTCGACATGGCCGAGCAGGGCATCGCCCACGGCGAGCGCGGGTTGCGACTCGCGATCGAACGGTACGGAGCTCGCCATCCCTTCACGTTGCAAGTGCGCGAGCGCTTCGCCGGACTCCACATCGACGCGGGGCGCATCGAAGAGGCGCGCACCCAGCTCGCACAGGTGATCCCGGACATCCGCGCGATGAAGGTCGTCGATCGCCTCCTGCTCGCCAATGCGCTGCTGGATCTCGGCGAGATCGCGATGAACGACGGCAACGATGCCGCCGCACTCGCGGCGCTCGAGGAGGCCGACGCGATCCAACGCAGCGAGAGCACCGTGTCGCCGCTGTTCCGCTCGGTGGTGCTGCAATCGTACGGCCACCAGCTGATGAAGCTGCGCGATCCGAAGACGATCGTCGTGCTCGAGGAGATGCGGGCGCTGCTCGAGGCGGAGTACGGGCCCGATCACGAGGGTGTCGTGCATGCGCTCAACGAGCTCGGGCTCGCGCAGGCGCAGATCGCCGGCGATCGTGAGCTCGGCGCGCGCACGCTCGAACGTGCGATCGCGAGCGCAGAACGCACCGGTGGATGGACGTCCGCGCCGACGCTCGTGCTGGGCCTGCACCTCAACCTCGGGCTGGTGCTGCTCGGCGTCGATCCGGCGCGGGCACGCGACGAGCTCGCGCGCACGCTCGCGCGCTTGCCCGATGATCCCGCGGTCGCGGACATCCGCGTGCGCACGCTGTGGTTCCTCGCCGATGCCCACGATCGCCTGGGCGATCACGAAGCCGCGGACGCGCGCTCCGCCGAGGCGCTGGCGTTCGCGCAATCGGTGGAGAGCCCCAACGCCGCCGCGATCGCGAGCTGGCGAGCCGAGCGTCGCATGAAGTGATTCGTACCTCGACTAGCTCACCGGGATCGCGACGGTCGCCTCGTGGCAGGTCGGACCGCAGCGTTTCGTCGGTGGGCGCCGCTCTTCGTACATCGGCGTGTGCACGGTGTCCGAGATCACCGTGTCGTCGCGCTCGACCGTGACCTGCACCGACTCCGGCGTGTCGTCCACGAAGAACACATGAATCGAGCCGTCGAAGGAATCGAAGACGTCGGCGCACGACTGCTCGACGATGCATGCACTGCCGCCGCAGCGCTCGTCGTCGGCGATCTCGTATTCGCAGCTGTCCATGTCGTCCTCCGAGACCCAGGTCAGACGATAGTGGCCGTTTGCGAAGCGTCCGTCGCCGAGTGGAGGCGAGAGCGCGAACTCGATGCCACTTCGGCAATCGATACCGGCGCAGACTCGGCATGCGGTCGGCACCAGCACGACGCCGGCGAGCGCGAGTCGCTGCAGCACTACCATCCCTCGATGGTGCGCGAAGATCATGGCAGCGCGCGCCAGATGCCGAATTCGTCGCCGACGGCCGGTGCTGCGAGCAATCCGTTCTCGCCTGCGCCGTCGTCGCTCTCGGGCTCGCACAGGTACACCGCGATTGCACCGAGCGGCTGTGACGTGTCGACGCGGCCCCAGCCCGCGGGCGCGCGCCGACGATCTTCGTGCCACGACACCGCGAGATCGCCGAACGCGGAGGCCTCGAGGATCGCGCGACCGGCTTCGCTGCCGATCGTCTCGATGCGTGCGACCGCGACCTCGTGCTCACCGTCGGCCGGATCGACGCGCAGACCGTGTGCGCGCAGCTGATCCGCGACCGCGGGCGGCACGAGGTACGCCGGTGGACGATCGACGACGGTGGTACCGACGAAGCGAGCAAGGTGCGGCAGCGTGATCGAGCACGGCGCACCCTCGAGCGTGCGCGGCGATCGTGTGAGCACCTCGACGGGCTCCGTGAACGTGTCGAGGCGATAGCGCACCGCGACGCGATCGGGCGGCGTCGCGTGATCCGCCACCGTGCGCACGACGTCTTGCGGATGCGCCGCGACCCAGCGCAAGAGCTCGATCTGCCACGCCGACGCGGTCGCGACGCGCGCTTCGAACGGCAGATAGCTGTAGCACTCGAGCAGGACGTCGAGGCGGTTCGTGAGCCCGCGATAGTTCGAACCGAAGCGCGGATGGTGGGGATACGTCATCCAGCCTTCGCGCACCTCGCTGCGTGGATCGGCGTCGCCACCTTCGTCGAGCACGCGCTCGTCCTCGACGAAGTTGCCGTACCAACCCGACTCGAAGCCGCGGGCCTTCACCGCGCGCATGACCTCGGGCACGACGCGGTTGCGCATGAACTCGATCGGCTCGGCGCGACCGCTCGCGACCGTGTGCGGCACGTCGACCGTCATGTGGAAGCGATGCACCGAGCCATTGGTGGCGTGGTTGTCGATGGTGAGATCGGCCGCCCACGGGATCGCCACGCGGGATTGCAGCAACCGCATCTCGGGTGCGGCCTGGCGCAGGTAGTCGCGATTGAGGTTGATGCCGTGGCTCTGCGTGCGCGTGCCGACGATCGGGCCCGGCTGACCGGTGAGCTTCGCGAGATCGAGGCGACGATTCGCGGGATCGAGCGCGTCGTTGCCGTCGGGATTGAAGAGCGGCACCACCACCAACGTGAGGTGCTCGAGTAGCTCGCCGAGCGGACCGTCGAGCATGTCGCGCACGAGCGCGAGGCTGGCCTCCTTGCCTTCGACCTCGCCGGGATGGATGCCGTCCTGCATCAACACGATCGGGCGACCGAGCGCGCGTGCTTCTGCGGGCGTCTTCACGCCGCGATCGGAGAGCACGAGCAACGGCAGCGCGCGATTCTGTGGGCTCGCACCGAAGGTCGTGACGTGCAGCCGCGGATCGCCGCGCGATGCGAGCGCGTCGATGAACGCGATCACGTCGGCGTGCAGCGAGGTCTCGGTGAACGACGTGGCTTCGGCGCGCGTGAGCAGCATGGACGAGCGATGCTACTGCAAGGCGCGATCACGCGTGACAAGGGCCGTGGAACCGGTCGAGACTGGAGCGCGATGCCGCACCGCTTCTTCGTCGCCGTCCTCGCGCTGGTCGCGTGCAAGGAAGTCGCGACACCGAGCACCGCAGCGCCGCATCGCAGCGACGCTCGCACCGCGACACCACCTCCACGGTCGACGCGTCGTGAAGCACCGCGCGGTCGCGGAGAGCAGGGCAAGCTGGTGGGGCTCACCGACGCGCACAATCGCGTGCGCGCGGAGGTGGGCGTCGGTCCGCTTGCATGGTCCGACGAGCTCGAGCGCTACGCTTCGGCGTGGGCGAGCCAGCTCGCCGCGAAGGGCTGTGATCTCGTGCACCGTGGCGACGGTCGCTACGGCGAGAACATCTTCTGGAGCTCGAACGCATCGACCGCCGCCGACGTCGTCGCGCAGTGGGCGGCGGAGCGGGTCGGGTACGATCACCGGCGCAATCGTTGCGAGGGCACGTGCGGTCATTTCACGCAAATCGTGTGGAAGCGCAGTGCGAAGCTCGGGTGCGGGATGGCGAGCTGTGGCGGCGGCGGCGAAATCTGGGTGTGCAACTACGACCCCGCGGGCAACGTGATGGGCCAGTCGCCGTATTAGCGGGACTGCGCCGCGGGATGGCATAATCGCGAGCCGTGCCTGCTGCCGCCGAGCTCGCGAGGTTGCCGGCGATCGGCGATCGCGTCGATCGCCATCGCGTGCTCGCGCACGTGGCCACCGGCGGCATGGCGGCCGTGTTCGCGGTCGAGCGCACCGGTATGGGCGGGTT
>DASZPU010000750.1:0-17168 GCA_035550195.1 Nannocystaceae bacterium
CCAGCGCGCTCTCGTCGTCGATGAGCTCGAGCGACTTGATGTTCACCTCGTCGAGCAACGCCGACGCGAAGTGGGGATCGGCGAGCACGCCGCGATCGTGGGCATCGCGTGCGCGCACGATGAGCTTGCCGAGCGGCTGACGTGCGCGCACGTTGGCCTGGTTGCGCAGCGCGAGCGCGAGGTTCTTGGTGCGGATCACACAACCGATGCGCTGCTCGAGCGCGTCGTCGACCAGCGCGGGGTCGACCTGGGGATACGCCGTGAGATGCACCGAGTCGGGCGCGCCCGGCACGACGCCGCGCACGAGGTTCTGCCAGATCGTCTCGGACAAGAACGGCAGCATCGGTGCGATGACGCGCGAGAGCGTGTCGAGCACGTGGTGCAGCGTCTGATACGCGGCCTGCTTGTCCTTGTCGGCGCTGCTCTTCCAGAAGCGTCGCCGCGAGCGTCGCAGGTACCAGTTGGAGAGATCGTCGGTGAACTGCTCGATGCGCTCCACGAGGCGATGCACGGTGAAGTCCGCGTAGGCGTCGTGCGCCGCACCGACCAGCCGCTGCAGTCGCGAGAGAATCCAGCGATCGAGCTCGGCGCGCTCGGCCACGGGGATCGTGTCGCCACCGGGCGTCCAGCCGTCGGCCTCCGCGTAGGTGATGAAGAACGCGTAGCAGTTCCACAGCGTGAGCAGCTTCGCCCGCACCTCGCCGTCGATCGATTGCTTCGTCGCCGACTGCTCCTTCGGCATGTCGGGGAAGTTGAGGTTCTGCGCGGGCGGCTGCGCGGCGTAGAGGTAACGCATCACCTCGGCACCGAACACTTCCGCGGCATCGTCGAACGCGATCGCGTTGCCGGCCGACTTGTGCATCTCGTGCCCACGCGCGTCGCGGACGAGCGCGTGCCCGAGCAACACCTTGAACGGCGGACGTCCGCTGAGCATCGCGCTCATCGCGAGCAGCGAGTAGAACCAGTTGCGGAACTGCCCGGGGAACGACTCGACCACGAAGTCGGCGGGGAACCACTTCTGCCAGTACTCGGGCTCGGTGTTGTAGTGCACCGTGGAGAACGGCACGATGCCGGCGTCGAGCCACGGGTTGCCGACGTCCTCGATGCGCTTCGAAGTGCCGCCGCAGTGCGAGCACTTGATCTTCACCGCATCGATCCACGGCCGATGCGGCGTGTGACCCTCGAACTGATCCCAGCCTTCGATCGCGCGCTCTTTCAGCTCGGCCTCGCCGCCGATCACCTCGAAGCGATCGCAGCCGCCACACACCCAGATCGGCAGCGCGAGCCCCCAGAAGCGCTTCTTGGAGATCATCCAATCGCCCATGTTGCGCAGCCAGTCGAGCTCGCGCGCTTCACCATCGGGCGGGATCCAACGGATCTGCGGCACGACTTTCTGGATGCGATCGCGCCAGTCCATGCGGATGAACCACTCGTCGACGAGGCGGAACACCAGCTCCGACTTGCAGCGCCAACAGTGCGGATAGACGTGCGGGTAGGCTTCCTTCGCGACCAACAAGCCGCGGGCCTTGAGGTCGCCGACGATCGTGTCGGTGACCGCACCGACGTGCTGACCGGTGAGCTCGCCGAAGCCGGCGAGGTAGTGACCACCGTCGTCGAGCGGTGCGATCGCGACCAGGCCCTGCTGCTTGCCGAGATGCGCATCCTCGGCGCCGCAACCCGGTGCGATGTGCACGATGCCGGTGCCGTCGCGATCGCTGACGTCGCTCCACGCGACCACGCGATGGCACTCGATCGCGTTCTTGTCCGCGGGCCCGATCGCACCGTAGGGCGTGAGCCCGCCCTTCTTCTGCTGCGCGTCGAAGCGATCGAAGGGCCCGTCGTACTCGAGCCCCACGAGCTCGCTGCCCGGCAGCTCGCGCACGATCTCGAAGGGAAGCTTCGCCGAGCCTTCGATGATCTTGCGCAGCGTCGGCAGCTTGTGGCTCTCCTTCTGGCCCGCGGCCTCGAGGTGCTGCACGCGCTCGACGTCCAAGTTGCCCTTGCCGACGAAGTACGTCCACTCGCCGTGGCGAACCTCGACGTAGGTGAGCTCGGGATTCACCGCCGCGGCGACGTTGCTGGTGAGCGTCCACGGCGTGGTCGTCCACACGAGCAGCGCTTGCTTGTCGCGCCCGCGCAGCGGGAAGCGCACGAACACCGAGGTGTGCTTGGTGATCTTGCGCCCCTCCGTGACCTCCATCTGCGACAGCCCCGTGCCGCAGCGGAAGCACCACGGCATCACGTCGGTGCCGCGGTACACGAAGCCTTCGTCGCTGCACTTCTTCAGAAAGCGCCAGATCGTGTAGTTGTTCTCGGTGGAGAACGTGAAGTAGCTGCCGCCCGATCGCGGCGAGCCCAGCTCCGCGACGATCTGCTCGGGATCACCTTCGGCGCGCACGCCCGATGCGAGCGTGACCGCGACGGACTTCTTGCCCTCGTGGATCGCATCGCGCAGCGCGAGCAACGTCTCGGGCGGATCCCAGTCCATCCAATAGCCGAGGCGGATCGACTGCTGGGTCTGGCGCGCCGCGAAGGTGAGCACGCGCTCCTTGCAACGGCGCACGAACGCATCGATGCCGTGCGCGGCGATGTCCGCCTTGGTCGCGTAGCCGAGCTCTTTTTCGACCTCGACCTCGACCCACAGGCCCTGGCAGTCGAAGCCGTTTTGATAGCGCAGCTCGCGACCGCACATCGCGTGGTAGCGCTGGAACATGTCCTTGTACGTGCGGCCCCAGGCGTGGTGCACACCCATCGGGTTGTTCGCCGTGATCGGGCCGTCGAGGAACGACCAGTGCGCGCCACCTTGGTTCTTCGCGCGCAGCTGTGCGAACGCACGGCGTTCCGCCCACAGCGCCAGTACGCGGCGCTCGAGCGCGGGAAAGTCCGGGATCCTCGGGACCGGTTCGTAGAGCATCGAAGGCCGCGACCTTACCGCGAAGCACGGCCAGTGCACGCGGTCGCGAGGTGCGTAAGCCTGGGAGGCCAGCTTCGTTGGCTCTCGTCGCCCCGGAAAACACCAGCTACGGGCCCTTTGCGCTGGTCCCAGGCAAATTGCCCGCACCGCGTGCGAGGGGTATTCTGCGCGCGAGCCCGTCACGGAGTCCCATGCAGCGCGTTCGCCTTACTTCGGTCATCTCCCCTCTCCTCCTGCTCGCGGCGGTGACCGCATGCACCAACAACGAGCCGCCCGGTAATTCGAGCAGCGCGCCGTTCCGCGACAAGTGGCGCGTGGTGCACGAGGGTCCGTTCCAGGTGCTCGACGACGAGGGCGCGCCGAACATCACCGACATCACGATCGGCAGCGCGCTCGGCTCCAACGACAACTTCGTCAACCGTGGCGACGTCATCGTCGAGTTCACCGGCGCGGCCGATCAGATCAAGGTCGAGTTTCGCAGGTTCACGTTCGCGGCCGGCGAAGAAGACGCCGCCGGCGACTTCGACAAGCTCTCGCTGTGGGCCTACAACGCGAACACCGGCACGCCGAAGAAGCCCGCCGACATGGACGACGATGCGCGTTGCGGCGGCGAAGACGACGACGGCAACCCGCGACCGTGGCTCAACGACTGCGCGATCTATGTCTACTACGACGGTCAGAGCCAGCTCGCGCGCGCCGGCACTGACATCCGCGTGACGCTGCCGGCGAACTATCGTCAGGACATCTCGATCTCCACGTCCGACGACGTCACCGAGGACACCTACCCGAACCGCGGCAACATCTGCGTGTCGAACCTCAACGCGACCGTCGATGCCGAGCTGCAGAGCGGCCTCGCGTTCGTGTCGCTCGCGCCCGATGCCACGCCGTCGCCGAAGTGCGCACAGGGCTCGCCCGAGCTGCTCGACGACTGCCTCAACTTCGACGACCCGATGACCGACGGCCCGGACACGTGGTCGAAGAGCTGCGGCTGCTTCATGCCCGGCAACTACGAGCTCGGTCGCGTGAAGATCGACTCGCTCAAGCCCTCGTCCGCGGATCTCACCGTCGACATCGTGAACCCCGCGTTGTGGGCAGCGTTCCGCGCCGAGAATGCCGGCATGCACGGGCCCGACAAGGATTGCGAGTCGACGGTCGACGGGCTCAGCAACGTCGAGTTCACGCAGATGGATGCGACGCAGCCGTGGCGGCTCGTCGGCGAAGCCAACCATCCGAGCCTCGCAGCGCCGTCGGGCGCCGGGTTCTCGCTGCAGCTCACCTCGAATGGCTGCGAGCCGGTCGCTGCGGTCGAGCAACCGAAGGACTGGGACGCCGACGTCGCCGATCCCGACTCCGAGCTGCGCGGCTTCGTCACCGTCTGCGCGGGTTGCCTCGGCGGCATGAGCTGCGACGACCTGCTGCCCGGGTAGCCCCAGCGAGCTACACCGGGCGCGGCTCCGGTAGGCCCGGCGGGAGACGTTCGACCAACACCGCGCCGCGGATGTGGCGGACGTCTCGCGCGTACGCGATCGGACGTCCGCCGACCTGCACGACCTGCGCGCCCTCGCGTGATGCCGCTTCGATCTCCGCGCGCGCTTGCTCCGGCGTGCAGCGCACGACGCAGATCATCGGACCCACGAGCTCGTGCGGCGGCGCCGGCCAGTCGCACACGAACGCCGCCGGCGCGAGATAGGGGCCGCCCTCGTCCGCGCGCTCGAGCACGCCACCTTCGACCCAACGCGTCGCCCGTGGCTCGGCGAGCCACGCCGCTTGTGCGACCACGAACGCATCGCGCATCGCGGGATCGACCGGACCTGCGAACGACTCGGGATCGCTCGCGGGGCCCATCTGCGCGCCGACCCACAGTCGCTGCAAGTGACGCTGCAGCAGCTCGACGGGCCCCACCACGAACGCCTTGCGCACGCTGCGAGGATCGGTGCCGGCGCGCCGCAAGCAGGTGCGCGCGAGCACGTACGCTGCGAGCTCGCGATCGACTGCCACATCGACGGACGCGACGCGCGGCACCGCGCGCGCGACTGCACGCAGCGGCCACGTGCTCGGATCGCGCTCGTCGATCATCGCCGCGCGCTGCGACGCCGACAGCTGCGCGAGCCCATGCGCGCTCTCCGAAGGATCCAGCTCGAACGGCTGCGCTTCGATCACGAGCGCACCGCTGGGCAACGACGACGCCACGTCGCCGAGCAGCGTGCGCGTCGCCGTGCAAGCACCGCGCGCGCACTGCAACACCACGCGCCGGCCCGCGAGCAAGCGCTCCCACACCGCGTCGATCGCTTCGAGCGGCTGCTCGCGGCGCTCGAGCACGCGCTCCGGGACACCGCCCTGCTCCGAAGGTCGACGCTTGCACAGCTCGGCGAAGCGCGCTTGCACCGAGCCCACCAGCTGCTCGCGATCCCACGCGACGAGGTGCAGCTCCTGCTCCAGCGCATCCGCGATCGCATCGGCATGCAGCGCGAGCTGCTCGGCGAACGCATCGGCGCGCCTACGAGCCGCTTGCGCGATCGCCTCGGCCCTCATCGCACGTCAGTTGAACACGAAGATCGCCACCAGCGAAACGCCGACGCCGATGGCGATGCCGGCCGCGACCGCGAACATCACCGTGCGACCACCACCGCTGGCGTTGCCGTCGTTGGTGATGGGCGGCTCGGTGCGATCGGCATCGGGCGTCGCCGCCGACTTGATGAGCTCGACGTCTTGATGACGCGGCGGCACGCGACCGCCCATGCGGCGCGAGATGTCGCCGAGCTTGCTGATGAGCTCGTCGAAGCTCGGACGCACGTCGGGGCGCCGGCTCATCATGCGTCGGCAGAGATCGGAGAGCTCTTCGTCGAAGCCGGCGATCTCGAGCTTGAGCTGCGGGCGCTCGGCCTTGAGGTGACGGCGCACGACCGCGGTGTAGTGATCGTCCTGGCCGCCTTTACGGAACGGCGGATGACCGCTGCACATGTGGAAGAGCGAGCAGCCGAGCGCGTAGACGTCGGCGCGCGCATCGACCTCGTCGCCCATCGCTTGCTCGGGCGCGAGATAGTCGGGCGTGCCGACGAAGACGCCGGTGGCAGTGATCGAAAGATCTTCTTGGAGCGCCTTCGCGAGGCCGAAGTCGGTGACCTTCACGACGCCGGCGTTGGTGACGACGAGGTTGCTGGGCTTCACGTCGCGGTGCACGACGCCGGCGCGCTGCGCTTCGGACAGGCCCACCGCGCTCTGGCGGATGACCTCGGCCGCATCGCCGGGATGCAGCGGACCGGAGCGCTTGAGCATGCCGCCCAAGTCCTCGCCGTCGAGGAACTCCATCGCGAGGAACGGCCGGCGCTCGTGCTCGCCGATCGCGTAGATCTGCACGATGTTGGCGTGGTTCATCGCCGCGAGGGCCCGGCCTTCGCGCAGGAACCGGGTCTTGAACTCGGTCGATTCGCGGTGCTTCGCACCCAGGATCTTCAGCGCGACGCGGCGTCCGAGCTGTTCGTCGACGCCTTCGAACACCTCGCCCATGGCTCCCTTGCCGAGCAACCGGAGCACTCGGAAGTGGCCGATCTGCTCCGGAACCGGGGCGGACATGGCCCGGGGAAGCTATCACGACAGGCGGCGCAGCCGCTACGGATCGGCGTGGGGCCGGGTCGAGCCGAAAAGGCCTCCCGGCACCGTCCCATGTCCCGGATGGCCAGGACGAGGAGGCCCGACGCGATGCGATTGCGAGGTATCACGACGTTGCTGTGCGTGTTCGCGTGTGGACCCCGCGTGCCCGCGGATGACGGGTCGGCCGGTGATGGCTCGTCCGAGGACACGGGCGCGCTCGACACGAGCACGTCGATGGCGCCCACCGGCCCCGATGGCTCGGGATCGGGCGACGTCGGTGAGGAGGAAGACGTCGGCGACGACAAGATCGACTTCCCGCCCGACGACGACCCCATCGCGGATCGGCTCGACGTGCTGGTCGTCGTGGACAACTCCGCGCACACCGCCGACCTGCAGATCGCGATGGGCGAGGCGATGGGCGCATTCGTCGAGCGGCTGTCGGAGAACGCGCGCGACGTGCAGGTGATGTTCACCACGACGGACATGGGCAATCCCAACTGCACGCCCTTCCAGCAGCCCGACTACGAGCCCGCGCTCGGCGCACCGACGACGACCGGGTGCAACGCGCGCATCGGCCACTTCACGGGGTTGGGCAGCAATCCCGACGTGCGCGCGGATGCATGCACGTCGCTGTGTCCGGTCGACATCGCGCCGAGCGATCCGTTCGTCGCGTTCGACACGATGACCGGAGAGACCAACGTCGGTCCCTTCGATGCGGTCGACGACGCGCTCGCGTGCTTGCTGCCGCAGGGCATCAGCGGATGCGGCTACGAGTCGCCGCTCGAAGCGATGTTGCAGGCGCTGAATCCCAACGCGGAGTGGAATGGTGGTGCGCGACCGTTTCTGCGCGAGGGAGCCGATCTCGCGATCGTGATCGTCACCGACGAGAGCGATTGCTCGGTCGAGGACTACTCGGTGATGGAGGACGAGGCGTACCAAGAGGTGAACCCGGACAACGGCAATCGTCAGGCATCGTCGGCGTTGTGCTGGAACGCGGGCGTGCAGTGCACGGGGCCGGACGCCGACGGCGTGTACACCGGCTGCATGTCGATCGCGGATGGACCGCTGCGTCCGGTCTCGCGTTATGCCGACGCGCTGGTGGGCTTGTCCGCGAGTGGCAAGCGAGTGTCGATGCTCGCGGTGGTCGGTGTGCCGGGGGTCGTGCGCGACTTCCAGGACAGCGACGTGTTCCCGTCGGAGATCCCCGACGGCGTCGACGCGGCGGATCTGCAGTTCGACTTCGGCATCGGGCCGACGTGCGTGCGCGCGGACGAGCTGGAGATCCGGGCGATCCCGAATCCGCGGGTGCTCGAGGTGTGCGCGGCCGTCGATGGTTGTTGCACCGCGTCCGCGTGCGACGAGCACGACGCGGGGCTCGGCTGCCTGGTGGAGATCACGTCGCAGTGAAGCGCGTCGCGATCATGGGGCTCGCGTGCGCATGCGGGCCCCAGGTGCCGCTCGGCGACGGTGAGAGCAGCGACGGCGGGGGCACGTCGAGCAGCGCGAGCACGTCGAGCAGCAGCACGACGACGATCGCGGACACGAGCTCGGAAGCCGGCGACGAGGACACGCCGAAGACGGACGTCTATCTGCCGCCGCCGACATCCGGAGATCTCGATGTGCTGTTCGTCGTCGACAACTCCGCCGGCATGGCCGACATCCAACTATGGCTCGGGCAGGCGATGCCGAGCTTCGTCGCGTCGTTGTCGGCGACACCGCGCAGCGTGCAGGTGATGGTGACGACGACGGACGTCGGCAATCCGTTGTGCACGCGATTCCAGAAGCCGGACTACACGCCCGCACGCGGAGCTCCGATCGCGACCGGATGCAACGAGCGGATCAACCGCTTCACCGGGCTCGATCCGAACGACCCCGAGGTGCGCGAGGACGTGTGCTCGTCGTTGTGCCCGGTGGACGTGGAGCCGAGCGATCCGTTCGTGGCGTTCGACACGGCGACGGGTGAAGCGAACGCGGAGTCGGCCGAGGCCGCGCTCGCGTGTCTGATCCCGCAGGGCGTCGATGGTTGCGGCTACGAAGCGCCGCTCGAGGCGATGTGGCTCGCGCTCGATCCGAACGCGGAGTGGAACGTCGGCGCGCGCCCGTTCTTGCGCGACGGAGCCGATCTCGCGGTGGTGATCGTGAGCAACGAGAGCGACTGCTCGATGGAAGACCTCGCGGCGATGACCGACGAGCAGTGGTGGAACGTGAACCCGCACAGCGGCTCGGCGCAGCCCAGCTCGGCGCTGTGCTGGAACGCGGGTGTGGAGTGCACGGGGCCCGATGCGGAGGGCGTGTACGACGAGTGCTGGCCGAGGGAAGGGCCGATGTTCGCGGTGTCGCGCTATCGCGATCGGCTCGACGAGCAGGCGGCGACCGGCAAGCGCGTGTTCATGGTCGCGCTCACCGGACTGCCGATCGACGGCGGACCGCTCGTGTATCGGCAGTGGCGTGACGACGATCTCTCGAGCGAGGAAGTGATGTCGGGCGTCGAGGTCGAAGACCTGACGTGGGAGCTCGGCATCGGTCCGGCGTGCAGCTTCGAAGGCGACGACGGAGAGCCTGCGCGCGCGCTGCCGAGCCCGCGCGTGCTCGACACCTGCGGTGGGCTCGATGGGATCGGCGCGCAGCGATGCTGCGTCGGATCCGTGTGCGCGCAGCCCGATGCGGCGCTGAGCTGCCTCGTCGAGATCGCAGCGCCATGAAACTCGGGTGGTTGTTGCTCGCGTGCGCGTGCGGGCCGATGGTGGTGCCGAGCGATGCGGAGACGACGAGCACGAGTAGTGCGTCGTCGATCGACGAGACGTCGTCTTCGACATTGTCTTCGGCGGCGACTACGTCGCCGTCGTCGTCGTCGGAGGGCACGACGACGTGGTCGCTCGATCTCGCGACGCCCGAAGACGTACGTAAGCTCGACGTGCTCTTCGTGATCGACAACTCGGCGAACATGGCCGACATCCAAATCTGGCTCGCGCAAGCGATGGCCGGCTTCGTCGAGACGTTGTCGGTCACGCCGCACGACGTGCAGGTGATGTTCACGACCACCGACATGGGCTACTCGACTTGTCTGTCGGGTGCTCCAGCCGCAAAAGGTAACCCGGTCACGACGAGCTGCAATCATCGCATCGGCGACTTCTCGGGCTCCGAGGAGACTCGCGACGACGCTTGCACTTCGGTGTGCCACTCGCTCTGGGAGTCGCCGGACGCGTTCATCGCTTTCAACACCGCGACCGGCGAAACGAACGCCGACCCTCCCGACGCCGGGCTCGCGTGCTTGCTGCCACAGGGCATCGACGGTTGCGGCTACGAGGCACCGCTCGAGGCGATGGCGCAGGCGCTGAACCCCGACGCGTGGTGGAACGAAGGCGAGCGCCCGTTCGTGCGCGATGGTGCCGACCTCGCGATCGTCATCGCGAGTGACGAATCGGACTGCTCGCTCGCGGATCAGAACGCGACGCTGGATCCGAAGTACTGGAACTTCGATCCGCAAATGGGTAGCGCGCACCCGAGCTCGGCGTTGTGTTGGAACGCGGGCATCGAGTGCGAGGGCCCCGACGCGGACGGTGTGTATGCCGAGTGCACGCCACGCGAAGGGCCGATGCACCCGACGAGTCGGTACATCGAGATGCTGCAGTGGCTACGCGACGGCGGAAAACGAGTGACGATGCTCGCGCTGAGCGGCGTGCCGGAAGTGACGCAATACGGCGCGACGCCACCGTTCGAGCCGACCGCAGGCGGCCTCGAAGCGCTCGTCTATCGTGATTGGCGCGCAGCGGACCTGTTCGCCGAAGAGCAGACCGACGGCGTGACCCCGGAAGACCTCTACTTCGAATACGACATCGGCCCCGCATGCCTCGCCGCGCGCGACGACGGCACCCGCTTGGCCCGCGCACTCCCGAGTCCACGCTTGTTCGAAGTCTGCCGCGCACTCGACGAGCCCGATCGCGTCGGCTGCTGCATCGATTCGGCGTGCAGCGATCCGTCGGCGGGTCTGCGCTGCGTGCTGGCGACGTCGCTGCTGTGAGCGCGGAGGGTCGGAAAATCGAGCGCACGCTCCTCGGGCGCTCGCGCGGCGAAGGATCGCCCAATCGAGCGCGCGCTCCCCGGGCGCTCGCGCGGCGAAGGATCGCCCAATCGAGTGCGACCACGCGATCGTCATCCACCTGTACCTTCGGCACAGCTGTGCCGCGCGGCCAGCTTGCGCGTCGCCGCGAGTGATCCAAGCTGCGCGCCCGATGAAGCGAGAGCAGCGAATCCGCAAACGAAAGCTCGTTCGTCCGCGACAGCTCGAGCTACCCGCACGCACGCACGGTGGTCGTCGCAAGGGCGCCGGTCGCAAGCGTCGTGCAGCGCGACCACGCGTCGTACATCGCACACGGCCGAAGATCGATCGCAAACACCCGGTGCACGTCACGATCCGCATGCGCGGCGACGTGCCGAAGCTGCGTGCACGATTCCCGATGCGCACGATCGTGCGTGTTCTGCAGGATGCGCGCGGCCGCTTCGATCTGCGCGTCGTGCAGTTCGCAGTGCTCGGCGATCATCTCCACCTGCTCGTCGAAGTCGAAGGTCGCGAGTGCCTCACCCGCGGAATGCGAGGCCTCGGCACGCGGCTCGCGATCCACCTCAACCGCACGTTCGGACGCGAAGGTCGCGTCTTCGACGACCGCTATCACGCGCGCGCGTTGACGAGCCCGCTCGAGGCGCGCCGCGGGCTCTGCTACGTGCTCAACAACTTCCGCAAGCACGAGGCACAGACCGGTCGCAAGATCGCCGCGCGATGGATCGACCCGTGCAGCTCCGCGATCCTCTTCGACGGTTGGGTGGACGCGAGTGAGCGGCCGCGATCCGATCGCGATCTCGGCACGCTCGCGCCGCGCACGTGGTTGCTGAGCGCTGGCTGGCGCATGCACGGGTTGATCGATCCCGACGAGATACCCGGCGGTGCGCGAGCGAGCGCCGCTGCGCCGGCGCGATCGAGCTGACGCTCGCGCGGCCCGGACACGAGGGGCCGAAACGGACTCGCCCGTGATGGAGGACGAAGCGCCGAGCGTTCGAGCTCGCGCACCGTCGATGAGGTCAGACCGCCGGGCCGCGGCTGCGGTCGCGCCTGCTCTTCGCACGCACGCAATCGATTGCGATCCCGCTCGCGCTTCCGCGGCGGTCGGTGACTCGGGCGGCGGCTACGTGCCGTCGATGGCTAGCTCCTTCGCTCAGCCTGCTGGTATGCGAACGCTGGCTTGATTGGGCGATCCTTCGCATCGACTTCCGGCTCCGCGCGGCGTCGACTCGATTGGGCGATCCTTCGCTCGAGTGTCGGCGGGTCGACTGCGCTGCTCGGCGCGCCCTCTGCTCGATTCGGCGATCCTTCGCTCGACTGCCCGCTCGCCCTCGGCCCTCCGCTCGACTGGGCGATCCTTCGCTCGACTCCCGGCTCGCCCGCGGCCCTCGACTTGATCGGGCGATCCTCTCGACCGCCGAGTCGCGCGCGCACTCGCTCGATTCGGCAATCCTGCGCCGACGGGGCGCGGCGCGACTACAGCTCGTGGGCTGGGTTTTCGAAGCGGGTGTGTTTGCCGATGAAGGTCAGGTGCACGGTGCCGGTGGGGCCGTTGCGCTGCTTGCCGATGATCACTTCGGATTGGCCTTCGACCTGGCGCTTCTTTTCTTCGTCGGTCTGGTAGCGCTCTTCGCGGTAGATGAACATGATGACGTCGGCGTCCTGCTCGATCGCGCCCGACTCGCGCAAGTCGGAGAGCTGCGGGCGATGGTCCGCACGCGAGTCGACGCCGCGGTTGAGCTGCGACAGCGCGAGGATCGGCACCTGCAACTCCTTCGCGATCGCCTTCAAGCCGCGCGAGATCTCGCTGATCTCCTGCTCGCGCACGTCGTAGCGGCCCTTGCCACCGCGACACAGCTGCAAGTAGTCCACGACGATCATCCCCAGCGGCGGCCGCTTACCGTCGCCTGCACTCGGCGGGAAGATCTGGCGGTCTTGGCGGAACCGTCGCGCGCGCGCGCGGATCTCCAAGATCGTCGGCGATGCAGAATCGTCGATGAACAGCGGCGCGCGATAGATGCGATCCGCCGCGCGCACCAGCTCCGCGAACTCGTGCTCCACCAAACGACCGCCGCGTAGCTTGCCCGCGTCGACGCGCGCCTCGCTGCACAAGATGCGCTCGATCAGCTGCTGCGCGCTCATTTCCAAGCTGAAGAACAGCACCGGGAATCGCGGCGGCCGCTCGTCTTCGGACAAGTGCGCGTGCTTTGCCTGCGTGATGCAGGCCTGCTGCGCGAAGTTCAACGCGAGCGCCGTCTTGCCCATCGAAGGACGCGCCGCCAAGATGATGAGATCGCCGGGCTGCAGCCCACCGGTCATCTCGTCGAGCTTGGTGAACTGCGTCGGCACACCCGTGATCGGGTTCTTGAGCTTCGCGCGTTCGGTGATGCTCTCGAACACGCCATGGATGAGGTCCTTCGCGGAGCGATAGCTGCCCTGCCGCCCCTTCTGGTTGACCTCGAGCAGCCGCCGCTCCGCGCTGTCGATGAACTCGTCGACGCTCTCGACCTCCTCGCGGCCCTCTTCGGCGATCTCCTGCGCCGCGACCACGAGGTTGCGCACCGCCGCCGATTGCCGCACGAGCTCCGCGTGCGCGCCGATGTTGTGGCTGCTCGCATAGCGCTCGGCCAGCTTGCCGAGCCCCTCGAGCCCACCGACCAGCGCCAGCTCGTCGGCCGCGCGCAGCTGGTGCTCGAGCGTGACGATGTCGATCGGCTGCCCGCGATCGGCGAGCTTCACCATCGCGCGGAACACCGCGCGATGGGCCGGCACGTAGAAGTCGTCTTCGACGACGACGCTGACGATGTCGTTCAGCGCTTCGTTGCGGAGGAGGACGCCGCCGAGCACGGCGGCCTCCGCCTCCTTGTTGTGTGGCAGTGGTCGGGCCATGGGTCTAGCCGAAACACCGCACGGGGTCGATCAAGCGCTGATGCCTACGACGGTGACCTTGATCGGCACTTCGATGTCGGCCGCGAAGCGCACCGGCACCTCGTAGATACCGGTCGCTCGGATCGGCTCCGGCAGATGGATGAGTCGACGATCGACCGCGACCTTCTGCACTTCGAGCGCCTCGGCGATGTCGCGCACGCCGACCGAGCCGAACAGCTTGTCGTCCTTGCCGACCTTGCGAGCGATCGACACGGAGATGCCTTCGAGCCGCTTCGCGATCGCGCGATGCTCCGCGCGGATCTTCTCTTGCTCGCGCTCGATCGCACGACGATGGTGCTCGTGCTGCGCGATGTTGCCGCGGGTCGCGAGCAACGCGAGCCCACGCGGGATGAGGAAGTTGCGTCCGTAGCCCGGCTTGACGCGGATGATCTCTCCGGCCTTGCCCAGCTTCTCGACGTCCTTGGTGAGGATGACGTCCATGACGATGATCTCCTCTTCGTTCAGCCCGAGGTGAACGGCAACAGCGCGAGCATGCGCGCGCGCTTGATCGCCTTGGTGAGCTGACGCTGCTGACGGGCGGTGAGCCCCGAGATCCTCGCCGGCACGATCTTGCCGCGATCGGTGAGGAAGTTCTTCAGCATCTGCGGGTTCTTGTAGTCGATCACCAATTCCTTGGTGTCGGTGAGGAAGCGCTTGCGCGAGCGACCTTCGCGATCGCCACGATCGCCACGACCTTCACGGTCGCCACGATCACCGCGGTCACGATCTCGTCCGCCTCCGTAGCTGTCTTCACGCATCGGCATGGCTCAGTCCTCCACTCCCTCGTTCTCGTTGAACTCGGCCTCGCCCTCGAACTCCTCGCGCTCGCGACGAGACTGGGCCTCGGCCTGCTGACGCTCCGCCTCTTCGGCGGCAGCGATGCGTGCGAGCTCGTCGGGATCGGGACCGGGATCGGTCGCCGCTTCGAGCAGCTCTTCGGTGACCTCGGACGGACGCGCCTCGGGATCGATGTCCTCGTCGACGAGCACCGTGTAGAAGCGGATGACCTTGTCGGACAACCGCATGTGGCGCTCGAACTCGGCGACCACATCGGAGCCACCGAGGTAGCGCCAGTACAGGTAGACGCCCTTGCGACAGTGCGCGATGGGGAACGCGAGCACGCGTGTTCCCCAGCTGTCGATCTTCATGAGCTTCGCGCCGCGCGACGCGATGACTTCCTGCATGCGGGCGATGAGCTCGCCGATTTCGGGGCGAGTCGTCTCGGGCCGCAGGATGATGACGGATTCGTATTCGCGTTGGGTGCCGATGCGCGCGCGTTGAGAGATCACGCGCCCGGTGGTGATGGGCTTGGCCATGTGGCTCCTTTCGGACTTGGGCCCCCGCGCTGCGGCGGGAGCAAGGAGGTATGTCGAGAGGCGGATCTTCTAGGCGAGCCCGGCCGCGGACGCAAGGGCGCGCCCGAAGCCCCGCCAGACCGCCTTCGGCGCGCTTTCAGTCGATGCGGCGGCCTCGCAGCACGCGGCGATCGAAGCCCCAGCGCTTGCGGGCTTCGCGACGCACTTCGAGGCGCGCGCTGCCGACTCCTTCGATCACCTGCCAACGCTCGCCGCGATAGACGAGCTGATGGCTGCCGTCCTCGCCGCGATCGGTGCGCAACAGATACGTCTCGCGCGGCGCGGTCCAGCCGGTGAGGCTCGCGGGCTCGCGATCGCGATCGAGCGCTTCGGGCAGCGCTTCGTCGCGCACGAACGCGAGCGCACCACCTTGCTCGAAGCTCACCTGCAGCGAGCGCTCGTCCCAACCCGTCGCGATGCCGGGCGTGCCGCGACGGATCACGATGCGCTCGATCCACTCGCCCTTGCGCAACGACACGTGTCCGCCTTCGACACGTTGATCGCGGGACGTCAGTCGACGCTCGAGCACGATGCGGCTCGACACGAAGTACTGCAGTCGATCGGGCAGCACGGATTTCGGTGCGCCCGCGCGCTCCGACGGCGGCGCACCGTGACCGGCTTCGAATGCTTCGCGCATCGGATGCGTGTACCAGACGCGCGAACATCCACACGCGAGCACCAGCAGTAGACCCAGCGATCGCAGACGCATTGTCGCGGAGCGTAGCGGCATGCGTCGCAGATGCCAGCGAATGGACGCGCAGCACGAACGCGACTGTGCGGCGCAGCACCGAGCGTCGGTTTCGCACCACACCGCGGTGTCGACGGAATGCGACAGCGCGCATCGTCGTCACAAACCGGATGCGCATGCACGCGAAGCTCGTATGCTGCGAAGATGGTGGAGCGCATCGCCCTCGCGATCGCAGTGTTGTCGTGCGGCTGCATGAAGGTCGAGCACGAGGCCAGCGCGGTGAGCTGGGCGGGATCGCTCGGTGAAGCGGCGTGCAGCGCCGAGACCGACACACGCAAGCTGAACGTGCTCGACTGGTCGTCGGCCGATCGCGGGCTCCTGGAGGAGAAGCTCGCGAATGGTCCCGTGGTCGTGTCCTTCACCGGCTGCGAGCTCGCGATCGTGCCGGGCTGCTCGATCGGCGAGGGCCGCTATCGCTGGCATCCCTATAGTCGCAAGGACGAGCGCATCGAGGTGCGCGACCTCGACGAGCTGCGTGCACGATTGCCGCTCGGTGCGACACGACTCGTCGGCGCGTTGCAGCACCACGGGGAGCTCTCCGCGTATCTCACGTTGATGGGTCTGTGGATGCTCGAGCCCGCCGCGGACGCGCACGCGCACGGCGAGTGTGCCGGTGCGACGCACGTCATCGTCGGCGCGCATGCGGGTGCATTCGGGCTCGTCGGCGGGGCGCAGCATCGCAGCGGTGCGGGTTGGCAAGGCGACGACGGCGAGCTCGCGGGCGAGCGACGGCGACAGCTGGTGACGCTGCAGGGCGATGGCGATCCCGCGAAGTGCATCGCGGGCCACGGCGACGCTCCGCCGCCGGGTTGCAACGCGCTCGTGCGCATCGAGCTCGCGCCGCTACCGATCGCGCGCACGGTCGCGAGCGCGCCCGCAGCGGTTCCGTCGTGTCCGAGCGGCATGGCGCTCGTCGAGCGCGGCAGCGTCGGTTGGCAATCGGTGCCGGCGTTCTGCATCGATCGCCACGAGGTGACGGTGCGCGCGTGGGACGAGTGCGTCGCGACCGGCGATTGCCCCGACGCGCCGCGCGTGCCCGAGCTCGACGGCGGCAAGCAGCGCGCACGGGAGATCGCCGCGGATCTGTGCACGACAGGCGAACGCGGACAGCTCGATCACCCGGTCAACTGCGTGACGCAGTACGACGCCGAGCTGCTCTGTCGCGCGCGCGGTGCGATGTTGCCCAGCGATCCGCAGTGGGTGCGCGCGGCGATCGGCGGCCATGCGCGACGCTTCCCGTGGGGCGATGCACCGCTCGACGGCGCGCGCGCGAATGCCTGTGGTCGCGAGTGCAGCAAGTGGTTCCGTCACGCGTTGAAGCAGAGCCGCCGCCACGCGCACGACGACGACGACGGCTTCGTCGGCACCGCACCGGTGGGCAGCTTCCCCGCCGGCCGCAACGACGACGGCGTCGAAGATCTCGCCGGCAACGTCGCGGAGTGGACCGCGAGCATCGTCGACGGCGATCGCGTCGCGGTGCGCGGCGGGTCCTTCCTCGACTCCGCCGCCGCGGCGCTGCGCGTCGGCGATCGCACCGCCACGGATCCGACCCGCCGCGACGTGACGATCGGCTTC
>DASZPU010000751.1:0-13056 GCA_035550195.1 Nannocystaceae bacterium
CGGGCTCGGCGACGGTCACCTCCGCGTCGAGCGCACGTGGGGCGGCGAGACGACCGCGCGCTACGACGGTGCGTGGCTGAACGTCGAGGGCTCCGCATTCGCGAGCTACGTGCAGCGCTACATCGCGTTTCGTCCGACGCCACAGGACGGGCCGTGCGCGCCGCTGACCTGCACGGTGCGCGGGCCGTTCCCGGTGTTCGAGTTCCACGCCACCGATGCACGCATCTACGGCGGCGAGCTGCACTTCGATCTGCAGGCGCCACGCTTGCCGTTGTCGCTGTCGGGCACCGGCGCGTGGGTGCGCGCGCTCGACCTGCGCACGCAGGGATTCCTCCCGCTCATCCCCGCCGATCGCTACGGCTTGATCGGACGGTGGAGCTGGCCCGATACCCGCGCATCGGCGCACGGCTACGTCGAGCTCAACGGCACGTTCGTCGCACGCCAGCGACGCGCCGATCCGATGCAGGACTTCGCGCCACCGCCTCCGCGCTACGTGCTCTTCGGCGCAGCGATCGGCGTCGAGTTCCCCGGCGATCATCACGTCGTGCACACCAGCTTGGTCGGCACGAACCTGCTGAACGCGCGCTACCGCGACTACACCAGCTTGCTGCGCTACTTCGCCGACGAGGCCGGCTGGGCGCTGCAGCTGCGCGTGTCGGTGGAGTTCGCAGTGAGCGACTGACTAACGGCAGCGCGCGTAGAGCTCGAGCCACGCCACGAAGTCTTGGTACGCGCCGTCGTCGACCGTCTCGAACTTGTCGCCGCCTTCGTGGGGCAGGCCGCCGAGCGACTGCGCCAGCGGCTTGAGCAGCAGCAGGCTCTGCTCGGGATGCTCGACGTCGACGAGCCCCAGCTCGAGCACGTTGCGCATCGAGGTCAGCGAACCGATGTCGCACGCGCCCTCGGAGATCCAGTGCGGCGCATTCTCGTCACCCAGTGCGTTGTCGAAGTGACAGGGGAAGCAGCGTCCGCGCCAGCTGTAGACGAGCGCGGCGAAGCCGGCCTCGAGCGTGTGATCGCTGCAGTCCCCGGGATCGTCGAAGCCGCGCGCGGGCTCGTCGTGACCGTAGGGCGGCTTCTCGCACTCGCCCCCGGTCGGACCGGCCCCGCACGGATCTTCGATGTCGCCGCACAGATCCTGTCCACACTCGGCGTGGAAGCGAATCCATTCCAGCACGCCGTCGTGCTCTTGCTGGATCACGTCGCTGGTCACCAGCTCGCTCTGCGGCACGCCGCGGAGGATCCAGTCGAGCACGACGCTCTCATCCGGTGCGTCGAGATCGACGAGGCCCAGCTCGGCCATGCACGCCATCGTCGTGCACTCGTCGCCACTCTTGCTGTAGAGGCCGAGGTTGACGCCCGCGAGATGACACTCGTTGCATGCCGACTGGTTGCCGTCCTCGAGCAGCGGTGCGATCCGCCGCTCGAAGATCGTCAGGTTGCCGTCGTCGCGGCACATCGCCGGGCCGTCGGGCTCGCACGAGACCCCGGCGAGGAATCCCGCTGCGAGCACGAACGCGACGATGCGAACGTTCATCGCGACGCGTCGGCTAGAGGCCGCACTCCTTCGCGCATTCGTCGAAGATCTCCTCGCATGCCATCACGTCGCCCATGTGGCCGACCTCGTGGCACATCTGTCCGAGCTTGGTCTTGCTGTCGTGGCAGCCCTCGCCGAGCGTGTCGCAGACGGTGCCCATGGTCTCGCTGCCGGAGCCGTGCTCCGCCGAGCCGTGCTCCGCCGAACCGTGCTCGCCCGATCCGGTTTCCGTCGAGCCGTGCTCCGCCGAACCGTGCTCCGCCGAACCGTGCTCCGCCGAGCTGCTCCCGCTCGTGCTCCCGCTCTCGGTGCCGTCGGTGGTGGTCGTGGTCTGCGTCGTGCTCGTCGACATCGTGGTCGACGTCGACATCGTCTCGCCGCTCGTGGTCGCGTTGGTGTCGTCGCCGCCGTCGTCGGGGCAGCCCGCGCACAGCAATGCAGCGACGAGGGCGAAGTACTTCGAGGTGGTCATCGTCAAGGCTCCTGAAGGATGCCGCGACCTTCTCACGGCTCGCCCGACGTGAACGCGTGAATTTTTTTCGCAGGTGCGCCCGTCCGAGCCCGCGCCCTGCGGCGCGTCAACGGGCTTCCGCGGGCTCGATCGCGATCAACTGGACGCCCGATTGCGCGTCGACCAGAGCCCGCGCGAGCCCCTGCGCCGCGAGCGCGTCGGCCGGCGCCGTGGTGAGTGGGTGGTCCGGCTGCACGACGAGCCACCCCACGCCGGCCGTGCGCAGTCGCTGCACCGCGCGCGCGTCGGGCAGCAGCTGTGTCGCGAGGTCCACGATGCGACTCTTGCGAGGGAACCAGCTCGAGTAGCCGTTGGCGATCGGGTGGCGATGCTCGAGCGCGAGTGCCATGAACGCCGCGGTCGCCTCGAAGCCGCACTCGCCCGGCCCGCGACCGAACGGAACCAGCACGACCGCCGACGCGCGATCGTCTGCGTCGCGGAGCGCGTCGACCCACGGCTCGGGTCGGGGCCACGCATAGATCCGTGGGCGCGGGGGGAGCTCGGCGAGCAGCATCAGCGCCGCGGCCACGACGAGGACCGCGCTCGCGAGGCGTGCTCGTGCGGCCCGCAGTCGCACGGCGAGCGCGTGCAGTCCGAGCACCGCGAGCAACGTGAGCGCGAGCTGCACGATGACGATCGCGCGAAACGGCGAACGGATCTGCGTGTAGCCCGGGAACGCCGCGACGATGCGATACAGTGGACCCGCGTGGGTGCCGAGCGCGAGCACGACGCCCGCGATCGCGAGCACCGTGAGCGCGAGCACGAGTCGTCGCCCACGGCGGCGCTGCAGCGCGCTCGCGATCGCGAGCACCGCGAGCGCAAGATCGATCGGCGCCGGTGCGAACGCTCTGCGCGTCGGATCGTCGGCGACCGGCCACACCGGGAGATCGATCGCGCCGCGCCACGGAGCGCGCGTGAAATTGCTCGGGATCGCCGAGCCGAGCGCGACCGTCTCGACGGAGCGCTCGAGCTCGAGCTCGGCGAGCACGCCGAGCTGCGCGATCACCAGCGGCGCGAGCACGATCGCCGCGACCGCGAGCGCGATCGCCAGCAGCTGCAGCTGTGCGCGCACGCGATCGCGACGCACGAGGCAGGCGGCGAAGGGCACGAGCGCGACGCAGAGGAAGGCAGCGAGCTGCCCGCTCGCAGCGTAGGCGGTGACGAGCGCCGCACCCAACGCGAGCGCGCGCCGCAGCGTGGGTCGACGCGCGAGGCCGAAGGTCGTTCCGATCGCCCACACGAGCGGCCACACTGCGACGAAGGGCAGCACGCCCAGCTCGACGTGCACGAACGGCAGCGTCTGCATGGCGAGCCCGCCGACCGTGGCGAGCCGTCGTTGCACGCCGAGGCCCACGAGCACGCGCGACGTTGCCCACCCGTTCAGCGTGAGGTGGGCGAGCAGCACGAGGGTGTGGCAGGCGGGCACCGAGAGCCCGGCCGCGTGCAGCGGCCAGCCCATCGCGATCGACAACGGCATGGTCTCCGACAGCGCGAACGCACCCGGAAGCGGCGCGAAGATCGGCGCGTCCCACCAGCCCGCGAAGCCGTGGTCGACGCGATCGAAGCCCCAGCCCAGCGTCCACGCCATCGCGAGCGGCACGGTCGCGCACGGCTCGGTGCCGCCGACGATCGCGGTGCCGAACGAGCGAACCGCGGGCCACGCGATCGCGATCGCGACGAGCACGTGCAGCGCGACGGTGACCAGCTCGACCGCCGCGGGTCGAGTCCGTCGAGGTGCTCGTGCGCCACGCTCGGCGGCTACGCGTCGACTTGCTCGTTCCACTCGCCGAGATCGCGATGCACGCGTTCGACGATCGCTTCTGCCACGCAAGCCCAACCGGCGCAAGCGGGGGCGTCACCAGACCTGACGCGTCGACTACGACTCGACGATCTCGGCGATTCGCTCTGCGACGTCGCGGTCGTGCGTGCGCAGGGCGAGCTCGCCGAGCGCTCGACGCACGCTGGGATCTTCGGTCATGCGCGCGCCGAGCAGGTTCGCCAGCGCGAGCTCGAGCTCGGGGTTGTGCGCACCCGTGCTCGCGATCGTGGCCAGTCGCGCGCTGCCGTCGGCGCCTGGCCAGCGATCGGCGAGCAAGTCGAGCGCACGCGTCGCGACCGCGCGATCGGGATCGGTCAGCGCGATGGTCAGCGCGTCGGTCACCTCGGGCGCTTGCAGGTGTCGCAGTGCGATCACTGCACCGGCGCGGATGCGATCATCCTCGGTCGCGAGCAGCGGCAACAAGCGCACGCGATCCTCGACGCGACCGTGGTTGCCGAGCCCGGCGATCGCCGCCAGCCGATCGTCGACGTCCTGCGCGACGTCGAGTGCACCGACCAGCCGTGCGTGCACGAGCTCGGCGAGCCACGGGTCGCTGGCTTCGACGCGACGCGCGAGCGAGCCCAGCGGGTAGAGCGTCGCGCGTGCGAGCTCGACGTCGCCACTTTGCTGCGCCCACGCGTCGAGCGCGAGTGCGAAGTGCACCGTCTCGCTCGTCGGCCGACGCAGCATCCCGAGTCGTCCGATGAGCAGCGGCAGCTCCGACCAGCTGCGCACGTCGTCGCGCGCGAGCAGCTCGCACATCACCGCTTGCGCCTCGGGGGTGCCTGCGGACGCGAGCACGTCGAAGCCGAGCTGACGACCACCGCGACGCATCGCGAGGATCTCGGGCGCGATCGCCCACGCTTCCTCGGGCCAGCCGCGCAAGAGCCCCGTCGCCTCCGAGATGAAGTCGCGGCTGGGCACGAGCCCACCGTCTTGCGCGGTCATCGCGAGCGCGATGTCCTTCGCGACGAGATCGTGGGCCATGCGCTGCGCGAACGCCTGCTCCGACTCGCGGTAGTCGGGCGGCGCGCTGGGGTCGTGGCGCTCGAGCGCGGCGAGCTCGGGCGCGTCGACCCGCCCACCGTCGTCGATGCGCACGCGCTCGACCGCGAAACGATCGTGCGCGCCGAACAACCATCGCTCGTCGGTCGCGCGCACGCGCTCGTCGGCGGCGATGCGCAGCGGCAATCCCTCGCCGTCGAGCGCGAGCTCGTACGCGCTGTCGAGCTGCGGATCCTCGACCGGCACGCCCCCCACCGCATCGAGTCGCGCCATCGACTGCAGCTCGCGTCGGACCGTGTCGCCGGTGCGCGCGTACACGACGTTGCCCAGGCCATGTGCGGTCGGCACCACCTGCGGTCCCGCGGCCGCGCTGCGCAGATCGAGCCGATCGAGCACGCCGCCCATCACGTGACGGAAGAGCGGCGGTGCATCGGGTGCGAACCACGCTTCGGTGATACCGCCGGCATCGTCGAGCACGAACCATGCGCGTTGCCCGACGAGCAGCGCGGCATCGAAGGCCAGCGGCTCGCCGTTGACGGTGAGCTCGCGGGTGTCGAGCGCGTCGAACCAGACGGCCGCGAGCGTGCCGTCTCGACGCTGCTCGATCGCCTGCAGGTGCAGCTCGCCCGCGAGGTGGATGCCGCCGCCCATCGGCAACGACGTGGGCGAGCCCTGCTCGAAGCCGGCGTCGACCTGCCAGTCGAGCGCGAAGACCAACGTGCGACCCACCGGCAGCTTCGCCGTGGAGGCGGACGCGACCGGTGCGTCCGCGGTCATCGGCGCCGGCGCATCGCCGCACGCCGCGAGCAACGTCGTCGCGATCACGAGCGATCGAATGCGCGTGCTCATGGCTTCATCCCCGCGATCGGCATCTCGACCTCGAGCGCCGGCATGAGGTGCAGCGTGGACGGCCCGATGCCGCTCCAACGGAACAGCTCCCACTCCTCGTCGTAGAGCAGGAACTCGATGTACAGCGAGAGGCGCCCGCCGAGCGTCGACAGCGTGAGCTCGAGCGTGGAGTCGAAGATGAGCTTCATGTCGTTGCCGCTGCCTTGCATCGTCATGCCGATCTGCAGCGGCAGCGCGACGTTGACGAGCGTCACCGCGGCCCGGATGCCGGCGCTGACGATGCCGCCGATGCCGACGCCCACCTCGCCGTTGCCCCACGCAGCGACGAACGGTGTGAAGCCACCGGTCACGCTGAACTTGTTCAAGCCGTCGCACGTGTCGCCGGAGTTGCTCGCCGCCTTCCCCTTGGCCGACAGCGTGTAGCCGCTGGTCAGCGAGCCCCACAGCGAACCGGTCACCGGCACGGGCCCGACCGGGATCGTGACGGTCGCCTTGGGCGTCTGCACCCCGAACGGCAGATTCTGCTCCTCCGCGATCGCGGTGGAGACCCAGCGGTCACCGTTCTTGTCGGACTTGTAGAGCTCGTCGCCGAGGAAGATGAGCGTGCCCTTGTACCGCGACTTGCCGGAGCTGCCGCTCGTCGAATCCGACTCGACGTACACGTCGCCGTAGAGCAGGCCGATGTCGATCCCCGCGACCTCCGCATCCGCATCGACCTTGCCGTGCAGATCACCTTCGAGCGAGCACACGTTGCTGTCCTTCGACTCGTCGGCGCCGACCCGCCAGCCCACTTCGTAGTCGAGGTTCGCGGCGAACCACTTCTTCGCGCCGTAGCTCTCCTCGCTGCCCCACGTCTTGCCGTAGACGCGACCGTGCGAGTTGGTCTCCTTGTAGTAGGGCTCGAGGATGTTGCGCGCCTCGCCGATGTACTTCTCGGCGTCGTCGATGATCTTCTTCGCGTCGTCGAGGTTCTTCGCCTTGGGGCTGAACGTGCCGCTCGTCCATGCCTTGCAGCGCGTGACGAACCACTTGTACTTGTTCAGGCTCGGCACCTTGCTGAGCATGCGGTCCGAGAACATCTCGGGCTTCCAGTCGCAGTCGAGGTTGTCCTTGTCGAGACAGCTCTTGTGCCCGGCCAGCTTGCGCTTCCACTCGTTGCGCAGGAACTCGCCGATCTTGCAGCTCAGGCGTCCGTGGCCCATGTGCTCGGGGCCCCAGTCGTCGTCGGTCCCGAGCACGCACTCGCTGGCGCGCGGTCGCGGATTGCTCTTCGATGCCTTCGGGCGCGGGCCGGGCTTGCTCGGCAACGGCTTGTCGCTCGACGCCTGCGGGCTCGGGCCGAGCGATCCCAGCATGCCGATCGCTGACATCGGCGCGCGCGCGCCGTGCTGCTGCTGCGCGCCGGCCTTCGGCTTCACCTTCTGGATCTGCGTCTTCGCGCGCTGCACGAAGGTGCGGATCTGGTTCACGCGATCGTAGCGCTCGAACATGTCGTGGGTCTGCTCGTCGTAGGGCAGCACGAACAGGTTCTCCTCGGGCTCGGTGGCCTCCGCGATCGCGGCCATCTCGGCCGCGACCGCCGCGGCATGTTGCGCGGTGAGCTCGCGGAACTGCGAGAGCCGTCGCTCGTACTCCTCGCGCTCGGCCTGCGACACGTCGCGCGTCTTCTCGCGCATCGCTTGGTGGAACTTCCACTCGGAGCTGAACGAGGTGGTGCCGTTGCCGGCGCCCTGGCCCATCCCGTAGTGCGACTTGCCGTCCTCCAACCACGCCGCGAGCCCGGCGACCTTGGGCAGCGCCGGTCGACGGTCGGGCCGCCCGTTCGCGTAGAGGTAGGCGTCGCCGAGCTGGAACATCTCGTTCTTCGGAATCGAACCGACGAACGGCACGAGCTGGTTGGGGAACGGACCGAACGTGCTGAGCGCCTTGCCGTCCTTGCGCTTGAGCTCGCGATCCGCGATGCCCGGCGTCGCGCCCATGAGCGCCACGTCCATCACGCAATCACGATCGCCGCGGCACGCGTTGGCGGCGTCGAGGAACCGCATCACGTCGTACATCTCTTCGTACGCGTACTCGTCGCACGTGCCGATCTTCTGCCCGTTCGCATCCCAGTCCGGTTGGCGGTGCGCCTTCGCGGCGTCGCTCGCCGACACCTTGCCGAGTCGATCGACGGGCACCGCCTGCAGCTTGCCCCTCGGCCACACCACGCTCGTGAACGTCTGCGGCGACTTGTCGTACTTGAAGTACTTGCCGCTCTTCAAGTCGCGCGGCAGCTCGTTCCCCGCGGGTCGCATCACCGGGAGCTCGGGTGCGCTGCTCGCTTCGTAGTGCGTCTTCAACAAGCTCTCGACCTGCGCCTTGCATTCGGTCTGCTTCGCGGGCGAGCAGTTGTCGCTGGCGAGGCACAGCTTGCAGCCGGGCGTCAGCTGCACCGACGCCTGGGGCAGATCGTCGGGCTTCGCGTGGGGCTTGTCGGCGGCGGGCTTCACGGGCGCGGCCGCGACGACGCCCGCACCGAACACGAGCCCGAGGAACGCGAGGTAGGTGGGGTGGCGCATGACGGCCTTAGAGGACGCGCCGACGGGATGTGACCCGGGGCCACGAAGAAAACGCGGGGCGCGCGACATCGCTCGCGGACCCGACGATTTCGTTGTCACACGGGTCTCGCTCGGGGGGTCCTGTCCTCGAAGCCGTGAGCACTTCGACGACGCACGTGCACGATCGCGGGCCGCTGACCGTGGTGGGTGGCGGCCTGGTCGGCTCGCTGCTCGCGATCATGATGGCGCGGCGGGGGCACACCGTCGACGTGTTCGATCGCCAGGTCGATCCGCGGCGCGGTCGCGTCGGCGGACTGCGCCCCTCGCTCAACCTCACGCTGTGCGAGCGCGGGCTCGCGGCGCTCGACACCGTCGGGCTGCGCGAGCACGTGGCCGCGCGCGCGGTGGCGCTCCGCGGCCGACGCATCCACGCGATGGATGGCACCACGACGGATCAGCCCTACGGCAACCGTGGCGAGTCGATCCATTCGATCTCGCGCACCGAGCTCGGCGCCGTGTTGATCGAGGTGGCGCGCGAGGAGCCCGGCGTGCGCTTCCACTTCGAGCACCGCTGCACGCAGCTCGATCCTCGCAGCGGCCGCGTGCGCTTCGAGCACGCCGACGGCGGAGCGGCGCGCGAGCAGCAGTGCGAGGCGATCTTCGGCGCCGACGGAGCGTACTCGTCGGTGCGACTGCAGCTGCAGAAGACCGAGCTGTTCGACTACTCGCAGACCTACTCGACGCAGGGCTACAAGGAGCTGGCGATCCCCGCGACCGCGGAAGGTGGTTGGGCGCTGGATCCCGGCTGGCTGCACGTGTGGCCGCGCGGCGGGTTCATGCTGATCGGCTTCCCCAACAAAGATGGCAGCTTCGCGCTCGCGCTGCACGCTCCACACCGCGGCGGCGCGTGCTCGTTCGAGCAGCTCGACAGCCACGCGCGCGTGCACGCGTTCATGCAGTCGCAGTTCCCCGACGTCGTGGAGCTCGTGCCCGCGCTCGGCGAGCAGTTCTTCGCACGCGCGGTGAACTCGATGCTCACGATCCGCTGCGCGCCGTGGTCGAGCGCGGGCCGCGTGTTGCTGGTCGGCGACGCGGCGCATGCCGTGCTGCCGTTCTACGGCCAGGGCGCCAACGCGGGCTTCGAGGGCTGCGCGGTGCTCGATCGCTGCATCGCGGAGCACGGCGACGACTGGCCGACGGTGTTCCGCGAGTACGAGCGACTGCGTCGTCCCAACATGGACGTGATGGCCGAGCTCTGCGTCGATCACTTCGTCGAGCTGCGCGATCGGCTGAGCGACGCGAAGTTCCTCTTGCGCAAACGGATCGAGCGCCGACTCGAGCAGCTCTTCCCGACGCAGTTCATGCCGCTGTACTCGCTCATCTCGTTCACCCGCACGCCCTACCTCGAGGCGCTGCGGATCGATCGCAGCCAGCGTGCGTTGGTCGACCGCTTGCTCGCGGTCGACGGCATCGCAGAGCTCGGCGACGCATCGCTGGTCGCGCTGGTCGAGGCGCAGGACAAGGAGGTGGCATGAACACCGACGATCCCGAGCCGCTGGTCACGCTCGGGCTGAGCTTCTGGCGCGCGAAGGCGGTGATGACCGCGGTCGACACCGGCGTGTTCGCGGCGCTCGCGAAGGGCGCGTGCGATGCGACCACGCTGTGCACGCGACTCGGCTTCCACGGTCGCGGTGCGAGCGATCTGTTCGACGTGCTGGTCGCGCTGGGTCTGCTCGCGCGTGCGGATGGGCGCTACGCGAATACACCGATGGCGGCGCGCTATCTCGATCCCGCGCAGCCCGAGTACATCGGCGGGCTGTTCGAGCTCGGGGAGCGGCGGCTCTATCCGGTGTGGACCAAGCTCGGCGCGGCGCTGCGCAGCGGCACGCCGCAGAACGAAGCCTCGGCGCAGGACGACTACTACGGCGAGCTCAGCCGCGACGACGATCGCTTGCGCGTGTTCTTGGGGGGCATGACCGGGCTCTCCGCGGCCGCGGCACGGCACATCGCGCAGCGCTCGTTCTGGGCCGACTACCGCACCTTCCTCGATCTCGGCGGAGCCGAGGGCGGCACCTCGGTGCAGCTCGCGCTCGCGCATCCGCAGCTCAGCGGAGGCTCATTCGACCTGCCACCGATCGAGCCGTACTTCGATCGCTACGTCGCGCGCTTCGGGCTCGGCGAGCGCCTGCGCTTCTTCGCCGGCGATTTCTTCGACGGCCCGTTGCCGTGCGCCGACGCGTTGGTGATGGGCCACGTGCTGCACAACTGGGGCCTCGACGACAAGCGCACGCTGCTCGCGAAGGCCTACGACGCGCTGCCCAGCGGTGGCGTGCTGGTAATCCACGAGGTGCTCATCGACGATCCGCGCCGCGATCACGCGGCCGCGATGCTGATGAGCCTCAACATGTTGTTGGTCACGCGCGAGGGCTTCGGGTTCACCGGCGCGCAGTGTCGCGAATGGCTGACCGAGACCGGCTTCCGCAACGTCCGCGTCGAGCACCTCGCCGGCGCGGAGTGGATGATCGTGGGGTTCAAGTGACGGAGACGACGACGACCGCGAGCGCGCGCGACATCAACATCCTCATGCGCGAGGGGCACGTGCACATCGCCGACGTCGAGCGGCTGTGCATCGAGCTCGTCGAGCATCACGCGCGACGGATCGGTCGGCCTGCGCGACTGCTCGAGATCGGTTGTGCGTCGGGGATCATGGCGGAGACCGTGGCCGCGCGCGTGCCCGAGCTCGCGGTGATCGCCCACGAAGACTATCCACCGTTCGCCGAGCTGGCGCGCACACGGCTGCAGCACACACGCGTGCAGCTGGTGACCGGGCCGCTCGAGGAGCTCACCGAGCCGGTCGACATCCTGCTCTCCGCCGGCGCCCACCATCACCTGCCGGCCGGCTACCTCGCGCACGCGCGCAAGCTGTTGGGCGACGACGGCGTGTTCGTGCTGGCCGACGAGTTCTGCCCGGAATACTGCAACCGGGAGCAGCGCGAGCACGTCGCTTCCGCAGCCGTCGTGCACGTGGTCAACGGCTACGTGCTCACCAGCGACGCCGAGCGCGACATGCTGGTGGAGCACGGCATGCTGCCGCCGCGTGCGATCGACATGGAGGCGCGGCGTCGTCGCGCGCTGTGGCACTGGTACCGCTACGTCGTCGACGAGGCGATGCGTGGCGATCACATCGAGGTCGCGGTGGCCGAGCTGACCTCGGCGCGCGACGATCTCGTCACCGGCTGCGAAGCCGAGCACAAGCTCGCGCCCAGCATCCTCGAGCGACAGCTGCAGCTCGCGGGATTCCGCGTGACCGCGAAGCACGTGTTCGGACCGACCGACGATCCGTCGCTGCAGAGCATCATCGCCTACGAGGCGGTGCTCGCGGCCCGAGCGTGATCGATCCCGCGGTCGCTCACGTCGGCTCGCGTGCGACCACGGCGATCACGTCGCCACGCGCGAGCGTGAGCTCCACGCGCGTGCCGGCGGTCGCCCACAAGAGGCCGCGCGCGAGGTAGCAGTGGTTTCCGGTGGTGTCGTGGCCGTCGATCGCGACGATCTCGTCGCCCGCGCGCAGCCCGGGGACGTTGTCGATGTCGCCGACTTTCGGCGTGTCGACGCAGAACATCGGCAGGTCGAGCGCGAGGCCGAACGCGTCGCCGCGGCTCGCCGCGTCGTTGCGGCGCACGAGCGGGATGTCGACGACCTCGGGCGTCTCGGCGCCGGCGGGCACCACCAGGAACTCGAGGATGTCGGGCAGTCCCTGTCCGAAGTCGGCACCGAACGCGAACAGCCTCGCGGTGCGCGACGGCACGTCGTGCAGCGTGAAGCGCCCCTGCGCGTCGCTCATCACACCATCGGGGCGGGTCGCGATCAAGCGCTCGGCCTTCGCCGCGAGCTCGCCGACGTCGCCGTCTTCGTCGGTGACGACTGCGTAGACGTCGGGCAACGGAGCGCCCGTGCGCGCGTCGACGAAGCGACCGACGAGCTTGCGGTTCGGCGCGAGCACGAGCCCGATCTTCGCGGTCTTCGTCGCGCTCACTTCGACGCGTCCGCGCGCGCGACCCTGGCGTGCGACCGCGACGACGTCGTAGGTGCCCGGGGGCACGCGCGTGAACGTGAAGCTGCCGTTGCCGACCGCGAACGACTCGCGCAGCGCCGAGTAGCCGTCGACGCGATGCAGCGCGACCGACAGCGCCGTGATCGTCGTCGTCGACTCGACCGTCCCTGCGACGTCGCCGAGCCCCGCCATGCGCAGCACGACGCGACGCTGCGGGACGACGCCGTCGGCGACCGCTTGCCCACCGCCGCGGCGCTGCGCGAGCACGGTGAACTTCGCCCGCGGATCGACGTTGGGGATCGTGAACGCACCGTCGGCGTCGGTGACCACCGGCGCGCGGCGATGCCCGCCGCGCAGCGCGTCGGCACGCTCGTCGACGCTCGCCAACATCGCGGCATCGATGGCACTCACGGTCGCATCGGGCACGGCCTTGCCCTCGGCGTCGCGCACGATCCCTACGATGTCGGACGCCTCGGGCAACGCGAAGTCGACGGTCTCGCCCGCGGCGTCGAGCCGCACGTCGGACTTCGCGAGCGCGGCTTCGGTCTCGTCGACGACGCTCACCTCGTACGTTCCCGGCGGCAGATCCGGCAAGCTGTACTTCCCGGCGTCGTCGGTGCGCGCGAGGCCGATGCCGCCGAACGCGGGACCGGTGTCGCGCGTCGGTCGTGCGCGCACCTGCACGTCGGCGACCGGCTTCGCCGCGCGCGTGACCGTGCCCGCGAGCGTCGCCGACGGCGGCAA
>DASZPU010000752.1:0-2547 GCA_035550195.1 Nannocystaceae bacterium
ATGTTCCTCGACGAGGCGCGCATCGCTTCGCAGATCCATCACGGCAACGTCGTGCAGGTGCTGGATGTCGTCGAGCACGAAGGCTTGCCGTGCATCGTGATGGAGTACCTGCACGGGCGTTCGTTCGCGACGGTCTTGCAGCGCGCGCACGAATGCGGGCGACCGCTGCCACGTGCGCTGCGACTCGCGGTGTTGGCCGCGACCGCGGCGGGATTGCGCGCTGCCCATGCGGCGTGCGGACGCGACGGTCTGCCGCTCGGTGTCGTGCACCGTGACGTGAGCCCGCAGAACGTGCACGTCGGATTCGACGGACAGATCAAGGTCGTCGACTTCGGCATCGCGGCCGCGCGTGGGCGCGTGAGCAGCACGCGATCGGGTCAGCTCAAGGGCAAGCTCGAGTATCTCGCGCCCGAGCAGATCCTCGCCGCGAGCAACGTCGGATCGAGCGCCGACGTGTGGAGCTTCGGCGTCATGGCGTGGCAGACACTCGGCGACGCGAAGCTGTTCGGCGATGCCAGCGATGCGGCGACGATGTGGAACGTCGTGCACCGTGAGGTGCCCGAGCTGCGCAGCAGCGGCGAGCCGTTGCCCGACGAGATCGTGCGCGTCGTGATGGGCTGTCTCGTGCGCGAGCCGGACCAGCGCATCGCGCTCGATGCGTGCGAGCGCGTGCTCGCGCGTGCAGCAGCGGCGGGCGAGGAGGATCTCGCAGGAACGCTCGCGCGCACGATGGGCGAGCTCTTCGCCGACGAGAAGCAGGTCGAGCAGACCGAGCTCGAGCACACGATCGCGCTCGCGCGTTCGCAGGTGCGCATCGAGGCGCCCTCCAACGAGGCGCCGCGTCGAAGGTCGCGCATCGCTCGACCGGCGATCGCTGCGACGCTCGGGCTCGTCGTCGTCGGCGCGATCGCGGCTCCGCTGGCATCGCGTGCGCGCGTCGACGAGCGCGTCGCACCGGCGGAGATCGAGGAACCGGCGCGCGCGCCCGAGGCGGCGCCGATCGAAGCCACTGACATCGCGCCGGCCGTGAACGCGCCGCCCGCGATCGCGCCCGTGTCGGCGCAGCGCATGCCCGCGGCGACCGACGCCGACGTCGCGATGAAGTCGCCGCCGCGTCCGAAGCCGTCGCGCAAGCAGAGCCCGAAGAAGACCGCCGCGCCCGCGCCCAAGCCGGACACGCCGTTGTTCGCGAGCCCCTACGGGAACCGCCCGAAATGATCGCGCTCGCGCTCGCGCTGCAGCTCGCGTTCGCAGAGCCCGAGCTCGATCCGACGCAGCGCGAAGCCGCGGCAGAATTCGATCGCGGTGCGGTGGCCTACGCAGCCGGTGACTTCGCCGGCGCGCTCGCGGCGTTCGAGCACGCGCAAGCGCTCGCGCCCCACGATCGCGTGCGAGCGAACATCGCGATGTGCCTCGCCGAGCTCGGTCGCCTCGACGAAGCGATCGGGCAGCTCGAGGCCGCGCTCGCCGGCACGGAGCTCGACGAAGCCGAGCGCACGATCGTGCGCGCGCAGATCGAGAAGCTCCGCGCACGGATTCCTCCGCCGCCAGAGCCGGAGCCCGCACCGGTGGTCGAGCCCGTGCCGCCGCCGCGCGTCGAGCTGCCGCCCGACGATCCACCACCGAAGCGCGTGCGCACGAAGCCGAGCGCGCTCTTGTGGACCGGGCTCCCGCTCACGGCGGTCGGCGCTGCGGGCACGATCGTGTTCGGGCTGCGCACGCAGTCGCAGCACGACGCATACGTCGCGATGCCCGAGTCCGACACACGCAAGCAGGGCCTACGCGCGCGCGCGCTCACCAACGCTTCGATTGCGGTGCTCTCGCTCGGCGCCGCGCTGATCGTCGCGGACGTGATCCGCATCGCCGTGAAGCGGCGCAGAGTCGCGACGGTCGCGACGCGGCGCTAGCACGCCGGCGTCTGCTGCAGATCCGACCACTGCTCGGAGCACGGCGTGCTCGCCGGGTTGTACGCGTCGGGATCGTAGTCGGTGCACTCGATCTCCGACATGCACGCGCCGAATGCATCGAGCGCATCGCGTCGCGCTGCGCACTCGCCCCAGTAGTCGAGCGACGCATCGATGCAGGTTTGCTCGTCGGCGTAGTACGTGCCGCCGCACTCGACGTAGCGCCGGCAGAACGCGTCGAGGCCGGTCTCGCCGGGCAGCACACCGGGACCCGAGGTCGGACCGCTGCCGGTGCTCTCGTCGATACCCGACTCCGAGCTCTCCGCATCGGTGGTCTCGGTGCTCGTCGCTTGCGTCGACGACTCTGCGTCGGTGCTCGCCGCGGTGGTGTTCGTCGCGACGCCGCCGTCCGACGAAGACGACGACGCGTCGTCGCCGGTCGTGCTCGGCGAGGTGGAGCCCGCGCTCGTGTCGGCGGCGGTGGTGTCGTCGGGCGTGTCCGACGCACCGCAGGCGAAGGTCAGGAAGATCGACGCAAGGAGAAGGCAGCGCGCGCTCATCGACGAGAAGGACGGACGCCGCCGCGCCGGTCGCATCGCGTCGGTGTGAGCGCAGTCGCATGCGCCGCGCGGGTTCCCGGGCA
>DASZPU010000753.1:0-4132 GCA_035550195.1 Nannocystaceae bacterium
CTTCACCTCGGGCTTCGGCTGCTGCTCCTCCGGTTCTTTCTCCGGCTCCGGCTCCTCGGGCTTCTCGATCTCCGGCGGAGGTTTCGGCGGCTCGGGCTTCTTCGGCTCCGGCAGCTCGATCACTTCGACCTCGACGATCTCGCGCTCTTCCGGCTCGGGTGGCTCGATCATCCCCGCGAGGTAGTACGCGACGACGTGCAGCACCACCGCGCCGAGCAGACCCGGCGCGGGATCGAGGCCGGATATGTCACGGCGCAAGGGCATCTTCCACGGGGCCGCCGCCGCCGATCAACCGTCGGCGGCTTTGGGCTTCTTCGTCGCGACCGCTTGCTTCTTCACGCCGCTGTCGCGCAACACATCCATCAAGTGCACGAGCAGACCCACTTGCGCGGCCTCGTCGCAGTGCACCACACCCATGAGCTCGCGGTTCTGCGCGAGGCGATCGGTGATCTTCTCCACCAAGCCGGCGTCGTCGAGCACCTCGCCGTCGATCGAAACCTGACCATCGGCCGTACACTGCAGCACGATCGTGCCGTCGGCATCGAGCTTGTCGGTGTTGGTCGACTCCGGCTTGTTGATGCCCACACCCTCGGCGTTGGTGATGAGGTGCGTGGTCACCATGAAGATGATGAGCAGCACCAACGTGATGTCCACGAGGGGCGTGACGTTGATGCCGGTGATCTCGTCGTCGTCGTCGGTAGGCGCAGCGGACACGTCAGGCCTCCGACCTCGAGACGTGCGACGACGCGGCGGAGTCGGCCCGCGTCTGCGCGACCATCAAACCGAGCACGCTCTGCGCGAGCGCTTCGGCTTCGCCCATCGTGCGCTTCACTCGGCGCTGGAAGACGTTGTAGGCGACGACCGCCGGGATCGCGACGAGCAGACCGACCGCGGTGGCCACCAGCGCTTCGGAGATGCCCGCCATCACCGCTTCGGAGCTCTCGCCACCGGCCTTCAGGCCCTTCTCGGCGAGATCCTTGAACGCGCGGATGATGCCGAGCACCGTGCCGAAGAGGCCGATGAACGGTGCGTTCGCGCCGAGCGTGCCGAGGAAGCTGAGGTTGCGCTCGAGCCTCAGCTTCTCTTCGCTGCGCGCACCGTTGAGCGCGGCTTCGACGGCTGCAGCGCCGCGACCTTCGTTGTCGATCATCTCGACGACCATGCGTGCGCCGGTGCCGGGCGATGCGCTCGCGAGCTTGCGTGCGCGTGCATGATCACCGTCGGCGATCGCGGCCGTGAGCGTGCGACGCAGCGCGTTGTCCTGCCCGGCGATCTGCCGGAAGAACAAGAAGCGCTCGAGCATGATGTACACGCTGACGACCGAGAGCCCCACGAGGAGCCACAACACCCATTCGGCTCCGATGAGTGCGAACGACAGGAACTTCTGTGTCAGATCCATGGGGTCCGGCATCGACGACGTTAGCCGAAAGGTCCGGTAGCAGCCAGCCCCATGGGCTGCGCGTGTGCGGATCAGGGCGCCTGGGGCGCTTGCTCCTGTAGCTCGCGGCACAGCTGCGTCGCGTAGCTACCCGCGGGCAGCGTGACCTCGACGCGCATGCCGTCACCGAGATCCGCGACTGGCTCCGCGCGTGACAACGCGACATCGACGAGCGACACGAAGGACGCGCGGCGCGTGCCGACCGCAGCGCGACCGAGCGCGGCGCAGGCCGACGGATCGACGCCGGCGATCGCGAGCACCTCGTGCTCGAGCGCATGGGCCGGCGTGCCTTCCGGTGGGCTCATCGTGCGACTGCCGAAGATCGGTCCCGTGATCACGAGCTCCCCGTCCGCGAGTCGCTCGTCGTCGATCGCCGGGTCGGTGCACGTGAAGAGGCCGCCGGTGCTGCGCTTCGCGAGCACGTCGCCGACGAGCGCGCGCCGACCGAGCCCGCGTTCGCGACGCAACTCGAGCCACAGGTTGAACAGCGCCGCCTGGCCCGCCGCGACGACCATGTTGCCGCGCGCGCCTCCTCGTCCGCCGCGCAATGCTGCGAGCCCGCGATCGAGGCCGCGGCCGGCGGGCCCGAAGCGCTGGGGCCCGAACGCGTTGACGAGCCCGCCCTCGTCCGAGATGCGCTCGACCTTCGCGGCTGCGCGATCGATCGCATCGTCCACCGTGCGACGCACGACGATCGCGAAGCGGTTGCCGTGCAGATGTCCGACGCGCAGCTTGTGCGAGTGCAGCTGGGGCGCACCGAGCTCGATCGCGTCGTGATGGAATCCCGCGAGGGCCGCGAGCGCGCTCGCGGGCACGCTGATCCACTGTTGCGTCACCGCCTCGCGATCCTTGCGCCCGGCGACGCCGATGTCGCGCGGCGAGATCTTCAGCGCGCGCGCGATGATCTCGGTGGCTTCGTCGGTGGCGAGCCCACGCTTGCGCAGCTGCACCAACGCGTGACCGCCGGCGCGACCATCGGGCGGATACGCGGGCAGCTCGTCCACGGCGAAGTCCTCCGCGCGCGCACGCAGCACGCCGCCGATGCCCGGCAGATCGCCGGTCGCGAGCGACGGCGCGAGCACGCGTGCACGCCACTCGTCGGACAGCGGATCAGGCATCCGCGGTCATGCCGAGGTACACCCGGCAGCTGCGGTTGTTCGGATCCTTGTCGAGCACGAACTGCCACTCGGCCCGCGCCTCGGCGATCCGCTTCGCACGCCACAACGTGATGCCGAGCTGCACGCGCGCCTGCAGATAGTCGGGCGCCGCATCGCGGATCGCGATGAGCTCGTCGAGCGCGTCGGGCAGCCGCCCGGCATCGCGCAGCGTGGTGGCGAGCTTGGTGCGGATGTCGACGAACGTCGGGCAGAGCTGCAGCGCCTTGCGATACTCCTTGATCGCGTGCTCGAGCAGACCGACGCCGACGTAGGCGTCGCCGATGTCGCGGTGCATGTTGGCGATCTTGCCGCGTGCGTAGGCGTCGAGCTTGTCGAGGCCGGTCGCGTCGGGCGTGCCGTGCACCTGCGTGTACACGCGCTTGGCGTCGTCGTAGCGACCGAGCTCGTTGTAGCAGACCGACAGGTTGAGCGCGGCTTCGGTGTAGCGCGGGTTGAGTGCGAGCGCGCGCTCGAACGACGCGCATGCACCCGAGGCTTCGCCGGCCTCGTAGAGGATCACGCCCATCATGTTGTGCACGTCGGCGAAGTCGTCGTGCACGCGCAACACCGCTTCGAGGTGCTCGCGGGCTTTCGCATACTCGCCGGTGAGGTAGTACTCGCGGCCGACGACCAGGTGATGCTTGAGAAGCGGATCCATGGCGACCTCAGGGGGGCTTGGTGCCGGATTCGGGCGGCGGCGACTCGGGTGATTCCGGGGACTCGGGCGACTCGGGCGGCGGTGATTCGGGCGGCGGAGACTCGGGTGGCGGCGACTCGGGCGGCGGCGACTCGGGCGGAGGCTGCGTCGTACCGCCGCCGCCGGTCGGACGCGCGCCACCGCTGCTGCGCGGTGGTGCGGTCGTGCCTTCGGGTCGCGCTCGGCCGCGCTCGGGATGCGCGGCGTCGTCGAGGTTCTTCGGCTTCGGCGGCGACACCGGACGCGGCGGCGTGCGATCGGGCCGCTTGCGCGACGGATCCGCGGGCCCGTACTCGTTCCGGATGTAGCGCAGATACACCTTGGCCTGCTTGCCGTGGTGATGCCGCGGATGCTGCGTCTGCAGCTCGGTGAAGGTCGAGCGCGCGAGCTCGATCTCGTCCATGCGCAGGTACGTGATGCCGAGCAGGAACAGCACCTCGGCGTCGAGGCCGATGCCGGGATACTTCGCGTGCGCCGACTCGAGCCGACCGATCGCGGCCTCGGGCTTGTCACGCCCGAGATAGAAGTTCGCGACGTAGAGCTCGTGCTTGAGCAAGCGCCGACGCACCTCGTCGCGGAGCTTCACCGCGTACTTCTCGGTGATCGTGCCGCTGTAGTGATCGAAGTAGAACTCGAGCTCGACCAGCGCGTCTTGGAGCTGCGACTGATCGCGCATGTGCTCGGGCGGCAACAGGAAGAACGTCTGCGGCGCGTTCATGTACGCCGACGCCGCGCCCATGAACGTCGACCACCCGTTGCGCACGTGCTCGTGCGTCGGATGCAGCTTCGCGAACTGCTTGAACGCATCGAGCGCCGTCGTGTAGTTGGCCTGCTCGAACT
>DASZPU010000754.1:0-5801 GCA_035550195.1 Nannocystaceae bacterium
GCCACGAGCTGTCGCATGTCGCGGTAGCGCGCGCCGGGTTCCGCAGCGAGCCCACGCCGCAGCAGCTTCGCGAGCCAACGCGGCAGACGACGCGGAGGTGGCTCGAGGATCCGATCGTCGCGCACCGCCGCGACCAACGACGCGAAATCGTGGCCGGCGAACGGTCGCGCACCCACGCACGCTTCCCACAGCGATACGCACCACGCGAATTGATCGCAGCGCGCGTCGCCGGGCTCGCCGCCGAACTGCTCGGCGGCCATGTACGCCGGCGTGCCGCCGCCTCGGCGAGCGGTCAGCGGATCGGTGGACTCGTGCTCGGGATCGCCGAGCGACGCCGCTTCGCTGGGCGTGCGCAGGCCGGCATCGATGCTGGCGAGCCCGAAGTCGACCACGCGCACGCGCCCATCGTCGTCGACGAGCGCGTTGTCGGGCTTGAAGTCGCGGTGCACGACGCCGACCTCGTGCGCGGCCGCGAGTCCGAGCGCGGCCTGTCGATAGACCGCGAGGATCTCGGGGAGCGCACGCGGTTGTGCTTGGGCCCAACGCCGAAGGTTCTGCCCACGCACGTGCTGCATCGCGACGAACGTGCGGCCCTTGTGGATGCCGACCTCGTACACGGCCGCGACGTTGGGATCGGCGAGCCGCGCCATCGCCTGGGCCTCGCGCACCGCGGCTGCTCGACCGCCGTCGTCACCATCGTCGAAGAGCAGCTTCACCGCGACGCGGCGATCGAGCTCGGGATCGTAGGCGCCGTATACGACGCCCATGCCACCCGTGCCGAGCCGCTCGAGCACCGCGAAGCGACCGATGCGGTACAGCTCCGCATCGGGGTCGAACATGCGCCGCGCGACGAGGCTCTGCACCACGTTGGTGTCGATCCCGTCGCCGGTCTCGCCGTCCGCGCTCAACGACGAAATTACTCGCACAACTGTGGGCGCACGTCATCGGCACTCGTGTCACCGGCCGAGGTGGACGAAATCTCGACGTCTACGTGATCGAAATCGCCGCACGCGAATCGATACGTGCGGAGGTGACGATGACCAGAAAGACTATGTGGCTGAGCTTGGTGTTGGTCGCGGCGTGCGTGGCCGACGCGACGACGGAGATCGAGGCGGACGAAGACAGCGACGACGGGCAAGCCGCCGCGGCGCACGACGATGCGGCACCCGAGCTGGCGTCGCACGACGAACCGGCGCTCGCGCTCAACTGCCACTACACCGCGATGTGCAATCGTGATGCGCAGGACTTCCAGGAGGTCTTGGTGTGCGATGGACCGGGGTGGGAGCCCGTGGATCCGTGGGATCCCACCGACGGTGACTTCCCGCCCTTCGAGCCGCTCGAGGTCGACCCGGGCGAGCGCATCGCGGTCGAGGGCGAGGTCGAGCAGTTCCCGGATCTCCCGTGGCCGCCGCCGGGATGCCACCTGGAGTGGGCCCTGGTCGACACCGTGCACAGCGTCGAGTGCATCCAACGCTGCAATCAAGCACCCGTCGAGGACTGCCAGGACCTGACGTCCGGCGAGACGTGGTCGCACTTCAGGACCAAACGCCCCCCGGATTTCTACGATTGCCACATCTCGCAATGGGAGCCCTGCGGAGTGGACGACTGCGAGCAGAATTGACCGCGACGCCTCGCGTGTATGCGTCGGGTCGACGGCTCACGGATTCGATTGCGAGACCTCGAACCACGCCGGTCCGAGCGCGACCACATCCGCGGCGCAGTCCTCGTCGAAGTCCGCGACGCCGACACCACGCGGCATCGCGGGCACCTGGATCGGATCCGCTTCCATGAAGCCGTCGCCGACGGAGACGTAGATCTCGATCTCCGTCTCTTCCGGATCCGCGAGCAATATGTCGGGTAGTCCGTCGTTGTCGACGTCGGCGATCGTCGGCACGACGTTGCCCACGACTGCGTCGCCGAGCGACTGCGGTGCCATGTAGCCCAGCTCGCTCGCGCGGAACACGAACGCGCGACCGTCGAAGCCGACCGCGAGATCGACATCGCCGTCGGCATCGAGGTCACCCGCGGCGAGCCTGCCGGTGGTGGGATCGCCGTAGGTCTGCATCGGATCGATCTCGACGAAGTCGCCGAGCCCGGAGTCGTTCGGCGGCGTCCAGATCAGCCGGCCGTCATGCGTGAGGATCGCGAGGCCGGGGTAGGCGAAGTCGTCGTCGACGAGCACACGCAGGTCGGTGATCCCGGAGACCGGTCCGACGTCGAGCATGCTGGTCTCGCCGCCGAACTGACCGAAGCCGTCGTTCATGTGCACGTACAACATCGCCGAGGAATCGGAGCCGACCACGAGATCGAGTCGCCCATCGTCGTCGAAGTCGCCGAAGCGCGCGGTCGCGAAGATGCCCGGCGCGGCGAGGGGCGGATCGACCGTGGACGCCATGCCGTCGAAACGCACGACGTAGACCTCCGCGCTCGCACCCCCGAACGCCACCGCGATCCGATCTTCGAGCGGGCCCACGTCGACCGACCACGTCGGCATTTCGCCGGCGCTGGGGCTCGCGTTCTGTACCTCGCCGCCCGCGACGAACGACACGAATCCGTCGGCACCGTCGGCGAACGCGACATCGGGAACGTCGTCACCGTCGATGTCCGCGATCGCGAGCGCACCGATCTGCTCGTCGCCGCCGTTCTTCGCCTCGGGCTCGAGGAAGCACAGCTCGCCGACGACCGCCACGGTGTCGTTGCACGCGGCGTCGCCCGGGGCCGGGCACGCGCCCGTGGGATCGGTGGTCGACTCGCCTTCGGTCGTGCTCGAGCCGTCGAGCGACGGATCGGTCTGCGACGTGGGATCGCTGGTCGCGGTCGACATGCCGCTCGTCGTGCTCGTCGACGTCGACGCGGATGTCGAGGTCGGGTCGCTCGCGCTGGCGCTGGTGGCATCGTCGTCGTCGTCGTCCTGGCTCGACTCCGAGAAACAACCGAACCATGCGAACAGACAGACCGCCGACCAAGCGCGCGCCGAAGATGCCACGAGCGCGAGTATAGCATCCTCGACCTATCGCGCGATCGCGGCCGCGTCGCGCGATCCCGAGAGCTCGAGCGACTCGACGATGCGATCGAACATCGCGATCATCACGTCCCACCCACGCGTCTGCAGCTCGGTGAGCTGCGCCAGATCGAGCGCGGTGTGGCGGGCCAGCGCATCGATGCCCATCGCCACGTGATGGTCGTCGACGTGGGTGTGCAGCTCGAAGTGGGCGCACGCGGCGTCGGTCGCGAACCAACTCCGCATGCTGCGGTAGAACACCGTCGCAGCGCCCTCGAGCACGAGGTGCACGAGCACCGCGCGCTCGGGCTCGCTGCCCACGAGCGTCTTCCACACGAACCACGTGCTGGTCGACGAGAGGATCGGATCCCAGTGGCGACTCGCACTCGACGATGCGCCGAGCTGCTCGTTGTGTCCGAGCTCCTCGCGCAGGTGCGTCTCGGCGAGCGCGGGATCGTCGGAGAGTGCAGCGCGCACCCGCAAGAGCCGCTGGAAGTGATCGGACCACACCTGCAGCCGCGTCAGCAACGCTTGGCGCAGCGCGGGTTGCTCGAAGCAATGGTCCTTCGCGAGCGCGAAGATGCGGTGCGCGGCGAAGCGCTGCGCGTGATCGTCGTTGCGTGCGAGCAAGGCCGCGAGCGCGGCGGCGTCGCTGCCACGCGTGCCGCGGGCGAACGTGGTCCGGGGGTCGGCGTCGTCCTGGTACAGCCCGCGCTCCTCGAGCTGGATCGACAGCGCCCAGAATCCCTCGGCCCCACCGCCGCGGAACCCGTGCATGCGCCCGCGCGGCACCATGACGACGTCGCCCTCGCGCAGCGCGGTGACGAGATCGCCGAGCAACTCGCCCTCGCCGCGGGCGACGACGATCATCGACGCGCAGGGATGCACGTGGGGTGCGAGCGTCTCGCCGACGCCGAGGTGCACCCACGCGAACGACGTCGGGAGCTGCGCGGGCAGGAAGTCCGCGACGCCCGCGTGACGCCGGAAGTCCTTCACGATGCCGAGCGGATGGACCTCGCCGTTCACCACCGCCTGCGTGATGGCGGGCAGCTCGTCGCGTCGCACGATCGACACGCGGGCGGTGCTCACGACAGCCCCAGGAATCGCCGCGCGTTGCGGGCCAGGATGTGCTCGCGCGCGTCGCGGGTCAGATCTTCGCGACCGGCGAGCTCGCCGACCTCGCGGAGGATCGCCGCGGTGGTCGGCTCGTGGGGGAAGTCGCTCGCGTACAGGACGTGCTGCGCTCCGATGGCATCGACGCACGCTTTGATCCCCGACTCGCCGGTCTCCGCGCTCACCCAGAACTGATCGCTGTCGCGCATCACCTCGAGCGGCGTGCGCTTCAGTCGGCGCCGCACCGCGCCGCCGAAGATCGAGCGCAGCTCGTAGTCGAGGCGGTCGAGCAACCACGGCACCCAGCCGCAGCCCGCTTCGAGGAACGCGATCTTGAGCCGCGGGAATTCGTCGAACACACCGGAGAACAAGAGATCGGTGAGCTGCACGAAGATCGGGATCGGGTGCGAGAGCGTGTGCACCTTGACGAACTCGTCGAGGTGATCGAGCCCGAAGCCCCAGCTCGGCGAGCCGTGCACCGCGAGCGGCATGTCGTGGGCCTGCGCCGCCGCGTAGATCGGCCAGTAGTCGCGGTGGCCGTAGCTCTTGCCGGACTTCACGACCGAGGGCAGGCACATCACGCGGATCCGCGGCGAGGCTGCGCGGCAGCGCGCGATCTCTCGCGCAGCGGCGAGCGGATCCTGCACGGGCAGCAGCCCCGCGGCGTAGATGCGATCGTCGCGCCTCGCGTACGTCGCGTCGACCCAGCGGTTGTACGCGCCCGCCACGAGGGCGGCCCACGCACGATCCTGGATCAGTCCGATGCTGAGCCCGATCGTCGGGAACAGCACCGCGCCCTCGGCATCGATCGCGTCGAGCATCGCGCGCCAGGTCTGCACGCTCGGGCCGCGGCCGTCACCCGACGCGGCGAGCTTCGCCATCTTGTGGGGCTCGGCCGCGTTGGTGAGGAAGCCGCGATGCCATCCGTCCATCGTCGGGAACAGCCGCAGCGCCGGCCACTCCTCCGGCGTGACGTCGTCCGCGACGATGTAGCGATGGATCTCCTGCTCGTCTTCGAGCACGTGGCCGTCGGCGTCGAATGGTCGTGGTGACACGATGTCGCTCCCTGTCCTCGAGGCCACGGAGGATCGCGTTCGCGGGTGTGACGGATTTTTTCCACGCGGTCACAAAGGCGGGCGCGGGCCTCCGTGGCTCCGTGCTCGCGCTCGACCGGCGGGCTAGAATCGCGCGCCGCCGATGACCGTGGACGACACGTCGAAGGACGAGCTCGAGGCGCGCTCGGACGAGAGCGACTTCGACGACCCGCTCTTGCGCGCGCTCGCGTCGGCGCCGGCGATCGGATTGCGCGAGGCCTATCTGCCCGAGGGCTTCGTGATCGGGGAGACCTATCGCATCGCGCGGGTGATCGGCGCGGGCGCGATGGGTGTCGTCTACGAGGCGGTCGACACGATCCTCGATCGCAAGGTCGCGCTGAAGGTGCACGACCTGGGCAAGAGCAGCCGCGCAGCGCGGCTGTGGCGAGAGGCGCGGACGCTCGCGCGTCTCACCCATCCCAACGTGGTGGTCGTGCACGACGTCGGGGTCGACGGCCAGCACGGCTACATCGCGATGGAGCTCGTGGTCGGCACGCACGCGCGTGCGTGGCTCGCCGGGCGCACGCGGAGCTGGCGAGAGATCCTCGACGTCTACCTCGAGGCCGCGCGCGGGCTCGCGGCTGCGCACGCGG
>DASZPU010000755.1:0-6748 GCA_035550195.1 Nannocystaceae bacterium
GACGCGATCTGCTTGCGCCGCAGCTTCAGCATCAGCGGCGTGACCGCGATCCCGATGAGGAAGCCGCCGAGATGCGCGAACCATGCGGTCTCGGTCGCGAACTTCCCGGTGCCCCAGAAGCCCATCAAGACGTGGAAGCCCACCCACACCACGAGGTAAGCCCACACCGGGATCTTGAGCTGCACCCAGAGGATCACCTGGAACAGTCGCGCGCGGGGGAACGCCCACAGATACGCCGCGAGCACGGCCGCGATCGATCCCGACGCGCCGACGACGGGGATGCCGGTCTTCTTGGTGAGCAGCACGTGCACGACGCCCGCGACGAGTCCCGCGCCCACGAAGAAGATCGCGAAGCGTATGCGACCGAAGAGGTGCTCGATGTTGTCGCCGAACGTGTAGAGGAAGTAGACGTTGCCGAGCAAGTGCGCCCAGCTGCCGTGCATGAACATGTACGTGAACAGCGTCGCGTAGTCGCCGTCGCGCTTGAGCCGGCCGGGCAACAGCGCGTAGTACTCGGTGTCGATGTAGCCGAGCTCTTGCGCGATGAAGACCGTGAAGAACGTCGCGATCGCGAGGAACACGACCCAGGGCGTGCCGCGTGCGGGGTTGTCGACCTCGACCGGTAGATGCGTGAGCACCTGCGCCGCCCAGATCGCACCGCGCTTGAACCATCGCTCGGTCTTCGTGCCCTGACCTTCGCTCGTCGATGCCTTCGCGAGCTTGCGACGCTCGTGACCGTCGAGCCAGATGCCGCCGCACGATGCGCAGCGATCGACGGGGGTCGAGATCACACCGGGTAGGCTGTGCTCGGACATCGCACCGTGTCCGAGCACGCAGCCGCGCTTGCCGGGCTTCGATTCGGGGTCGAGCACTTGCTCGACATCCTCGAGCTGACCCGCGAGCACATCGAGCTCACCGGGATCGAACCATGCCCCGAAACAGACCGGGCACGCGTCGATCTGCACGCGCAGTGCCGACGTATCCACTTTGATGCGACGGGAGAACAGCCCGACGCGGTCGAGTTGCACCCAGGTACCGTCGGGGCCGCGCTGCAGCTGGACGACGACCAGCTCGTGCAGTCCGCATGAGGGACACTGCGCCGACACGTCGGGATGCGCGGCTTCGGACATCCGAGGCGAGCATCATAGCGTGGCCACCTGCGAAATAATCTCCGTGGAGCCACCGTCTACGAAAACCGCCGCCGCGCTGGCGGTACGCTAACATTCGGACACAGCAGACGACGCATGACCCACAGCCAGACGATCCGGACCCTCGGTGTGTTGACCCTCGGTGCGTTGGTGGCCTTCGGCTGCAAGGGCGTGGACAAAGGCAAGCGTGGCGGTCGCACGGTGAAGGCGAGCATCCAAGCCTTCGATCCGAACGCGGACATCGGCTTCGAGTTCGGTGATGGTGGTGGTGAAGGCGGCGAGACGCCGGACGACTTCACGGTACGAAGCGAGTTCGAGAAATCGCTGCCCGGGGTCGATCAGTGCGTCGCCGACTACAAGACGCGCAAGGGCATGAAGGCCGAGAAGCAGCTCGAAGGCGACGTGTCGCTCAGCGTCAAGCTGAACCCGAAGCACTCGCAGCCGCTCGGCATCAACGCATCGATCTCGAGCAAGCACGACAAGGACGATTCGCTCAAGACGTGCATCAAGGAAGCGATCGATCGCGCCGCGTTCCCGACCTACAACGGGATGCCGCGCATCGTCGACTTCACGTTCGAGCTCGACCCGGGTAGCGAGTGGGTCGACGAGTGACGCGGCCGCGCCACTCGTCGTGAAGCACGATCAGCGACCGACGCCGGCGTAGCGGAAGCCGGCGGCTTCGAGCTGCGCGCGGTCCCACTGGTTGCGACCGTCGAGCAGCACGGGCTCGGCCATCACCTGCTTGAGGCGATCGAAGTCCGGTGAACGGTACTGTCGCCACTCGGTGACGAGCATCAGTGCGTGCGCGCCACGGGCCGCTTCGTACATGTCGTCGACGAGCGTGGCACCGCCGCTCTCGCCGAGCTCGGCGAGGAAGTTGGGCCCACCTTCGGGATCGTGGAGCTTGAGCTTCGCGCCGTCGGTGAGCATTGCGCGGGCGATGCGGAGCGCCGGAGCTTCGCGCACGTCGTCGGTGTTCGGCTTGAAGGCGAGACCCCACAGCGCGATGGTCTTGCCGACGAAGTCGCCGACGAGCTGACGGGCCTTGCGCACGAGCAGGAGCTTCTGCGCCTCGTTGATGCGCTCGGCGGCCGCGACCAGCGACAGCGAGAGCCCGTGCGCGCGCGCAGTGTCGAGCAACGCGCGGGTATCCTTGGGGAAGCACGAGCCGCCATAGCCCACGCCGGGATACAGGAACTTGTTGCCGATGCGGGGGTCCGTACCCATGCCGGTGCGCACCCGCTCGACGTCAGCACCCACCAGGTCGCACAGATTCGCGATGTCGTTGATGAACGACACGCGCGTGGCGAGGTACGCGTTGCAAGCGTACTTGGTGACCTCGGCGGAGCGCGCGTCCATGTACACGATGCGATCGCTCGAGCGCAGGAACGGCCGGTACAGCCGCGACATCAGCTCGCGCGCGTCCTCGTCGTCGGTACCGATGACGACGCGATCGGGATACAGGAAGTCGTCGACCGCGGTGCCTTCCTTCAAGAACTCCGGGTTGCTCGCGACGACGACCTTGTGCTTGGTGAGCTCGGCCATGATGCGACCGATGCGCTCCGCCGTGCCGACCGGCACCGTGCTCTTGTCGACGACGACGACATCGTGGTCGAGGTGCTTCGCGATGTCGCGCGCGGCCTCGAAGAGGTACGAGAGATTGGCCGAGCCATCGGGCGCCGACGGCGTGCCGACGGCCAGGAAGATCACCTCGCCGTGGCGCGCGGCCTCGGCGTTGTCGGTGGTGAAGCGCAGACGACCGGCCTCGCTGTTGCGTTGCACGAGCACGTCGAGGCCCGGCTCGAAGATCGGGATCTCGCCGGCCCGCAGGCGTGCGATCTTCTGTTCGTCGATGTCGGCGCAGATCACATCGTTGCCGTGCTCGGCGAAGCCGGCGGCTGCGACCAAACCCACGTACCCGGTTCCAATGACGCTGACCTTCATGCGGTGCGAGGACTATAAGACAGCCGCGGGGTCGCGGCGAGGGTGAAACGTGGCACCGCGCGAGAACGACGAACGCGACGAGATGGACGACGGCGAGCCCGCCGAGCGGGTCGCGCAGTCTCCGGCGGACGACGAGGGTTTCGATCTGATCACGTCGCCGTTGCGACGTGTTCGTTTCGGGCGCGTGTTCGTCATCGCCGGCCCCATCGGGCTCGCGATCGCGATCGTGCTGAGCCTGTGGGTGTCGACGATGCACGTGCGGCACTCGCTGCTCGTGCAGGTCGAGCGCACGTGGCATGCCGGTGATCGATTGGCCCTTCGCGCGCAGATCGTCGCGGAGCGCGGTGGCCCGATCGCGGACACACGCGTGATCGCCACGCTCGAGCAGGGTGGGGCGCGCATCGAGCTGCCACCGCTGGGCATCGCCGCGGAGGGCTCGGCCGGCGAAGGCAGCTTCGAGGTGCCCGCGTCCTTCGTGCCCGGGCCCGCGGCGCTCTTCATCGATCTCACCGCGAAAGGCGTCGATCCGATCCACGAGCGCATCGACGTGGACGTCGTCGCGCACCGTGATCCGATCCTGCCCACGCCGATCGTCTCGGGCTCGACGCTGCAGTACGCGGACGACAGCGACGCGCAGACCACCTCGTTGGCGATCGTGCTGCGCGCGGCCGGACGATTGCTCGCCGGCTTCGACAACGAGCTGTTCGTGCGCGTCACCGATCCGCAGGGCAAGCCCTACGTCGGCAGCGTCACGGTGTCGCTCGTCGAAGGCGAGCTCATGGGCAAGACCGGCGTGCCGAGCAAGCCGCCGATCCTCTTCAGCGGCACCACCGATGCGCTCGGGCTCGTGCGACTCGTGGGCCCGCTCGGCAGCGACGTCATCCGCGTCGAGATCGTCGCGGGCACGGTGAAGCGACGGCTGCGGATGGTCAGCTTCGCGGGCGGTGTCGACATCGATGTCGAGCCCGACGTCGTCGCGCCCGGCGGCACCATCGAGGTGAAGGCGTGGGGCTTGTCGAACAAGCTCGCGATCCACGTCGACGTGCACGACGGCAGCGGTGCGTTCACCGACGTGATGCATCCGCCGGTGATCGGGCGCGAGCCGCCGCGACCATGGACCGCACCGACGACCGGCACCGGCATCGCGCAGCTCGAGGCCCACAACCACGTCACGGCGCCGGGCGAGTCGACTGCGTTCGCGCGCGTGCTCGTCACCGATGCCGATCCGACGCGCGCGGCCAGCCTCGCGCCGTTGTTCGCTGCGCACCGTGCCGCGATCGATGCGCCGCGCGTCGAGCGTGGCTACGACGGCGAGCTCGAGCGCAGCTATCTGCGCGTGCTCGAGGCCGCTGCGCTGGATCCCGCCGAGGTCGCGCAGGCGCGGCACTACCTGCTCGCGACGCTGCCGCCCGCGGTCTATGGCCCGCCGGTCGCGCTCGTCACCCGGCAACGCCTCGAAGCAGAGCTGCGCGTCGTGCAGGGACGCTGGCGGATCATCATGCGCATCTTCTTGTTGGGCGGCGGCGCGCTGTTCCTGTCGGTGATGGCGTGGGGCCTGGTGAAGAGCCACGAGCGCGCGGCGATCGACACGCTCACCGAGCTGCGGCGCGATCACGACCCCGCCGATCGCCAAGGCCTCGTCGAGCTCGAGGCCCAGGTGCGTGCAGCCGCCCGCGCCGGCATCGCGCGCGGCCTCGGCGTCATCGCCATCATGGTCGGCGGCATCGCGCTCACGATGTTCATCCTCGAGAGCATCGTGTGGGTATTCTGAGCGGCGTGACCCCACGCGCGATGATCCTCGCGGCCGGCTACGGCACGCGGCTCGGCGAGCTCGGACGCACGCGGCCCAAGCCGATGCTGCCGGTCGTCGGCGCGCCGCTCGTGAAGTGGGCCGTGCTGTTCCTGCGCCACCACGGCATCCGCGAGATCGCGATCAACCTCCATCACCTCGGCGAGCAGATCGAAGCGGAGCTCGGCGATGGCTCCGCGCTCGGCGTCGCGATCGCGTACTCGCGCGAGCACGGGCAGATCCTCGGCACCGGCGGCGGGCTCCGTCACGCGCGCGCGCTGATCGACGACGGCCACGACTCGCCGATCGTGGTGATGAACGCGAAGCTGCTCGTCGATCTCGATCTGCATGCCGTGCTCGCGCAGCACATTCGCAACGGCGCCGAAGCGACCATGGTGGTGCGCGAGGATCCCGACGCGGAGAAGTGGGGTAGCCAGCAGCTCGCCGCCGACGATCGCATGGTGCGGTTGCTCGGTCGCACGCCGGTGGCCGACGTGCCGCCGCCGGTCACGAAGCCGACGATGTTCACCGGCATCCACGTGATCCAGCCGCGGCTCATCGATCGCGTGCCCCCCGAGGGCGAGCAGTGCGTCATCCGTACCGCGTATCGCCAGCTCTTCGACGAAGGCGCGGGGCTCTACGGGTTTCTCACCGATCGCTATTGGTGGGAGCACTCGACGATCGAGCGCTATCTGCAAGGCGTGACGAATGCGCTCGATGGCCGCGTGCCGCTGCCGTATGCACCGGCGTTCGTGCGCGGAGTCTCGGCGAGCGCCGCGATCGATGCGCGCGCGACGATCGTGGATCCGGTGTGGATCGGCGACGGCGTGCGCGTCGAGGCCGGTGCGCGCGTGGGGCCGCACGTCCAGCTCGAGCCCGGCGTGGTCGTGGGTGCGGGCGCGACGGTCGCCCGCAGCGTGGTCTGGAGCGGGCGGGTCGAGGGCGACATCGAAGGTCGCGTCGTCACCGGCGAGCCCCCTTGACGCCTTCGCGACCCGACCCAACCTGTGCGCTGTCCTCGGCCGCACTGGCTTCCCGCCGCGGCCCTCACCACCCACTCACTTCGTGATTCCGAATCGCTCCGCGCGTGTGCGTGCGCGGCCGATCGGAGCAGCCGGCCCGCGCATGGGCCAGAAAGCAAGACCACCGATGTTCGCCCAGATGCTCAACTACGATCCCTACCGCGAGCTCAACGATCTCAGCCGTCGTCTCTTCGGCAATCTCGAGACGAAGCGCGCGCCCACCACGGTCGCGCTGCCGCTCGACATCCGCGAAGAGGAAGAGCGTTTCGTGGTCGAGGCCGACGTTCCCGGGCTCACGCCTGCGGATCTCGAGATCGCCGTCGCACCCGAGCGACTGACGATCAAGGGTGCGCGCAAGGGTGCCGACGGCAAGGCGCTGCACCGCGAGCGCGGCAGCTACAGCTTCGAGCGTACGCTCGCGCTGCCGCGCGGCATCGACCTGGAGGCGGTGGCTGCGAAGCTCGAGGCCGGCGTGCTGACGCTGACCTTGCCGAAGCGCGCGGCGGATCGTCCGCGCACGGTTCCGATCGCGGGCCAGTGAGTCCGAAGGGAACGAATCGCCGGGCCGGCCGTCTTCTGATCGAGGCGGCCGGCACGTGCGTATCTGGACCGAGCGTGCCCGCCCCTCGTCCGCGGCTATACTGAAATGGGCTCACACGTCTCTGGAGGTCCTGTGCTCCACTCGTCCCCCGCTCTTCGTGTCGCATTGATCTCGCTCGCGCTCGGCGGCGCTGCGTGTGCACATGCACCGGCGCCATCGCGTGCTCCGGTCACGCATCTCGAGCGTGTCGTCGGCGATGCGCCCACCAGCGTCGGCATCACGGAGCTCGAGCGAGCGTTCGAGC
>DASZPU010000756.1:0-4806 GCA_035550195.1 Nannocystaceae bacterium
CGCGAGGCGTCGAACTAATCCCGGTGCAGGGTGTGCGGGCGCAGGCACTCGATCGTGAAGATGCCCTCGGCGATGCGCTCGGCACCGGGCGGTGGCGTCTCGGGCGGCGGACCGGGATCGAACCAGAGCAGGTTGCCGCGCCACGGCACGCGCGCCTCTTCGTCGGACTTGAGCGCGCGTCCGCCGGGATTCGGCGGCGCGATCGCCAGCATCGTGCCGCCGCGATGGATGACGCCCACCGTGCGACCGTCGGCGACCATGAAGTTGATCGGGCCGGGGCCCAGCAACGACTCGGTGATCTTCAGCGCGCGCCGGACCGCATCCGGCGACGCGTAGTGCCCACCGAGCGCGCCCTCGGCATGCAGCGCCGCGAGGAAGCGCAGGAACACCAGCTCGCCGTCGTTGCCGAGCGTCTGGCTGCGTCCGAGGAAGTCGGGGATCTCGGCTTGGATCCGCCGACGCGTGTCGGCGTCGAGCTCGGGCTCGGAACGCACGCCGACCCAGCGACGGAAGCGGGCCATGCGGATCGAGGGGTTGCTCTCGGCGAAGCGCTCGTCGTCGGTGCCGGCTTGGAAGCTCGCGATCGTGCAGTGTGCGGGCGTACGCAGCACGTCTTCGATGGGCTCGTTGTTGGGGTCGCGCACGATCGGACGCGCTTGCACGAACGTCTCGTTGCCGATCACCGAGCCGACGCTCCACCCACGGAGTCGATGCGTGGTTCCACCTTCGGCGGCGCGGGCGATCCGCGCGTGCAGCTGCTCGGCGAGCACGCCGGAGAGCCAGTCCGCCGACCAGGGCGGACCACTCGGACGCGCGTCGAGCAACGCGAGGAGGTAAGAGACGGCCACGACGGCAGCATACCAGGGCACCCCGCGAGAACCAGTTCTCGATCGCGCGGGCGCGAATCGCGGGACGCATGCGACCCGATCAGGTCCACGTTCGGGGATGCGGCCGCAATGTGTTCGCGCGTCGTCGGCTCGCGGTGTGAATGGTCGTGCCGATGTGGTTGGATCCAGACCGAGACCCCACGATCTCGTGGTGCTCGACGCGGGGCCGGGGAACGGGGCGACACAACTTTTTTGGGCGTGATCGGGCCGCGCGGTAGTGTCCGGCGGATGGCAAGCTCGCACAGCTCCACGACATCGTTGTCGCGGCGGGCGCTCGCCCGCGATCGCGCACGAACATTGCGTTGCGCAGCGCTCCTGGTCGCTGCGCTGGGCGTCGCAGCGTGCGCCGGTCGTCACAAGCAGGAGGAATCACCGGACGGCACCAGCGCCGCGGACAAGCACTACGACGTCGCGGTGGGCTCGTTCCACAACGGGATGTTCGAAGACGCGAAGCTGCAGCTCGAGCGGGCGCTCGCGGTCGATCCGAAACACGCGGACTCGTACTACCTGCGCGGCGTGCTGCTCCTGCACGAGGGCAAGACGCTGATCGATGCGATCGAAGGCGAGCAGTGTCTCGCCGACGACGCCGCGGAGCAGCAGCGCACGCGGGCACGCGAGCTGCATCGTCGTGCGGGCGAGGCGTTCACCGCCGCCGCCGAGCACTTCGACGACGGCGCCGCGGGTCGAGGTCGCGCCTACAACTCGCTCGCGGTGGTCGATCTCCACTTCGCCGCGCCGGAAAAAGCGATCACCCACGCTCGCAAGGCGCTCGAACAGAAGTTCTACAGCGATCGCTACTCCGCGCTCGCGAACCTCGGATGGGCCTACTACAACGCGGGTGATCTCGTGTCCGCGACCTCCGAGCTGCGCCAAGCGGTGTTGCTCAACCCCGACTACTGCGTCGGTCGCTATCGGCTCGCGCAGGTCTATCTCGAGGCCGGGCTCACCGAGCAGGCGATCGAGCAGGCCGCGACCGTCGTCGAGAATTCGCGCTGTCCGATCCAGGACGCGCACCGCGTGCTCGGTGCGGCGCGACTGCGTGCGGGGCTCGACGACGACGCGAAGATCGCCTTCGAAAGCTGCGTCGCGATCGCGCCGCGCAGCTGTCTCGCCGTCGAATGCCAACGTTTGCTCGGCTCGGACCCGAGCAATGACGCGGCGTTGGCCGACGCTTCAGCGCGCTGAGCGCTGTTCAACCTCGCGCGTGCGTGGGCACTTGCCTCACCCGCATGTGCCGGGCCAAACTCGCGCCCGATGCACGGCGACAACGGCCTGCTTCGTGTGGTGGCACCCGCCGACGGCGAGCGTGCCTCCGACGATGCGATCTCCGACGCGCCGTCACCCGGACGTTTCTTGCGTGAGCAACGCAAACGCCGCGGCATGAACATCGAGCAGCTCGCAGCTGCGACGAAGATCCCACGACGCAGCCTCGAGCTGCTCGAGGAAGATCGCTACGACGCGCTTCCGGGTCCGGTGTTCGTGAAGGGCTTCTTGCGCTGTGCGGCGCGGGCCCTCGGCGTCGACGTACAAGCGGTGATGGATCAGCTCTACGAGCGGGAGCGCGCGGCGATCTCGGCCCGTCGCGGCGGTCGTGCGCCGAGCTTGCCGATCGCGGCGCCGCCCGAAGACGCGGCGCCGATCAAGCGCAGCGCACCGCGCTTGCGGGCGAAGGGTGGCAACAGCCAAGGCCTCGTCGCGAAGGTGCGTGCGCGTCTGCCGAGCCCCGCGGTGTTCTTGTGGGTCGTGGTCGCGGCGTTCGTCGCGATGGTCGTGCTCGCCGCCTTCAACCTGGTCGGCAGCGCCACCGGCAACCCCACCTGATCGACGCTACGCGACGGTCGTGCGTGCTCGCGTTGGCGAGCATGCGGCGCGTATGATGCCGGCGCCGTGGCCGAGCTGCGCATACGGACCGAGCGCATCCACGACCTGCTCAAGCGCGGGGATCTGCGACGACTTCGCCGCGCGCTGACGCGGCTCGACGAGGTGCAGATCGCCTCGCAGCTCGACAACCTCGATCCCGACGATCTGCAGCAGGTGCTGCAGCTCCTGCCCAACGAGCGTCGACCGCTTGTGGTCGCGAAGATGCGCTACGAGGCCGTCGGCGCGCTCTTGGGCCGCATCGCGCCGGAGCAGGCCGCCGAGCTCGTCGACGAGCTCAACGTCGACGACGCCGTCGACATCCTCGGTCGCATCGATGCGGATCGACTCGAGCCGATCCTCGCGAAGCTCGACAAGGACGACGCCGAAGAGCTCGAGGAGCTGCTCGCGTACGACGACGACACGGCGGGCGGCATCATGTCGCCGCACTTCGTCGCGGTCGGTCCCGACGCGACCGCGGCGGAGGCGATCTCCACGCTGCACCAGACGGAAGATCTCCCCGGCAATCTCTTCTACGTGTTCGTGTGCGAGCCGGGTGGGAAGCTGGTCGGCACCTGCGAGCTGCGCACGCTCGTCATCAGCAAGCCGGGCGCGAAGGTCCGCGACATCATGCAGACCGAGGTCGTCGCAGTGCGCGTCGACACCGATCAGGAACAGGTCGCCGACGTCGTGTCGCGCTACGACCTCGTCACGGTGCCGGTCGTCGATGCGCAAGGCGTGCTGCTCGGCGTCATCGAGGTCGACGACGTCGTCGACGTCATCCGCGAAGAGGCCACCGAAGACATCCTCAAGATGGCGGGTGCAGGCCAGGAGCTCGCGCAGTCGCGCGCGTTCTGGGAGAGCTTGCGCGTGCGCTGGCGTTGGCTCATGGCCGCGGCGGCGGGTGGATCGATCGCGGCGATGAGCCTCTCGGGCTTCGACACCGCGCTCGCCGACGTGCCCGCGCTCGCGTTCTTCATGCCGGTGGTCGCGGGCATGGGCGGCAACGTCGGCATGCAGAGCTCGACGATCGTCGTGCGTGGCCTCGCGGTCGGCTTCCTCGAGGCCGAGCGCCTGCGCGCCGTCGTCTCGCGCGAGGTCGGCCTCGGCGCATCGCTCGGGCTCATCTACGGCCTGCTGATCGGCTTCGTCGCGCTGTGGGTCGGCAAGGCGCACGCGGAGCCGTGGCGACTCGGGGTCGTGGTCGCAGCCGGCTGTGCGGGCTCGATGACCGTCGCAGCCGCGGTCGGCACGTGCACACCGCTCGCGCTCGATCGCCTCGGCGTCGATCCGGCGATCGCCACCGGCCCCTTCGTCACCACTGCGGTCGACGTGATCGGCCTGCTGTTCTACTTCTGGTTGGCGTCCGCGCTGCTCGGAGTCGGCGGGTGAAGGGGGCATCGCGCTGCGAAGCGATCGTGCTGGCCACGCGACCGCTCGGCGAAGCCGACGTGCTCGCGGTGCTGTTCACCGCGGAGCACGGCAAGGTGCGCTGTGCCGCGCGCGGTGCGAAGAAGAGCAAGCGTCGCTTCGCGGGTGGGCTGGGCGGCGGAGCGGTGGGCACGGCCGAGCTGCATCCACCGCGCACCGGCTTGTGGCGGCTCGACGCGTTCACACCGCGGCTCGATCACGGGGCGCTCGGGCGCGATCTCTCGCGCTTCGCGTTCGTCGCGTATCTGTGCGAGCTCACCGACGCGCTCACCGAGGAGCACCACGTCGAGCCCGATCTCTTCACGACCCTGCACGAGGCGATCGCGATCACGATCGCGAGCCCGCCCGATCCGTTGGTGCTGCGCCGCTACGAGCTCGCGCTGCTGCAACAGCTCGGTCACCTGCCGGCGCTCGATCACTGCTGCGTGTGTGGCTCCGAGATTTCCGCCGGGGACGTGCCGTTCGATGCCGACCGCGGGGGTGCGCTGTGCCTCTTGCACGGCCGCGGCGCGAGCACGATGCCCACGGAGGTGCTCACGGCGGCCGCGGGGCTCGCGAGCTCCGGCGAGGTGCCGAGCCTGGCCGCGCCCCTGCGTCGTCGTCTGCGCGACCTCACCGCCGGGCAGCTCCG
>DASZPU010000757.1:0-5402 GCA_035550195.1 Nannocystaceae bacterium
AGACCGGACAACCCATCTCAGGGTCCATGACGCACATGATGACCGGGTTGAACAGGGGCGGCGTACCACCAGTGTCGCAGTTCATCATGTTGCCGCACGTGAAGATCCCCGCCACGCCCATCTCGTTCACGCACTGGGCGAAGCAGGCGCAGCCAGGATCCGCGTAGCACGCAGTCAGCGGCTCACAGCAGTTTTCCTTCGTGCACATCGCACACTCGTCGTCCATCGCGTCGGGGGCGCAGGCATCGACCTCGCCGGTCGACCCACTGTCGCTGCTGCCCGAGTCGCTGCTTCCGCTTCCGCTGCTCGACGAGTCCGCGTCCGTCGGATCCGTGCTGCTCGACGAGTCCGCCTCCGTCGTCATGGTCGTGGTCATGTCCGTCGTCATCGACGTGGTCATATCCGTCGTCATCGACGTGGTCATGTCCGTCGTCATCGTCGCGGACGTGGTGTTCGTCGTCGACGACTCCGAGCCGGTCTCGTTGTTCGTGGTGCTCGTGCCGTCGTCATCGGCGGGACAGCCGGCGAGCGAGAGGGCGAAAGCGGGCAGGGTCAGCCAAGCAAGCGTCTTAGACATTGGGAATCTCCTCAGGTTGGTCCAGGGTGGAAGGTCTGCAGGCTAGCCCGAACGACGCGGGAAAGCCAAGTCCTCGCTGGCCAAGCGCGAAGAACCCGGTTCGTCCCGTGTGCGTCTCGGTGCGTCGAAACAACCCGAGCCAGCCGAAGCTAGTCGAGGCGTGCGCGCAACCACGCTCCGATCACTTCCAGCTCCTCGGGGCACACCTCGTGCGCCATCGCGTAGTCGTGCCACGACAGCGGTGTACCGGGTGTAGCGGTCCGTTGCAGCTCGGCGTGCGCGTCGCGGCCCGCGGCGATCGGCACCACGTCGTCGAAGCGACCGTGACACTGCAGCACCGGTGTCGCGAGGTTCACTGCGCTGCGCTCGGCCGCGAAGCGATCCGCACACACGAGGTAGCCCGAGAGCACCACCAACCCCGCGAGCGTGTTCGCATGACGCACGCCGACGTGCATCGCCATCGCGGCGCCTTGGCTGAAGCCCGCGAGCACGATGCGATCGCTCGGGATACCGCGCAGTCGCTCGCGTGCGATCAGCAATTCGATCTGTCGCGTCGACTCGGCGATCTGGGCTTCGTCTTCGCGATCGGGATCGTCGAAGTCGAGCGAGCGGATGTCGTACCACGCCGGCATCACGTAGCCGCCGTTGATCGTCACCGCCAACGCGGGCGCATGCGGAAACACGTAGCGCACCGCTCGCGTCTGCAGCATCGGCACCACCGGCTCGAAGTCGTGACCGTCGGCGCCGAGGCCGTGCAACCAGATCACCGACGCGCGCGCGATCACCCGCGCCTCGCGTGGCTCGACTTCGACGCACGGCAAGAGGTCGGGCATGCGGCGCCGCGATGCTAGCAAACCAGCACGACGATGCCCGAGGAGATCGTGATAGAAACGGCTGGTGCAAGCGCCGCAGCCGTGAGCGCGACGGGCAAGCGATCCACGCGGACCACCGCGCTCTTGTGGCTGGTCTCGCTGCTCGCCTCGGCGCTGTTCCTGTGGCTCGCGCGCGAGCACTTCGCGATCGAGCTGTGGCCCGACGAACTGTCGATGCCGCAGCCGATGCTGTTCGTCTGCGCGTGCGCGTTACATCCCGTCTACGCGACGCTGCGCGCGATGCGATTGCAGTACGCGCTCGACCCACTCGCGCAGGGCGGCCGCTTCGATCGTCGCGTGCTCTACGGCAGCGGCTTCGTGTCGTTCCTCGTGCTCTTGTTGATGCCGCTCAAGCTCGGCGAAGCCTCGCGGCCGATCCTGCTCGCGCAGGGGCGGCAAGAAGGCGTCGGGCTCGCGGAATCCGTCGGGGCCGTCGCGCTCGAGCGCGTCATCGATGGCGTGCTCATCTGCGCGATGCTCTTCGGGGGGCTCGCCGCGGCGCAGCCGAACCACGCGCTCGTGCACGAGTACCTCGGCAGCGTGCAGCGCTTCGGTCAGCTCATGACGCTCGCGTTCACCGGCGCGCTCGTGGTCGCGCTCGTCGCTGCGCGATCACCCGCGCGTGCGCGAGCGATCGCCGCGAAGCTCGGTGGCCTCTTCGGCGAGGCCGCGTCGCGCTTCTGCGGGCGCGCGGCCGGTCGCGTCGCCGAGGCCTTCGCCGCGCTGCTCGGCGCGCAGCGCTGGGTCGCGCTCGTGCTCGTCTCGCTGGTCTACTGGGCGATCACCGTGCTGCAGCTGTGGCTGGTCGCGCACGCGTGCGGCGTGCCGATCTCCGCCGCGGGTGCGACTGCGATGGTCGCGATCGTCGGCCTGTCGATCCAGCTCCCCGGCGGGCCCGCGCAGGCCGGCACCTACCAGGTCGGATCCGGGGCCGCGCTCACGCTCCTGCTCGGTGCCCTCGAGGGCGGGCTCGCGACCGCCGCAGCCGCCTTCGTGGCCTCGATGTTCGCGCTGCAGCTGCTCGGCGCGGCCGCGATGGCGCTGCCCGGCGCCGTGCTGCTCGCGCTGGCCGCGAGAGCCGGCGCGCCGCCTGACGCAGGGAAACCCGCGGACGGCCCGTAAGCGCGCGGCCGGCCGGCGGTTGTCCACCGTACGCGCGCGGGGAATTTCCGTTCGGCGATGCCGCCCTTGCAGAGGTATCCTGCGCGCCGCCCCAGCGGGAGCCCTTCGATGTCGTATCGCCCATCCGCTCGCTCGTCTCGCTTCTTCGCGCTGCTCGTCGCCTCTGCGTTCACGCTGCCTGCGTGCGGCAAGAACAAGAAGGGCAGCAAGGGCCCGATCCAGACGCAGGAAGATGCTGCGGCGAAGGTCGCCGAAGCGAAGAAGACCGCGAAGGCGGCGACGCTCGTCGAGCTCGCCAACAAGGATCTCGAGGTCGGTCGTTACGTGTCGGCGACCAAGCGCGCCGAAGAAGCGCTGAAGACCGACGAGAAGGATGCCGACGCGTACACCGTGCTCGGTGCGGCGCGCTGGCGTGCCGGTGACTTCGACGGCTCGACCGAGGCGTACAAGAAGGCGGTCGAGCTCTCGCCGAAGAACTTCGGTGCGGTGCTCGGGCTCGCGCGCAACCTGCAGGCCTCGGGTCAGCACGCCGAGGCCGCGAAGCTGCAGGACGTGCTGATCGAAGAGGACAAGAAGCAGGTCGATCCGCGGCTCACGAAGTTCTGGTCGCACTACTCGATCGGCGACTTCGACTCGGCCGCGAAAGAGGTCGACGAGATCTTCAAGCTGCTGCCCGCGAAGGACACGCTGCTCCCGCTCGTGCAGGCGTTCGCCGCGTTCGTGCGACCGCTCGCCGGCAAGGGCCCGTTCTTCCAGGTCACCGGCGCGACCGGCAGCTCCGACGCGAACCTCAACGCGGGCTCGGGGCTCAAGTACTCGGGCGCAGTGATCGGCGGCGAGTTCGGGCAGGTCGTGTTCTTCGAGGGGCGCGAGGAGTGCCTCATCGATGCCGATCTCGCCAAGACGCTGAAGCTTCCCGAGGTCGGCAAGTTCAAGCCGATCGACGGCGCCGAAGAGCAGCCGATCGTGATCGTGCCGGAGATCAAGTTCGGCGATCTGAAGCTCGAGAAGGTGCCCGCGATCGCGCGCTCGCTCGAGGGCTTCGCGATGATCGGCGAGAAGCCCGGCATGGTGCTCGGCCGTCAGGCGCTGCAGGCGTTCGGCTCGCTCGCCTTCGACTTCCCCAAGCACACGCTCTCCGTCACGAAGGACGCGCCCGCGGCTGCGCCCGAGGGCATGGTCGAGCTGCCGTTCCTCTTGCTCACCGTGCACGCGTTCCACTGGCCGGCGATTCCGATCGCGCTCAACGGCTCGGACTATCGCTTCTACGTCTATCTCGGCGGGCTCTTCCCCGCGGGCGTGTCGGTCGCGAAGAAGCAGTTCTTGAAGAGTGGGTATCTGCCGCGCACGGTCGAGAATCCCGAGGATCCGACCAACGGCCTCAAGATCCTCTACGTCGACAAGCTCGCGGTCGGTGACAAGCAGGTCGCCGGCGTCGGTGCGCACGTGCTGGTGAACACGCCCCCGGATTCCGGCATGGGCGACGTGCTCACCGGCACCGGCTTCGAGCTCGGGGGCTATCTCAACAGCGCGCTCATGGCCAACTGGCGCGTCACCTACTCGCTGCCCAAGGGCCGCGTGTACATCGATACCGACGGCTAGTTTTGGTCGCGCCCTCCGGCGCTCTTCCTGCCGCGACGATTCGTGCTCGCTGTCCGCCGTGGCGAAGCCACGTCGGGCTCGAGCTGCACTCGTTCAATCGTAGTAGAAGATCTCTACGAAGTCGGCCCACGTGACGTCGTAGGCGAGCACGACGACGCCGGTGGTGAGCGCGGCGAAGAGGCCGATCACCACGAGCCACGTGCCGAGGCGCGAGCCGTGCTCGTGGTGCTCGCTGCGTTCGATGCGTGAGGGCTCGTCGGCGAGCTCGCCCGAGAACGAGCCGTGCGATGCACGAGGTGCGCGTGGTGGGGTCGGCTCCGGGCCGAAGCCGACGAACGATGGTGCCGAGGGCTCGATCACCGGGCGGCCCACGTCGCCGAAGTCGACGAACGAGGGCGCCGAGGCCAGCGGCGGCGGCGCGGGAGCGGGCGCGCGCACAGGTGCGGGCGCGCGTGCGGGTGCGATCGCGGGCGCAGGCGCGGGCGGAGCGGGTGCCGGCGCAGCGGGTGCGTGCGCGGGCAGCTCGTTGGGTCCGACCGTGGGCGCGTGACCGATCGATGCATCGAAGCCCTGCGCGGACGGTGGACGCGTCGCACCCACCACCGTCGGTTGCGACGCCGGACGCTCGACCAGCTGCAGATCGGTCGCGCCGACGCGCACGGTGTCGCCGTCGCGCAGCAGCGCTCGCGTCACGCGTTGGCCGTTGACGAACACGCCGGCGTCGCTGCCCTCGTCGACCACCGTCCAACCCTCGGCGCCGGGCAAGAGCCGCGCATGCAAGCGCGACGCGGCCTGCTCGAGCAACACGATGTCGCACTCGTCCGCGCGGCCGATCGTCACCGGCGCATCGCCGAGCTCGAAGATCTGCTCGGCGCGCCCGATGATCGGGGAGCGGATCCGCAGGATCGGTCGCGATGGGCCCAATGCGCTGCAAGCGTAGCACCGCGACCGCTTCGGGACACCCAAAGGCGTGGTTCAAGCGCGGGCCACTTCGGGCGATGGAGTCCCGAGACCCTCCCATGGCGGTTCCCTCTCCGAGCACCAGCGCGGCCCCGCGGCGCGATCATCTGCGCGTCGTCGACGAGCATGCCGCGGTCCCCGTCGTGGTCGCGTGCGCGAGCGCCGATGCCGGCGACGTCGAGACGGCGGTGCGACCGCTCGGCGGCGAGGTCATCGTCGAAGGCGGGCTCGAGCACGATCCCGCTGCGCTGCGCCACGCAGCGCAGCGC